>JAITEZ010000373.1 GCA_031281735.1 Deltaproteobacteria bacterium | reverse complement strand
GCCGTGCCTGCCGCGCGCTGCCGCCGCCAGGCTGGATATCGGCCCGGACGAGGGAACGGCCGCGGCGTCCGGCTCGCTGTCCGGACGCTTTTCCCGGCGGCCCCGCGGGCGGGGACGGCGCCGGACTGGTCGGGGCCTCGGCGGGCGCGCCCGCGCCGCGCGGCCGGCCCTTTACGGGGCGCGGGGGCGCGGGGCCTCCGAAGTAATTTCGGGTAGCGGCGCCGCCTGGGGGCGGCATAAAACGCAATATGTATGATTAAATTGATATAGTCAAAATGCTTTTATCACTGTATGCTAAAGCGTGCCCGGGCGGCGCTCATATCATCCCGCCTGTGAACGCTTGACGGGCCTGCAAGAGGGGATGACCGGCAAGCCGGCGGGTACGGGACGCCGGGGAGGACGCATGGAAAGCCAGTTCATGACGCCCGCCGTGGCCGTCCCCGGCCCCGCGGGGCGCCCGGACGCCGGGGGCAGCCAACGGGTCTGCGCCCGCCTGCTCCGGGGCGGCGTCCCCGGGTTCATGGTCCCGGGGACACGGGGGAGTTCATCGGCCTGGACATGGACAGGCACAGGGAGCTCATAGACTAGACACAGCGGCCTCCTTCCCCAGGGGCGGGATGCGTTCCTTCGCCGGCGCGAGCCGGATGGTTCCGGGCGAGTGCTTCGCCCTGGCCAGCCACGCCCGCGGAAAGGGGCTGGACGGCGTGATGATCATGAGCCCGTACCATTTCCCGCACACCCATGAGGTAATTTCCCGCACACCCAGGAGGTAATCGCCGACTTCTACGGGTCGGTGGCCTCCAGGACCCCCGCCGACGTGTTCATCTGCAACTTCCCCGCCAGGACCGGCTACTCGGTCTCCCCCGAGACGGCGCTGTCCCACGCCGGCAGGCACAGGAACATTGGGCGCCATCCTGAACGTGAGCTCGAAGGAGGCCGTGACGGGCCGGGGCGGCACCGGTTGCTACACCGCCTCCAAAGGGCCGCGGCCTCCCGCTCACGCGGGAGAGTGCCGCCGCCTTCCTGGCGGACGGCGTCCGCGTGAGCGCCTCAGTCCCCGCCGAGGCGTGTACGCCGCTATACGACTTCTGGATCCGCACCTTCCCGGTTCCCGGGGCCGGGCTCGCCAGGATCACGGCCAACATACCCCTGGGGCGCCGCATGACCGCAGTGGAGGAGACCCCCAACGCCGCGGTGTTCCTCCTCACCCCGCTCGCCCCACAACGCGGGCCAGTGGTTTTTCGTGGACGGCGGCTCCACTCACCTGGACAGGGCGGTCACGTCGTTCGACGGGGCGGCCGGAACGGAGCGGACATGAACGGGAAAAGGAGATACTGCCAGGCGCTGGATCTCAGGGACGATCCGGCGCTCATCGCCGAGTACGAGGAGGCGCACCGGCTGATATGGCCGGAGATCGCGGCGAACATCCGCGCCCAGGGCGTGCTGGACATGGAGATTTGGAGGATCGGCACCCGGCTCTTCATGATCATGGACGTCGACGATTCCTTCTCCTTCGATAGGGCCGCGGTGCTCGCCGATGCCGAGCCCGCGGTGGGGAGGTGGGAGAAGGCCATGTGGAAGTACCAGGTACCCACGCCGTGGACGTTGCCCGGCGGGAAGTGGACCCCCATGGAGAGGGTGTTCTCCCTGGCCGGCCAGCCGGCGGGGCTCGCCGACGGCGGGCCGGACGGGGCCCCGGCCGGGGGGGGGCGGGGGAGGCCGTGAAGGCGTTAGCTTCCACGCCAGAGTCCAAGAGGTCCCCTGCCCTCATAACAGTGATCTTCTTAATGCGGGCTCTCCTTCGGCCTCGCGGACGTGCTCAACAGGCACTTCCGGGAGGTGCGGCGACCAAGGCCCGGTCGGGCCACATCCAGTCCGCGTATTTAGGCTCCCACTTCGTGGCCGCCCTCCCGCTGGAGGCCGCCCGGGCGCGCTGCGTCGAGGAGGCGCGCTGGCTCCCCCCCGACACGCGGGCATCCACGCCACGCTGGCGGGGATCGGCGTCAGGGAGGGGGATCTGGAGGCCCTCGCGGAGGCCGCCATGGCCGACGCGTGCGCCGGCGGCAGCACCGGGGAACGCGCCAGGGAGCTGATCCCCGGCGTCTGCCGCGCGGCCTCCGGCGCCGGGCGCCCACTCCGGCGGGGGCGGCGCCCCCGGGGCGCGCGGGCGCTCAGCCCCCGAGGTAGGCCTTCCGCACGCCCTCGTCGTTCATGAGCTCGGGGGCCGTGCCCGAGAGCGTGACGGCGCCGGTCGTCATGATGTAGGCGCGGTGGGCCACCTGCAGGGCCAGGTTGGCGTTCTGCTCCACCAGCAGTATGGTGGTCCCCTGCTCGAGGTTGATCTTCCTGATCGTGTCGAAGATGCTCCTGACCACGATGGGCGCGAGGCCCAGGGACGGCTCGTCCAGGAGGAGCATCCGGGGCCTCCCCATGAGCCCGCGGCTGATGGCGAGCATCTGCTGCTCGCCGCCCGAGAGCGTCCCGCCGTCCTGGCCGGAGCGGGCCGCGAGGATGGGGAAGAGGGAGAGGATGTAGTCCAGGTCGTCCCTGACGCCCTGGCGGTCGCGCCTGAGGTAGGCGCCCATCCTGAGGTTCTCCAGGACCGTGAGCGCGGGGAAGATGCGCCTCCCCTCGGGGACCATGATGAGCCCGTCCTTCACGAGCGAGTCGGTGGTGCGGCCCCGCACGTCCCGGCCCTCGTAGAGGATCGCCCCGGAGCGCGGTGGCGTGAGCCCCACGATGGAGTTCAGGCAGGTGGTCTTGCCCGCGCCGTTGGAGCCCAGTATCGCGAT
>JAITEZ010000311.1 GCA_031281735.1 Deltaproteobacteria bacterium | reverse complement strand
GCGAGGGAGAACCACACGGCGAGGAGGAGCCTCAGCACGCCCAGGGACCGGTTGAAGCCCGGGCCCGTGAGGGTGAGGGAGGCGGTCTGGTCGCGGGCCGCCTGTCCGTTGTAGTCGAGACGGATCACCCGCCAGTTCCAGGAGGGGCGGGGGAAGCTGTTCTGGACCTGGGCGTCGGTCTGGACGGACTGCATGGAGTTGCTGAACGCGTTGCGGCCGAGCTCGGCGGCGGGGAGGGCGGCGGGGGCAGGCCGGGAAATATCCGCCCGGCCCCTCTGGAGGCGGGCGGACTGCCGGGGTGCCTGGGCCACCTCCGCCTTCCTGTCGAACACCGGCTCGGGGGCGTAGGAAGTGACGGCGTCCTCGTAGTCGTCGCTCTCGTAAAGGGTGACCTGCGGGGACTGCGCGGCCCCCCCCAGGACGAGGGAGGGCATCCCGGCGGGGGTCACGGTGGGCTCCAGCTGGGGATATCCAGCCCAGCGGGCCTGGAGCAGGACGAAGGGCACGCAGGTGAGGGCGAGCGTCAGGCCGGCGGCGATGCGCCAGAGGGAGACGGCGGCCCGGGCCTTGCCGGAGGGGGGGAGCACCCGCAGTATGGCCGTCGCCGCCAGCAGGTGGAGGTAGACCAGCCTGGGGCACATGAACTCCTGGTAGGAGAGGGCCATGGTGACGGCGCACAGGGCCGCCAGGGGGAGGCCGTAGAGCTTCCAGGTGGCGAAGACCATCACCAGCACGATGAAGAGGTCCAGGGTGGTCCAGCGGTCCCGCCACGCCGCGGGGAGGCCGGCCTCGTCCGTCGCGTCCGCCCCCGAGACCCTGAGGAGCTTCCAGCCCGGCGGGAGGTTAACGGTCTGGATCCCCGTCTGGAGATCCTGGTCCCAGCCGGAGGCCGGGAACTCTCCCCGGAAGTCGGGGATGCGTACGTCGGCGGCCAGGTCCACGCTGCCCTGCCTCAGCTGGAGGCCCGGCGCGTCCTCGCCCTCGGAGTTCTTCTGCCAGGTGATCACCTGGGGCTCTCCGTTCAGGGTCGCCTGGCCGATCTCGAAGGGGTGGTCGGCGGTGAGCCGCCAGTCGCGGCGCATCTGGCCCGAGAGGCGGTCCCGGCAGCTTAGCCCCCTGCCGGAGTAGTCGAGCCAGCAGTCGCGTCTCAGGTTCAGGAGGTTCGGCCCCGGATCGGGATCCCCGCGCCGCAGGGTCGTCACCGTGAGGGAGTCCCCCTCGTCCAGGGCGTAGACCGGGAGGTTCTGCCAGGGGATGTCCGCCTGGGAGGCGTCCACCTGCATGCCGCCCTCCACCTCGACCTGGCGGAGCGAGGGGGTCGCCTGGAAGGCCCAGTACTCCTGCCCGAAGAGCCCGGAGACGGGCCCCAGGCGGATCGCGGGTAGCCCGCCGGTGAAGGCGTCGCCGGACGGCCCGCCCGCGGCCGCCGCGGCGGGGGGGGCCAGCGTCCCTCTGGAGGCGGCCTCTGCGGGGGGCTTTGCGGGGGTGGTGCCGGGGCCGTCCGCCAGGCGTCCCTCGATGAAGATCTCCCAGGAGCCGGGCCGCGCCTGCAGCCGCAGCCCCTCGGCGGTGAGCCGGGCCGGGAGGGGGGAGGTGATGGCCACCGGCAGCGTGCCGGGGAGCAGGAGGCCGGGGACGAGCTCCTCGCGGGGCTCGCCCGAGACCGTGACCCTGAGCCGGGTCGTGACCGCGAGCGGCAGGTCGTCGACGACGAGCCGGGTAACCCGCACGTCGATGAGGCCGGGCTCCGGCGCGGCGGGGCCGCCGGGCGCGGGGGTGGGAGGCGCGGGGGACGCGCCGGGATCCCTGAGCCAGATCCGTGCCACCCCCCGGTCCCAGGCCAGGTCGGTCTCGGGGAACTCCAGCGGGCGCCCGTCCACCGTCACCAGGGGGAAGGGCCCCAGGGGCACGGTGACCGTCTCCGGGAGCTGGGTCCAGGACCATTCCCCCGAGATCTCGTGGACGCCCTCCCCCAGCTCGGCCTCGGGGCCGCCCTGGGGCCCCGTGCCCACGGGCACCCGCCCGCCGAAGAAGCCTGCCGTGTCCCGCACCTCCCGCGGCCAGGCCTTGGGATCCCCGGGGAGCCTCACGCGGCGCCTGCCGCCCCGCACGTCCCAGGTGCCCCGGAAGGTGCCCCCCCTGTCCGTGAGATCGATCCGGAGCTTCAGGGGCAGCACGCAGTTCCCCGCCTCGTACTCCCCGTCCAGGTCCGGGCAGCGGTAGTGCTCCTCCCCGAACAGGACCCAGTCCGCCCAGGGCGCGAGCTGCGGCGGCGCACCCGTCTCCCCGACGGGCACGGCGCGGGCAGCGCCGGGGAGTGCGAGGCCCGCCGCGAGGGCGAGCAGGCACGTGGCGAGCGTGAGCGGGAAAGCGGCGGAGGGGGGCGGGCCGGCGGAAGGGCGCGGGGCCGAGGCCGGGGCGGCGTGGGGCAGGGTGGCGGGGGTCATCGGGGGCCTTTCCGTGGGGGCAGGCGTGCGGCCCCCGGGAGGGGCGCCGGCACGGGATGGATCGCCTGGCGGCCGGGGCGCGGGAGGGGAGGGTCGGGGATCAGGTTCCGCGGGGCGGTGCCGAAGTAGTATCATGGAGGTTGTATGGACGCAAAATCATAACCCAGGGCCGGGGCCTTTGCAAACGGGCGGCCCTGCCGCGGACGGACGCGGGGGGGCCTGCCCGCGCCCGCTTCCACGCGCCTCTCGCGGGCAGGGGGGACGGCATGCCAGAGCCATTCAAGGAGTTGTTTTCCGAGGGTTTCGCGCGGGAGCTCTCCGCCGCCGCGGCGGAGGCCTGCCCGGGCTTCGACTCCGCCGGCTTCGAGGGGGAGGCCCTGGCCCCGCCCTACGCCGGGCTGGGGCTCAAGGAGCGCGTCTCCCGCCTGGCCGGCGCGCTCTCGGCCCGCCTGCCGGGGGATCTCGCGGAGGCCCTCGGCGCCCTTTTCAGGATGCACGGCTTCCGGGGCCGGGGGTTCGCCGGGCTCCCGGGCATAGTCCTGCCGGAGGTCGTGGCCCTCAGGGCCTTCCCGGAGGGGAGTCCGGGGGGGGCTGCGGGGGAGGACTTCGAGATCTGCATGGAGGCCCTGGCCCGGCTCACGGTGGGCACCACCGCGGAGTTCGCGGTGCGGCCCTTCGTCGAGGCGGACCCGCCGCGGGCCCTGTCCGTCATGAAGGGCTGGACGCTGAGCCCGGACGAGCAGGTGCGGCGCCTGGCCTCGGAGGGCTCGCGCCTCCTCCTCCCCTGGGGAGGGGCGATCCCGGCCCTGGTGGCGGATCCCTCCCCCGTGCTGGGGCTCCTGGAGGGGCTCCTGGACGATCCCTCCCTCTTCGTGAGGCGGTCCTGCGCGAACTCGCTCAACGACGTGTCGAAGTACCACCCAGGTGTCTTCCTCTCCTTCGCCCGGGAGCACCAGGGAGGGGGGGCGAGGACGGACTGGATCCTGAGGCGCGGGGCGCGCACCCTCCTGAAGATCAAAGACCCGGGGGCCCTCGCCCTCTTCGGCTACGCCGTGCCCTCAGAGCGCGAGGGGAGGAGGATCTACCGTGCCCGTTGCTCCGTCACCCCCTCCGACATCAGGATAGGCGGGACGGCGGAGCTCTTCTACCATGCGTGCCTGAGCGGGTTCTCCGGCGGGATCCTGCGCCTGGAGTACCTCGTGAGCTACCCCGCGAGCGGGGGCGGGAGGCGGAGGACCAGGCTGTTCTTCATCAGGGAGACGGCCGCGAGGGAAGAGCTCGAGCTCGGGGGCATCCACCCCGTGGCCTTCAGGGATCTCTCCGTCCGGCGGCAGGTCCCGGGCCTGCACCGCGTCGATTTCCTGGTGAACGGGGCGGGCGTGGCCTCCGCAGAGTTCATGCTCCACAGGTGAGGGGCCGCGCGGGTGCGCCGCGCGGCCCGGGATCAGGACGTATAGCCTGACAAGGCAGGCTTTCCGGCGGCGTCCGGGGCGAGGCCGCGGGCGGGGCCTTCCGCGGCGCGCGCGGGGGGGTGCGCCGCGGGGCCCGGGATCCGGCCGGAAGCCGTGCAAGGCGGGCTTTCCGACGGCATCCGGGCCCGGGGGCGGGGGGATCGCCTTCGCGCGGGCGCCGGGCGGCGCCGCCGAGGGGCCGGCGCCGGAATCGGCGCCGGACGGCGGGGAATGCCGGAAGGGGACAGGGCAAGGGCGATCGTCTCGGCGAGGACGGCCCGCCGCGGCGGTACCGCGCGCGGCGCCCCGTTTACCCGAGGGCGTGAATTTTTTTTATGGTTTTATTCCGCGCCCCGGAATCGCGAGAAGCGCCGCGCGACGGGCGATCCCGGCGGCCGGCCGACCCGGCGGTCCGGTTTCCGCCGGGCCGCGGCGGGCGTTTCTTGACGCGCGCAAAGGAACGGCGCGCCGGGATCTGGGATATTCATCACGAGGGGACGGCGCGACGGCCGTCCACGGGAAGGCGGGCTTCCGCGGCGCACGCCGCGGGGGCGCGGGGGCGCGACGGCCCCCGCA
>JAITEZ010000334.1 GCA_031281735.1 Deltaproteobacteria bacterium | reverse complement strand
GGCGGCTGGCGTCCGGTCCCGGGCTCGCGTCCGGCGGCTGGCGTCCGGTCCAGGCTCGCGTCCGGCGGCGGACGTCCGGTCCCGGGCTCGCGCCCGGCGGCGGACGTCCGGTCCCGGGCTCGCGCCCGGCGTGGGCTGACGTCTGACGGGGCTCTCTTCGCTGGCTCGGTGGACTCGTTCGCCTAGCGGTAGTCGAGATCCTCCTTCGCCTCTGCATCCGGGTCGGCCAGGAAGAGCCTGGGGCCGGAGGCGTCCGTCTCCGTGTCCTGCCACATCCTGAGGAAACCCGTGCGGGCGAGCTCCAGTACGGCCAGGAAGCTCAGGGCGGCGTCCAGGGGGTCGTTTATCGGACGGTCGGGGGGCCGGGGGAAGTCCGGGATCGTGTCCAGGCGGGGATCGCCGCCTCCGGCGGCGGTTTCCGGCCTGTGGCGGGGCGGGGGGGTGAACTCCAGGATGCCGGGGCGGGCGAGGATGCCCCCCTCGGTATCGGGTAACCCCTCCGGCGGAGGGGCAGGCGGATCCTCCCGGGGATCCGGGGCATCCTCCTCGTCTCCGGCGTCCGGAGGCGCCTCGCCGCGCCAGGTGTCCTGGGAACAAGCGCCGTCCATGGTGTCTGTGGAATACGGAGTGTCAGGGTTTTCCGCGGCGTCAGGGTTGTCCAAGGTGTCCTGGGTAGCGGTGTCCATGGCGCCTTCGCCGGCGGGAGCGCCCGAGCCGCCTGCCGCCCCCGCGTAGACCGCGGTAATGGTGGAGTCGGCAGAGCCTGGAGCGGCGGGAGCCCTAAGGGCCTCCGCACCGGCCGCGGCCGGGCGGCCGGTTTCGGCGTCCGGCGCGGAGCCGTCGGCGTGCGGCCCCTCCCCGGCCGCCGGCGCGATCCCGTCCCCGGCGGAGGTTTCCAGCTCCGGGGGGCCGCATCCCAGGAGATCCAGGAAGTGAGCGCTCCGGGCCTTGACGAGATGGGCCCTGACCGCCCGGAGCTTCTGGCCGATGGTCATGGTCTCGATGCTGTAGTTCAGGCCCCTGTGCACCCTCTTGGCCTTGACCGCGAGCCCCCGCCAGGCCTCCACCAGCCCGATGAGGCTCACCAGCAGCGGGGCCTCCTCGCCGGCCGCGGGATCGTCCCCGAAGTCGTCGCAGGCGCCCCGCGGGAATACGTCCCGGTTCAGCACGTACCTCCCCGCCAGGGCCTCGGCCGCCGCCTGGTAGCGGGCGTACTCCAAAAGCGGCCTCACCAGCTGCATCCGGGGATCTTCGGCGGGCTCGCCGCCCTCCCCCTCCTCGCCCGTCACGGGGAGGAGGAGCCGGGACTTGATCTGGGCGAGGGTGGCAGCCATCACCAGGAAGTCCCCGGCGGTGTCCAGATCCAGGGGCTCCATGAGCCTCAGGTGTTCCAGGTACTGCTCGGTGATGAGGCTCACCGGGATGTTGTTGATGTCCACCTCGTTGCGCTTGATGAGGTACAGGAGCAGGTCCAGGGGCCCGTCGAAGCTGTCTCCCTCGTAAAGGTCGAGGGACAGGGGCATGCCTTCGTTGGTCTCGGCCATCTGGTCTCCGTGCCGGGCGGCGCGGGGGGCCTGTAGCCCCCGGCGGGGGGAAGGCGGGGAAGGGATCGGCGGGGGACGGGCTCTCCCTCCGGGCGGCGGGGGATGCCGGGAGAAGGCTGTCCCGGCGCCGTGGGAGGGGAGGGCGCGGGAGCGCGGGCGGCGGACGGGCGGGGATCCCGCGCCCCGTGGACTGCGGGCCTGGAAACGGCCGGCCTGACCCGTGGGGGCTCGATGGGTCAGGTTACACCACATGAGGATTCAGGTAAAGCAGTCGCCGGGAAGCCGCGCCCCGCCGGGGGCGGGGCGGCCCGAACCGGAGGGCGCGGGCGGCCGAGCTCCGCGGCCGGTGCCGGTCCGCCTGAAGCCGCCTGGCTCGCTGGGCCTCGCCCCGGGTGCCCGATCCTTAGCCGGCGGTCAGGCTTCGCCCTTCCGGAACCGCCGGTACATGGCCGATCCTGTGTCACCCTTGCGGGGATGCCACCCGGAGCCGGCTTTACGGAGCCGTCTCCCTGAGCATGCCTCTGGAGAATGGCCCATGAGGATAACTCCTGATAATCCCTCCGTGGCGTCCCTCAGGGGCAGCCCTTCCGGAGCCTGCCTCCGGAGGATAACTCCTGATATACCCACCGTGGCGTCCCTCAGGGGCAGCCCTTCCGGAGCGTGCCTCCGGAGGATAACTCCGGAGAATACATGCGTGGCGTCCATCAGGTGCAGCCCTACCGGAGCCGCACTTCCGGAGGAGATTCTCTCCGAGGTGCCCCTCCGGAGGTACCCTCAGGGACATCCCTCCGGGGATATAGCTCCGGGCGTCCCTCCTGAGCCGCAGGGCTCGCATCGTCCCTGGGTAAGGCATCCGCCGGAAGACGGCCCGCGCACCGGCGCCTCCTGCGTAGATGGCGATGGAGTGTCTCGGCGGCTGCCTCCGGCAAGGGGGGCCCGGCCCGGAAGAGGCTGTGGCGGAGGGCCTGCGCGGAAAGGTCCGGCTTGAGGATTGCCTGCGCGAAGCCCCGCCGTGAGGGTCCTGGCCGGGAGTGTCCATCACGGGGGCCCGTGCCGGCCGGCCCGGGAGATCCGCCTGGATCCAGGGCCGCCGGGCCCTGCCCGGCGCCGGTCTCC
>JAITEZ010000302.1 GCA_031281735.1 Deltaproteobacteria bacterium | reverse complement strand
GGGGGCGGAGGAGGGACCAGGCGTACGCCAGGCACGACAGGAGCAGGGCCGTCCCCATCTGGATCCTGAGGCTCGCCACCATGTCAGTTTCCACCAGCCTGCTGTCCGAGGCGCTCAGGAGGGCCAGGAGGGGGACGAAAAACCTGGAGTCGCCGAAAGGGCTCGCGGGGAGATGCACCCTCTTCATGTAAAGATCGCCGTAGAGGGCGGCCGGCCCCAGGTAGCAGGCGGCGATGAGGGCCCCGAAGGCCCCCGCCGCGAGAGCCCTCAGGACCCTCCCCGCGATCTTCCCCCGGATCACGCGGCCCTCCGCGCCGCGGAGGCGGAGGGAGTTCAGCGACCAGAGCGCCGCGAAGGCGGCGAGGAAGCAGGCGAAGAGGAAGGACGTCACGAGGTGGGTCGCGAACAGGCATGCCAGGGCCGCGGAGGCCGCCAGGAGGCGCCAGAGCCCCCCGGCGGCCGCCCACCTCAGGAGAAGGTAAAGGACGAGGGGCAGCATGGAGAAGGCGGCGTACTCCGGCCAGGCTGACCGGGAGATCCTGTCGAAGAGGAGGTACGGCGCGGCGGTGAAGAGGAAGGCGCCCGCCGCCGCGGAGGCGTCCGAGAGGGTGAGCAGGCGCGAGAGTTTCCAGGAATAGACGAAGCACAGGGCCGTGAAGAGGACGGCGGCGGCCGCGTATCCGGCCATGGCGTCCCCCGCGAGCGCCCCGAGGGCCGCCGGGGCGGCGTGGGAGAAGGGGGGGTAGAACTGGTGGTAGGGGTTCCCGAGGCCGCGGGACAGGAACGGGGAGACGCGGGGCGGGATCTGGCCCTCGGCGATGGCGTCCGCGACGCTCACGACATGGGTCAGTTGGGTGTAATGATCCGGGTTGAAGACGTTCTTCCTGCCCCCGGATACCGTCTCCGACCCGCAGAGGGTGAGCGCCACCCCGATTGCCGCGAGCCAGAGCCAGAGCCCCCGCGGCTTCCGGGCTGCCGGCGGGCGGCGCGGGAGGCTTGCGGCCTCATGGACGGCTGGCGCGTTACTCATGCCTTCTGCAATCATGACGCATGGCTCCCGCTCCGGTCAGGCGATCCCAGGGCCCTTCCTTGCATGGCGGATCAGGCCGTCACGCGCCGTCGCAGGGGGATGCCCCATCTGCGCCTGCCCTCCAGCCTTCCGGTCCGGCGTCCCCGCCGGATCCCTCCGCCCGGGGGGCTGGCGGGGACGGCGGCCGAGCGCCGTACCGGCCGGGGCGCCTTTGGACGGGCGCGGGCCCTGCGGAGGGTCTCCGGGTGGCTCATGGCGGGATCCAGGCGGAAGCCCGTTCCGTGACGGTGGAGATTGGATATTATAAAGGCAATCCGGACGCCGGGGAACTACCACCCCGCCCGGCCAGGGCGCCGGAGTCGGGCCTCCCGGGCAGGGGGGTGCCCGGGGCGGGGCCAGCGTCCCGGGGAAGGGCGCGGCGTGCGGCCGGGGGGCGTCCGGCGGGAAGGCCGGTTCCTCGCCTGCTGTCTATATGTTCTCGGCAAGGGGGGGCAGGGAGCGCCCGGGCCCGGGACTCCGTCCCGCGGGAAGGGGCGTAGGGAGCGCCGGTAGGCCGGTCGGCCCGGGAAGGGGAGGCGGGCGGAGCCTCCCCCCGCGTGTCGTCCCGGGAAGGACTGCCCGGAAGAGTGGAGTACCGGGCATGTACCGGGGGGACGCAGGGGGATTGTCGGCCCGGAGGCCGCTCCCGCGAAGATGGCGCGGGGGCAGGCGTCCCGGATGGCCGCCTCTCCGGGAAGGGCCGGGACGGCCCCGCTCTGCGGGGGGGGCACCCCTTCCCGAAGCACCAGGGCCCGCCTGCGGGGATTCCGGGGCCCGTCCTGACGGGTTTCGTCTCCCTGACTGGTCACTCTCCCGAACCGGGGATCCCACCTCGAAAGCTAAGGCGGCCCTCGCGGCAACCCCGACGCGAAGGCGGACGATCCCGGCGGGACGTCCCGCCCGGCCCTGGCCGGGCAGGGCCTTCCTGCAGGGAAAAGGCCCAGCCGGACGCAGGGCGGAAGCCTCTCCCTTGTAGAGGCCGCGATGCCGCCTGAACCCGCGCCCTGTGCCCGGGCGGCGGGTTCGGCACCGGGACGGGGCCGCGTCGTGCCCGGCGGCACGACCCGTGTCCTCCGGCCTGATCCGTGGCATCCTGCCGCCTGCCGGCGGCAGCGGGACGATGGAGATCGTGGGCGGATACCGCAAGGCGTGCGCCAGGGTGGCTTAACCGGCGGAAGGTAAGCGCCGGCCGTCGGCGTCCCGCGGGACGGGGCACCGCCCCGGGACGGCCTGGCGCCCGTGCACGCGCGGGCGTCGCCGGACACGAGCCGTGGGCGAGGCGCACGCGTCCCTCCGGCGCCGCTAAGACGGCAGGGGTGCGCCGCGTAGGACGGAAGCGGTCAGAACACCACTTCCACCTGTCCGGGCCCTATCACCTTGGCCGAGATGGTCTTCTTGCTGTCCTGGTTCATGACGGAGATGGTCTGGCCCAGGGCGCCGTCCTCCCTGGCCTGGCCCAGGGCGGTCACCCGGAGCCCCCCCGACTGGGCGACGATGGTCACGGTCTCGCCCTTGGCGACCATGGCGGTGCGCACGAGATCCCGGTCGCGGACGGGCGAGCCCGCCCGCACGGAGGTCTTGAGGGTCTGCCCGGCCGCCTGGGAGGCCTCGGTGAGGGCCCCCCTGGCGCGCGCGAAGGGCGCGTAGCTCTCCGCGAGATCCTCCTCGGCCAGGACGTGGCCGCGGGGAAGGTCCCGGGCCGCCACCAGTGCCGGGACCTGGAGCTCGATCTGGGCGGTCACGCGCACGCGCCCGGCCTCGCGGCCGTCCGCCGTGAAGTAGACGGTGCCCGTGAGGTAGTTGGGGTTGGAGGAGGGCTGGGGGCTGAAGCGCCACTCCACCTTGCCCTCGGGCAGGGCCGGGGGGGAGGGCGAGGTGACGCTCAGGATCTCCCAGCGGCCTGAGGCCCAGGGCTCCGAGCGCTCCAGGTGCTCGATCACGATCCGTCTGAGGAGATCCCGGTCCGGGGCGTTGCCCGCGCCGGTCAGGGTGACGGAGCCGGGGATCACCCACCGGGCGTCCCGCACGGGCGCCCCGGAATCGAGGAGCATCCGCTCCAGCTGCTGGCGCCTGAGCGTGAGTGTCTGGCCCGGCGCGGGGGCGGGGCCCAGATCGATCGCCTCCAGGAGGGAGGCCAGTTCCCTGTCCCCGTCCGATCCGGAGTCGGGGGCCACGTTCGCTATGTCGCCCAGGAGGATCCTGGGGCCGGTCACCGTGTTGTCGGCCGGCACCACCACCTGGACGCCCGCGTGAAGCGGCGGGGGGGAGGCGGCCGCCGCCAGGAAGGCCGCCAGGAAGGCCGCCAGGGCGAGGGCGGGAGCCTGCGGCAGGGCCCGCTCCGCGGCCCGGGCGCGGATCTGCGGCGGGGCCGGCGCGGGACGGGGGGGGCGGGCGGCGGGAAAAGCCCGCCATGCCGCGGGGGGCCTTCCGGATGCCCCGCGCCTGGCGGGGTATCCGGGGGCCCGGGCGGGGCGGGCGTCTCCCTCCGGGAGGCCCGGGGCCGGCGGCGGCCCCGGGGGGCTGCCGGAGGGCGTATGCGGCTCCCGTGTCGCAGGCGGAGGGGACGGCCGCGCGGCGGGCGTCGGCAGGCCTGCGGGGAGGGAGGGCGGCAGGGCGGGGGAGGCGGGGGACGGGTGGGCCGCGGAGGCGGAGTCCGGCAGGGCGGAAACGGCGGGCGCGGGCGCCGCCCGGCCCGCGGGAGCGGTGGCTGCCGCCGGCGGGGCGTTTCTCTCGGGGACGGGGCGGCAGCTCGCTGCTGGGGTCATGCTCCCCTCCGGGACAACCCCAAAGCGGCGCTACCTCTTGAGGTTGTTGGCGATGGCCAGCATCTCGTCCGAGGTGGTGATGGCCTTGGAGTTCATTTCGTAGGCCCTCTGGGCGGTGATCATCTCGACCATCTCCATCACCACCTCCACGTTGGAGAGCTCCAGGAAGCCGTGGGCGATGGTGCCGAAGGACTCCTCGCCGGGGTTGCCGTCGATGGCGGGGCCGGAGGCCTCGGTGGGCTCGTAGATATTATAACCCATGGCGAAGAGGCCCGGGGGGTTGACGAAGCGCGAGGTGATGATGCGGCCCTCGGCCAGGATGTTCTGGCGCGAGTCCATGGCGGAGATGAAGCCGAAGCGGTCTATGGCGATGTGGACCGCCTCCTGCGGGACCACGAACTCCGGGTCCATGGGGTTGCCGTCCTGCGTGACTATCACGCCGTCGCTGTTGAGCTTGAAGGCCCCGTCCCGCGTGTAGTACAGCTCGCCGTTCTGGAGCACCCGGAAATAGCCCTCGCCCTCGATGGCTATGTCCAGGGGGCTGTCGGTCTTCACGTAGTCGCCCTGGGTGTGGATCTTGGCCGTGGTGTTGACCTTGGTGCCGAGGCCGACCTGGACGCCCACGGGGATCTGCTGGCCGCCTATCGTCTCCGTCCCCGCGAACTTGTGGGTCTGGTAGATGAGGTCCTGGAACTCGGCCCGGTTCTTCTTGAAGCCTGTGGTGTTGACGTTGGCCAGGTTGTGGGCGATGACGTCCAGGTGGGTCTGCTGGGCGATCATGCCTGTGGCCGCCGTGTAAAGCGAGCGCATCATGGCGGGTGCTCTCCGTTCTCTTCTCCGACGACGTCGGCGTCTGCCGCGCCTGCCTTCCGCCGGCACCCGGCCGGGGCGGCGGGATCGCGCGCGGGCCGCGGGGATCCCCCCGGCCCCCGGGCCCCCTCAAGGCCGGCCCGGCGGGCTAGGTCAGCTTGCCCAGCTCGCCCACGGCCTTCTGGTCCATCTCCTGCTTGGTGTGCACTATCTTCTGGAGGGCCTCGTAGACGCGGTAGATGTCGATTAGCTCCACCGACTCGCTCACCGGGTTGACGTTGGACATCTCCAGGAAGCCCTGCTCCACGGTGGTCTGGGCGGCGGGTTCGGGGACGAAGTCCGGGCTCTTGGGCACGAAGAAGTCGTAGCCCTCCTTGATGAGCATGTTGGGATCCTCGAACTCCACGAGCTCTATCTGGCCGATGACCTCGCTCACCAGATCCTCGTTAACGGCCTGCACCCGCCCCCCCCGCTCGACTATCACCTTCAGGGATCCCGGCGGCACGACGCCCGCGCCCGCCAGCTCGTAGCCGTCCGCGGTCACGATCTGCCCCTCGGAGTTGACGCTGAAGGTGCCGTTGCGGGAGTAGCGCGTGCCGTTGGGGGTCTGTATCTGGAAGAAGCCGGGGCCGTTCAGGGCCAGGTCCAGGTCGTTCTCCGTGAGCTTGAAGGGCCCCTGGCCGAAGTAGGTCTTGGACTGCTTGACCAGGTAGCCTTCGAAGATGGGCACGTCCTTCTTGTAGCCGGCCGTGTTCACGTTGGCCATGTTGTTGGAAGCGAGGTTCATGCGCTCCTCCTGGGCCATCATGCCCAGGTAGGTGTTGCCTGAATGGTATGGGTAGGGTCCTACGAACATCGTCTCCTCCGCCTCCGTACCGGGGGATAGCAATTCGGGGGCCAAGGCCCGGCGGCGGTTCTTGCCGTGCCGCCCGGGCGGGGCCGCCGGGCCGGGTGATCCCGCGGTCGGCGGCCCCGGGGGCCGTATGGCCCCCGGGGCGCCGCGCCGCGCGCGTCGGCGGGGCCGCCGCCCGGCGCGACTGTCATGGGCGGCGCGGCCTGGCGGGACCGCGCCCTCCGGCGGGAGGGGATAGCGTATTCCGGGCCAATTTTCCCGGGGGGCGCCGCATCCGGGCGAGACGGGCTTTCTGGCAGGCTGGAGGCGTTCCTCAGGGGACCGTCGCGCAGGGCTTCAAGCCATCCTGGGCGGCCGCGGAAGATCCCGGCGCCCTTTGCCGGTTTAGGCGGCACGGTATTTTCTATGTGGAGCCGGCGGGAAGGTTTTTCCCGCAAGTCCCTCCACAGTCGCCTTTCAGGGCAAGCGCCGCCGTGGATCCCGCCGCGCCTCCCCGCCCTGCCCGATGGGAGGCGGCCGCCGCCCGGCATCCGCCGTCTCCCGGCGCACGCGGCCGTCGGCCCCGCCGGGCTTCCCCGCCGCCGTCCTCGCCAAAGGGCCCGGGTGCCGGGCCGGCAGCACCGGCTCCGCACGGGCCGCCGGCCCCTCCGGGGGGCGGCGCGTTTCGGGTCTTCCCCTGCGGCTCCGCGACCGCCACGCAGGCAACCGCCCGCCATGGATCATCGGGCGGCCTCCGTCCCCGGATCGTCCGGGGGATGCCCTTTACAGATCGTGCAGGGGTGTCTCCCGCTCCGCCGCAGTTCAGGGAACCCCCGCCCGTTGGAGCCGTATGGCCGAGCCTGCCGCACCGGGCGGCGCCCGCGGCGGGGTTGCGCGGGCGGGACGATCAGCGCGGCCCCGCCGGTCTTCCGGTTTCCGGGCGTCCCTCAGGGCCCTGCGGCCACGCCGGCCGCCGGCCGCCGGCCCGCCGGAAGGGCCGGCCCGGGCCGCTTGCCCCTCCGGAGATCCCGGCCAGCCGGAGCCGCCGTCCCCGCCCGGTGCGGGGACGGCTGCGCTCGGGCATCCTCACGCGCCGGACTGAGGTGGCGAAGGGCGCGCGCCCGCTTCCCCTCCGCGGGGGGCCGCCTCAGGGCTCCCCGGGGGCGGCCCCCCCGGGCGCCGCAAGGGGGCCGGCAGGCTTCCGGGATGTCAAGGTTTTGACTAGCTGTGGATAACTTCCTGAAATCATGAGATTTTTTTAAAGGCACATGGCTTGCATATCCGGGAGGCGTGAGACAGCCTTCCGCTGGAGGAGACACGACATGCACCTGACGGACACCGACAAGAGCCCCGCCATCGCCCCCCCGGGCCAGGACGCCTGGGCGGCCCTGGAGTGGGGCCCCGAGTTCTGGATGAACCTCTTCGACGAGCTGGACTCGCCGATACTGGTATACCGGCCCGACGGGCGGCTCGTCTGGGCCAACCGCGAGGCCTCCTCGCTTCTCGGCCTGGAGGGCCTCGAGGGGGGCTTCCTCCCGGAGCGCCTCCACCCCCTCGTGCGGGGGGGGGCCCGGCTCGAGGCCTACAGCCGCGGGCGGGAGGTCGCCGTGCCTTCCGAGGACGGGACGCGGGACCGGCCCTTCATCCTCAAGCACCTCACCCCGGGGAGGCCGGGCGGCCTCATCCTCGCGGCCGGGGCCTCCGAGTCGGCCTCCGTCCCCGGCGGCGGCCAGGACGCCCAGGGCCTCGCGCGGCGGCAGGCGTTCGGGGACTCCATGGCGCTAGCGGGCGAGGTGAGCCGCACCGTCCGGGGCCCCCTCGCGGGGATAGAGCTTTACGCCTCTATCCTGGGCGAGGAGCTGGACGAGGCGGGCGAGGGAGGGCTCTCCGCCATCCTGGACGAGATCCGCTACTCGGTGCGGGAGGTGAACGAGTATCTCACCTCCCTGGAGTCCATGACCCGCCCGCTCTCCTTGGATCCCCGCAGCTGGAACGTCTCCGCCCTGGTGGACGAGGCCCTGGAGGCCCTGAACGGGCTCTTCAAGTCCAGGGGGGTGGGGGTCCTGGTCGAGCAGCTGGACATGACGGTCGAGTGCGACCGGGGGCTCATGGTCCAGACCTTCCTGAACCTGCTCCTGAACGCGGTCGAGGCCATGCCGGGCGGCGGCAGGCTCGTCGTGCGCGTGGAGAGGAACCGCTCGGGGGAGTGCGAGGTGGTCTTCACCGACAGCGGGCCCGGCGTCCCCCTCAGCGACATGAAGGGGATCTTCAACCCCTTCTACACGACCAAGAGCCAGACTCTGGGGCTGGGGCTGCCCGTGAGCCGCAGGATCGTGGAGGCCCACCAGGGGCGCATCGTCTTCGGCGCAGGCGAGTCCGCGGGCGCGCGGGTGAAGGTGGTGCTCCCCTGCTTCCCAGGCGAGGGGGGTACCGGCAACCTGAATTAGGGGCCGGCGCGCCGGGGGCCTCACGGCTGCCGGGATGCGCGGCGGGGCCGGCAGGGCGCGGACGGGGAGGCCCGGCGCCCGGCGGGCGGGGCAGACGGGGAAGAAAGACGGAAAGGCGAGAGGTTAAGGAAATGCGGGCTAAATCTATACTGGCGGCGGACTCCGACCGCAGCATGCGCTCGGCTCTCTTCACGGCCCTCACCCGGCTCGGCTACGCGGTGGAGCTGGCGGAGGACGGGGAGGAGGCCCTCTCCCGGGCCCGGTCCCGGGCCTTCGATCTGGCGATCCTGGACCTGCGGCTGGGGAAGGCGGGGGGCATCGCGGTCCTGGGGGAGCTCAGGCGCCTGCGGCCGGGGCTCCCGGTGGTCGTGATGGCCGACGGCGGCGGGGTCGAGGAGGCCGTGGGCGCCATGCGGGAGGGCGCCTTCGACTACCTCGCCAAGCCCTTCCCCGCCGAGGCGGTGGAGGCGGCCGCGGCCCGGGCGTTCGCGCGGGCGGAGAGGGGCGAGCGGGAGGCCGCTGAGTCGCGGGAGGGGGCGCGCCAGGCGGAGGGCCCCGGCCCGGCCGGGGAGCGGCCCATCGTCTGCGAGAGCCTCGTCATGAACAGGCTCCTGGCCCTCGCCCGGAACCTCGCGGGTTCCGGCGCCACCGTGCTCCTCCAGGGGGAGTCCGGCACCGGCAAGGAGCTCCTGGCCCGCTACATCCACCGGATGTCGCCGCGGGCCCCCGGCCCCTTCGTTGCGGTAAACTGCGCGGGGCTCCCCGAGAGCCTCCTCGAGAGCGAGCTCTTCGGCCACGAGAAGGGCGCCTTCACGGGGGCCTTGAACCGCAAGGCGGGCAAGTTCGATCTCGCCTCCGGGGGCACCCTCCTCCTGGACGAGGTGAGCGAGATGGACGTGTCCCTGCAGGCCAAGCTCCTGCGGGCCCTCCAGGAGGGGGAGATCGATCCCGTGGGCGGCAAGGGGCCCCACAGGGTGGACGTGCGCGTGATAGCCACCACCAACCGCAGGCTCAAGGACTGGGTGGACGAGGGGAGGTTCCGCGCGGACCTCTACTACCGCCTGAACGTCATGCCCTTCTTCATCCCCAGCCTGAGGGAGCGCCGCGAGGACATCCCCCCCCTCTCCGATCACTTCCTCGCCAAGTACGCCCTCCAGAACGGCCGTGCGGTCAGGGGCTTCTCGGAGGAGGCCCGCGCGGCCCTCCTCGCCCACGACTGGCCCGGCAACATCCGCGAGCTGGAGAACACAGTCGCCCGGGCGGTGCTGATGACCGCGGGGGACACCGTGGAGGCCCAGGACATCTTCATGGACGAGGCGGGCTTCCTGGCGGCCCTCGAGAAGAACAGCCTGCCGGCCGAGCGGCCCCTCGCCCGGCAGGCCGGGGACCCCCCCGCGCCCCCGGCCCTCGGGCCCGCTTGGGAACCCGCGGCGCCCGCGGGCGGGGCGGATGCCTGCGCGGGTGCGGGAGCCGAGGATTGCGCCCCCGGCGGCGGGGCCGCCACCGGGAAGGGGGAGACCGCGGCCGTGCCGGCGGGGGAGGGCGAGGGCGGCCCGGCCGGGGCCGGGGACGCCGCCCGCGGGGCCCAGTCCCCTCCCGTCAGCCCCCCGGACGCGGGGCTCTTCGGGGGCGGCGGCGCGGCGCTCCCGGTCATGACCATCGAGCAGATGGAGAGGCGGCTGATCGGCAGGGCGCTGGACGAGACCATGGGCAACCGCACCCACGCCGCCAGGCTCCTGGGCATCAGCGTACGCACGCTGCGCAACAAGCTGAACGAGTATCGCAACGACGCCGCCGCCATGCAGGAGTCGGGCGCGGCGGCGGGCTGAGCCGCGGGCATCCCGCGGCCCGGCGCCGGATCCCCCTCGCGGCAGGGCTGGCCGTCTCGCGGGCGGCCTGCACCGGGAGGCGGGGCGGCGGCCCGGGAGATGGGCGCCGGGACTGGGGCGGGGAAGGGCCGGGGTTCCGGCGCGAAAGGCCGGGATCCGGGATCCTGAGCCGCGCCCGAGGCCGGAAAGCGCCCTTCGGGATCCAGTTCCCCCTGATGGGTGCCGGGACTGAGGCGAAAGACCGGGGCTCGGGCGCGAAAGGCCGGGATCCGGGAACCTGAGCCGCGCCGGCGGCCGGAAAGCGCCCTTCCGGATCCAGGATTCCCCTTCCGGGCGGGATCCCAGGGTCACGCCCGGAAAAGCGGCCCCGCCCGGGAGAAGAAACGCGCGCGGCAGGGCCGGGATCCCGGCCCTCAGGCCCTGCGGGGTTCAGGGCGGCTAGCGGGACCCGGCGGCATAGCCGGTCTCGGAGCCGGCCCCGGGGGAGGGGGGTTCCGCCCCGCTGCCGGCGGACTCCTGCGCGGCTGCGGCCTCCTGCCCGCGGCCCGCGGCGTCCTGCGCGGGCTTGGCGGCGGCCCGGGCCGCGGGGCGCCTGCGGGGCGGCCTGGGTGCCTGGCTGGAGTCGGCCTCGGCGGGGAGGCTCAGGGCCTTCCTGATGCCGCGGGTGGCCTGCTTGATCCGCTGGACGTTCTCCACCAGGGCGAAACGGACGAAGCCCTCGCCGCCGCTCCCGAAACCCAGGCCGGGGGACACCACCACGTTGGCCCGCGCGATGAGCATCTTCGCGAACTCGACCGATCCCAGCCCCTGGAACTCCTCGGGGATCCGCGCCCAGAGGAACATGCCCCCCTTGGGCGGCTGGACGGCCCAGCCGGCCTTGAGAAGCCCGTCCACCAGCACGTCCCGGCGTTCGAGGTAGGTGCGGCGGATCTCCTCGACGCAGTCCTGGGGGCCGTTCAGGGCGATGATGGCGGCGATCTGTATGGGCTGGAAGGCGCCGTAGTCCAGGTAGCTCTTGATGCGGGTGAGGGCCGCCACCATCTTGCGGTTCCCGCAGACGAAGCCCACGCGCCAGCCGGCCATGGCGTAGCTCTTGGAGAGCGAGAACGCCTCGACCGCTATCTCCCTGGCGCCCGGGGCCTGGAGGATGCTGGGCGCCTGGTAGCCGTCGAAGCAGAGGTCCGCGTAGGCCAGATCGTGGACGATGAGTATCTTGTGCTCGGAGCAGAAGGCCACCAGCTCCTCGAAGAAGGGCAGCTCGACCGTCGCCCCCGTCGGGTTGTGCGGGAACGAGATGACGAGCATCCTCGGCCGGGGCCAGGTCTGGCGGACGGCTATCTGCAGGTCCGCGAAGAAGTCCCGGTCCGGGGCTATGGGGACGCTCCGCAGATCGCCGCCCGCTATGATGGCCGCGTAGGAATGGATGGGGTAGGTGGGATCGGGGGCGAGCACCACCTCGCCCGGCGTGATGGTGGCCAGGGTCAGGTGGGCCAGGCCCTCCTTGGCGCCCAGGGTGGCCACGGTCTCGGTGTCGGGGTCCAGCGCCACCCCGAAGCGCCTCTCGTACCAGGACGCTATGGCGTGCCTGAGCTTGGTGATGCCCTTGGACGCCGAGTAGCGGTGGTTGGTGTCCTTGCGCGCGGCCTCGACCAGCTTGTCCACGATATGCGGGGGGGTGCCCAGATCGGGGTTGCCCATGCCCAGATCCACGATGTCGGAGCCCGCCCGCCTCGCCGCCATCTTGAACTCGTTCACGGTGGCGAAGACATAGGGGGGGAGGCGGTTCATCCGCTGGAACTCGAACAGGCTGTCTGTCATTGGTGTGAGACCTCCGTGTGAGGCGCCGTTTCCGGGGCCGCGGGGCAGCCGCCAGGGAGGGCGGGAAGTCGCGGCGGCGCGTGGTTGGCACAGTCTATAACAGAAGCGGCCCGGTATGCGAATGAAAAACCGCTCCGGACGGCGCGGGCTGGCGGCCCTCCGGGGCGGGAAGCGAGGCTGGCGAGGCCGGCGCGGCGGCCGTCCCGAAGGCGGGGGAGCCGGGGGCCAAAAGGCCAACGGTTGAAGGCAAGGGAGGCGGGGGCGGAAGGCCGGCGCGGGACGGCAAGCAAGGTTGGGGACGACGAGGGAGGGGCGGGGCGGCAAGCAAGGCGGGGGACGACGAGGGAGGAACGGGGCGGCAGGCAAGGCGGAGTAGGGCGAGGCGGGCGGGGGGGGCTGGACTGCGGGCAGCCGGTACCTGCTGTCGGAAGGGGCGCTAAGGTATCTCGGCGCCGGGGCCGTCGCGGCCCTGACGCGGCGGCCGCACGGCGGGCGGTGATCCAGGCCTCCGGGTCAGGGCTCCTGGTCGCGGGGCTTGCGCCTCGGCCGGGAGCGGTCGTCCCCCTCCGGCGCGGGCTCGCCGGGGGCGGGCGGCGGTGGCTGCTGCTGGAGCCCGGGGCCCTCGAGGCCAGCGAGGGACATGATCATGTGCTTGATGCCCCGGAAGTGCGCCTCGAAGTCGATGGGGGGGCGGTGGTCCAGGTACTCGTGGACCCTCAGGTTGATGCAGATGAGGGTGGAGTGCATGAGCAGGCTGGCCACCGTGTGGGTGTCGAAGGGGAAGGCCAGGCCCTTCTCGATGCAGCGGTCGAGGACCTGCTTCATGAAGCTGGTGCTGTAGTCGAGGAAGGTCTCGTTCAGGATCTTCGCGCAGTGGCGGTCACGGAACTGCTCGGTGAGGATGAGGGAGAAGGCGTAACAGGTGAAATCGTTGGACATCTTGGCCGGCTCGCGGTTCAGGATGTCCAGGACCTCGGAGAGCGTCTGGGCCCGGGAGAGCATCTCCTCCAGGTACTTGAAGTACAGGAGGTAGAGGTCCTCGGCGTGGTTGAGGACCGCCTCGAAGAGGGCCTCCTTGCCGCTGAAGTGGTTGTACAGCGACGAGGGCTTCATCTTGATGGCCGCCGCGATGTCCCGGATGGAGACCGCCTCGTAGCCCCTCTTGGCGAAGAGGATGGTGGACTCGAGCATGATGACGTCCTTGGTCTTGGAGCTCTCCGGGCGGATGGGGAGGACCTGGGACTTACCGAAAACGTTGAATTCGACGGGTTTCTTCTCGCTCATCTGGAGGACCTTGGGAGGACTGGATCCTGGACTGCGGATCGGGGGGTTGCGCCGTGGGGCGGTCGCCGGCGGCCGCGGCGGGCCCCGCCGCCGAAAGGCGCGGGCGGAGGGCCCGGGGGCTCCCGCCGGATCGGCGGGGCCCGTGATGGGCGACGGCTCGAGGGGGCGCGGAGGGCCTGGAGGGCAGGGGGGCCTGCCGGCCGGCGGGGCGGGGCGCGGAGGGCGCGTCCGGCGGCCGGGTGGCTTCCGGATCCGGGCGTGCGATGGCCGGCGCAGGGCGGGACGGCGGCGGGGCGGTCGGGGATCCGCGGCGGACGCGGACGGCGCGGATTATATACGAGGGGGTGCAGGGACGTAAGCCCGGGGCGGGGTCTCGACGGGGGTTCCGCGGCGGGCGATCCGGGGCCGGGCGCCCGTGAGTCCGGGCGCCTCCGGGCGGCTGGCCATGCAGTTGAAAGGGGGATGGCGGAAAGTCGGTCGGGACGTGGCGGGGACGGCCGGGGGGAAGCCGGAAGGGGGCGGTCGACCGGGGTCGCGACGGTGTTGCGGGAGCCCGGCCGGGCCGGGCTTGAGGGCGGGACGCCGGGCGGCGCCGGGTGCGGAAGCTCCCCGCAGCGGCCGGCTCCCGCCGCGCGCGGCCGCGGGGGGCGGCGGCCTGGCCTCCGCCGGGCCCCGTGAGGGGTAGGAGGAGCCCCGGGTGGGCGGGGCCCTCCCGGCGGGGGCGCCGGCGGCGGCCTGCGGGATCTCACTCGGACTCCGGCTTCTTCTCCTGCGGGTAGATCTGGTGGTAGACCGAGTTGAGGGAGTAATGCAGGGGGACGCAGATCTTCAGGGACCGGCGCTGGAACCAGTTGGGCCGGTACACCTCGTAGAACGGGAGCTTCCACTCGAGGGTGAAGTTCCTGGGCGCGTCCCAGGTGGAGTTCGCGCGGCTGTAGATGGAGGGGAGGCTTATCTCCGGGCGGCCGATGCGGGACCCGTAGGTCCCGCCGTCCAGGGGGAGAGTCACCAGATCGCTGGGGAGCTGATCGTCCGGAGAGGACTCCACCGTGGTCCAGTACTCGAAGAAGCTGTTGCCCTGCAGGTTCGTGCATACCCCGTAGAGCTCGCGTTCGGCCAGGCAGGGTATCTTGCGTATCCTGTCAATGAAGTTGAGCCAGAGCTTCTCGTAGTAATCCTCCACCGCCTTGTCGTTGAGAATGGCGCAGTACCCGACCAGGTGCCTGCTGGGCATGGTTTCCACGGCATCGATGTGGATCTTGGATTTGGGCTTCATGAGGTTCACCGCTTTCGGGACCCGGCGCGGACGGATCCCCGGTGCTTCCCGGGACACCCGTAGGCGGGGATCCCGGGGGGAAATGACGGCAGTAGAAACAAATGTTCGTTAGCCGCCATGCCCTTGTCTTCCTCCAAGTAAACGCCGCTTGGCCCGCCCTTAGACCCCGGCACCTGGGAAGGGGGGCTGCTCCGCGATGATCGCGGCCTGGGCCGTCTGCTGTGGAGGCTCGGCGACTGGCCCGGCGGCGGGGGCGCGTCCGCCTGGGGGGGTGGGCCTGCGGCCGAATGAACCGTAATGCCAGTCTCGACGTGGAAGGGGCAGGTTTTCCGCGGGCCCGCCGCCAGGCGGGTTCGCGAGGGCACGGGCCTGTGCCTGCGCGTGAAGGCAATGGGTTCTTCTGTGTAGGTGCGGCGGGGGGGCCCCAGCCGGGGCGCTCTCGCCGTGAAAAGTCTCTGCTGGGGCCGGGGGGCCTGGCGGCCTGGGAAGGCATCGCGAGAAGGTTCCGCGACCGGGCAGGGCGCAGAACATTACCAGGAAATCTTAAGGCAGGGGAAGGGAAATGACAAGCGGAAAGAGCGTGCGGCGGTCCGTCCGGAGGTTCCTGTCCGAGTTCGTGTCTCCCGGAAGGGGTACCCGAAGGGTCACAACGAACGAACGATCATATTCGGGAGATTAGCAGAAGGAGGGAACCCTGGCAAGGGGAAGTGAAGCGAAAAAAAGGGGGGGAATCGCTTTTGCGGCGCAGCTGGAAAGATTTCATACATGAAAACGGGCACTTGAAAGGATGAAAAAAAAAGAGGGGCCTGAACCGGTCACGGCTCAGTTCGGGGGAGGGAAAAGGCTTTGGCTGAACAACCGTTCGTGCGGTGAAGGGAGAGAAAGGAGAAGGGGAGGGGAATGATATTATTTTAAGCTGTGATAATCGCCGGTTAGGGATACGGGGCGGACGGGCGTGCGGGTACCGGCTATCCACAACTATTGATTCATAGTTGCATGACTGGGGAGCGGCGGGGACGGGCCCGTGCGGCGAGAGAGGGCCCGTGAAGAGAAAAACCCCGGCTTCCGCGTCCGGAGGGGTCGCGGAAGCCGGGGGGGGATGGCGAACCGGCCCGGCCTGTCAGGGGATCCGGATCCCGCCGGGAGGCCCCGGGTCACGCAGGCCGGCCCGGCAAGCCGCAGACCGGTGAGGGATCAGTACGGCGGCACGGGCACCGGGACTCGGCATCACGGCTACTGGACCTCGATATAGGCCTGGCGCTTGGCGTTGCAGAGGGGGCAGCTCTCGGGGGCCTCGCCCTCGGCCACGTGGCCGCAGACCTTGCAGACGAAGACCCTGGGGGGGGTCTGGCCGGGATTGGCGAGGGCCTTCTCGAAGAGCTCGGCGTGGATCTTCTCGGCCTCGTTGGCCAGGTGGAAGCCGGAGATGGCGGCGGAGTCCTTGGCGGCCTTGGCGTCCTCCAGCATCTCGGGGTACATCTTGGTGAACTCGTAGGTCTCGCCGGCGATGGCGTCCTTGAGGTTCTCGGCGGTGGACTTGACGCCCGCGAGGAGCCTCAGGTGGCTGTGGGCGTGGATGGTCTCGGCCTCGGCCGCGGCGCGGAAGATCTTGGCGGCGTAGGGGAGCTTCTCCTGCTCGGCCTTGGCGGCGTAGGCGAGGTACTTGCGGTTGGCCTGGGACTCGCCTGCGAAGGCGGACTTGAGGTCGTCAACGACCTTGGGATCGGTGGAAGGCATGTGAAGGAACCTCTCGTGTTATGGCTTGTGTCGTGTGCTGGCTGGTGCCGGTCGGGTGCTCCGCCCGGCGGGGGCCGCGCCAGGGGGCCCTCGGGGCCCCGGGGCGCGGGTGGCTTGTGCGGAGGTGGCGCGAAACGCCCCGCCGCGGGAGGACCGGCCGTGCCGGCGTGACAGGCGTGAGGCGTCTTTGACGCCGCGGGTCGGTCTATTGACGCTGGGACAGGCCGACATGTGCCCGGATACGCGGGAAGGTGGTCCGGTTGCTAGGCAATGATATTTATTGACTGCGGCCCGGTGTGAGATTGTAGCACAGACCTGGGTGCCGGAAAACAAGATTCTGCGCCGCAGGCAGGGCTGAGGCGGTCCGCGGGGGATCCGGTGGAGGGGCGGGTCGGCGATCAGGGAGCAAGGGATAGGGGATTGCCAGGACGCGTTGCGCGGGGTTCGGGCGGCTGCTGGAGGTGAGAGGCCGCAGGGGGGCGCCAGGGCGGGGATCAAGGGGTGAGGGACAAGGGTGGCAAGCCTAGCAGGTGGGCCAGGGCTGGTCTCGGGACAGCACGGGGCGGCCGCGCGGGGGCAGGGGAGGGCGATCTGCCAGGAGGCGTCGCGCGGGGGGAGGGGATTGGCATGGCGAGGATCTGGATGAGCGGAGTGGGGCGCGGGGGCTGACAGGCTTGGGAGGCGGCGGAAGGGGGCGGGGAAGGCGAGCGGGTAAGGGGTTGGCCGCAGGGGTCAGTGCGGGGGCGGGCCGCGGGACGCGTGGGAGGGGGCGTAGCGGGCGAAGCCGGCGGCGGACGCGGGGCGGGGGGCTGCGGCGTGCGCACCGGGTCCGGGGGCCCGGGGTTCCCGTGCCGGGTGAAGCGGCATCCGGGGGCCTGACGGATCAGAAGGCGGCGGGGAGGGCGGCAGCCCGTTCCGTCAGTGGGAGACACAGGATAAGGTCGGGCCGCGACTCACCCGGTCACCCGCGGCGTTTCCCCGGCTGCCCGGAAGCCATGCCCGGCGGGCTCCCGGGCGGGGCGCGCCCTTCATGGCGCGGCTTTCTTACCGTGCAGGGTCGCCAGGAGGAAGACCAGGGTGATCAGGGCCGCCCCGAGGCAGAGAAGGCCGATCAGGGGGAAGCCCCGCCAGTAGGGCGGCTGGTTGGCGGCGAAGATGAGGGCGGAACCCAGGATGAGGCTGGAGAGCACCATGGCGATGGCCAGGCGGAAGGCCGCGTTGCGCACGGCCGCCTCGATGGTTCCGAGGTTCTTGATCTCCATCTCTGAGCGGAAGCGGCCGCTCTTGAGCATGTCGAAGAAGGGGCGGAGATCCTTGGGGAGGGTCATGGCGGCGTGGAGGGCGTCGTCGCCGCGTCCCGCCATCTCCCGCAGGAAACGCGAGGGGGAGTAGCGCTGGCGGTATATTGAGAGCACCACCGGCCGGGCCTCGTCCAGTATGTTGAAGTCGCGGTCCAGGCCCGCGCCGAGGTTCTCGAACTGGATGAGCGCCTTGGCGAGGAGCAGCAGATCCTGCGGGGTCTGGAGCTGGTGCTGGTGCATGATGTCGACGACGTCCCGGAGGCAGGCGTTGAGGTTCACCTCCTTGAGGGTCTTGTGCAGGTGGTTCTCCAGCAGGGCCGAGAGATCTAGCTCCAGGCGGTCCCGGTCGGATCCCCCCGAACTCCCGGCTATCCGGATCACCGCCCGTGCGCAGGCCCCGGCGTCCATCCTCACGGCGCCCCGGGCCAGGCGGAGGAGCTCGTCGCGGGTCCCCCGGGTGAGCCTCCCCGTGAGGCCGAAGTCCATGAAGGCCAGGACGGGCCCGTCGGTCCCCGGCTGGGCGTAGAGGTTCCCGGGATGGGGATCCGCGTGGAAGAAGCCGAAGAGCATCATCTGCTCGAGAGCCGTCCGGGCGGTGAGGCGAGCGAGCGCCGGGCGGTCGATGCCCGCCCGTGCCAGGCCCTCGACGTCGTCGAGGCGCACGCCGGAGATCCTCTCCATGACAATGGTGTTCTCGGTGCAGAGGGCCGGGATCAGGGCCGGGATCTTCACGTCTGCGCGGGAGGCGTACAGGGCCCCGAAGCGCTGGATGCTCGCGGCCTCGGCGCGGAAGTTGAGCTCGTCCAGCAGGCTCCTCCCGAACTCGGCCGCCACCTCGGTGGGCCTCACGATCTTGAGGGCGGGCAGCCTCTTTTCCGCCTGTACGGCCAGCTGCATGAGGATGTCGAGATCCGTGGCCACCTGGCGCTCGAGGCCCGGGCGGCGCACCTTCACCACCGCCTCGAAGCCGTCCGGGAGCACGGCGGCGTGCACCTGGCCCACCGAGGCCGCGGCGAGCGGGGTCTCCGCCACCTCGCGGAAGGCCTCGGCGCCGAGGCTGAAGGATAGTATCTTCTTCACCTCGTCCGGGGGGATGGGGGGCACCCGGTCCTGGAGGAGCGAGAGCTCCTCGACGTAGGAGGGAGGCATGAAGTCCCGGCGGGTGGAGAGGTACTGACCCAGCTTGATGAAGACGAGCCCCAGCTCCTCCAGGGCCATCCTGAGCCGGCGGGGCCTGGAGGATGTGGCGGCGGCGGGCTGGAGCCCCGCCATCTTGCGCACCCGGCTCACGATTCCCTTGAGCCCCACGTCTATCGCGAGATCCCCGAACCCGAACTTGAAGAGTACCGTCATGACCTCGGTGATGCGGCCGATGTTGCGGTAGGCGCGGGTGATCCTGAAGATGTGTTGCGTCTCGTCAGCCATGGAACGGAATCTTTCCTTGTGAGTGACGCCTCGGCCGTGCTTGGGGGGCCGGGGCAGGCGCGCGCGACCGTGTGCGGCAGACGGGGGGCGGGATGTTTGGGGAAGATTATAGCACAGGGCTCCGGGAGCCGGCCCTGGCAGGGCCGGGAAGCGGCAGGGGGGCCCGGGCCGGAGGACGGCGCGAAAACCGCCCCGTCCGGGATCGCGCAATCTGGCCTGCGGGGCGGGGCTGCGCCTCTCCCTGCGGGGCCGGGCCCGGAAGCGGACGCCCCCGTCCCTGGAGCGAGCGGGAGAGGCGACCGCCCGGCAAGACCCGCCGCCCGCGCCGGGCGCGATCCGCCGAAGGGGCGCCGCGCCCCGGGGATGGCGATCCGGCGCGGGGCCTCCCGGCACCCCTGCCGCGCCGGGAGTTCCCGGCGGGCCCGGAAGGAGGACGGGCCCAGGCCGCGCGGGGAACGTCGGCCGGGGGATCCGCGAGGTTGTCTGGTTTTTCCCGCGTATGATAGTATTGTCATCTCTCTGTCTCGCCGCCTGGCAGTTCCCGAAGTGTGCGGGGGGCCGTCGCGATGGACGGGGACGGGCCGGGAGGGGCGCGTTCCGGAAAGGCCGCGCCGCGCCCTCCCGCTGTATGGAGGACTTAGGCGATCCGCTCCCCGGGCGGGGAAGATAGGGTCGCGACCTCAACCAGGGGAAGAACCATATGAGCGAGAAAGACACCGAAGACGGAGCCTTGAAAGAGGCCGGAGCCGAAAACCAGGAGAACGCCTCTGAGTCCGGGCCCCCGAGCCCCTTGAAAGCCGAGTCCCCAGGCCACGAGATGGCGGAGTCTCCGGCATCAGACAAGGCCGGGGACGGCGGCCCTCTCGCCGACGGGAGTGCGGGCCAGACCGGCGGGGCGAAGGCCGGGGACGCCGGGGCCAAGGAAGCCAAGGCCGCGGAATCCGGCGCGGGCCAGGCCGCCGAGGTGCGGGCCGGGGAGGTCAAGGCCGCCGAGGTCAGGGATTCCGAGGGAAAGGCACGTCAGCCGGTGAGCCAGGCCGTGCAGGATCTCGCCGACATGGACGAGGGGCAGCTCAAGGAGCTCAAGGACGCCAAGGCCCCGAAGGACGCCAAGGCCGGGGAGAACGTCTACTCGCCCCGCGACCTCGTCTGGCTGTTCCTCCTGGTCCTGAACGAGGTGTTCCTCGCCCTCTGGCTCATAGGCACCATTCTGGCCGACAGGCCCTACGAGGGCCTGAGCGTCGCCGTGGTGGGCCTCTTCCTCGTTCTGAGCTTCCCGCTCTTCAAGTGGCTCAGGATCCCCACCAAGGCCGGCCTGGCCTTCCTGGGCACGTCGGTCGCCTTCACCGTCTCGTCCCTGCACAATCCGGAGGTCACTAATCCCGGAGCGGTGCTGAATCTCCTGCCGGGACTCCCCTTCGCGCTGATCTGGTCGCTCACCCTCTCCGCGCTGTGGGTGTCGGTTCTCGTCTCCTCGCTCAGGCTTTTCGGGTTGAGGAAGCACAAGCTGTCGATTGTCCCCCTGCTTCTGCTCCTGTACCCTGCCATCGGCCTCTTCTCCGCGCTGGTCTCGTATTTCGGCGGGATGATCCCCCAGCCCTGGCCGGGCTTCACTTTCGGGTACCTTAACCAGAGCCCCTTCGCGCTCACCACCCTCCTTCCCTGGTTCATTGAGCCCGCGATCTTCTTCGACGTCCTCCTCCCTCTCGCGGCGGCGGCGGTCTTCTTCCGTTACGAGATCAAGGTGCTTTCCGACACCGCCAGGGAGGGCAAGCATCACGCGGGACTCTACCTGGGCCTGGGCTGCCTCTTCCTGACCCTGGCGGGGTTCATGTTCGACGCCACTTCCGGCAGGCACGTCCAAGACGTGACCGGTGCCATCCAGAGGAGCATCCCCTCCGGGAATATCCTCGTGAAGAGCCCTGAAGAGGCTCCTGTCCCCGCTGCCCCCGCCGAGGCGGCCCCCGCTCCCGCTGCCCCCACCGAGGCGGCCCC
>JAITEZ010000298.1 GCA_031281735.1 Deltaproteobacteria bacterium | reverse complement strand
TCCCGCGGCTGAAAGGAGCGCCGCGGGTTCCGCCTGGCGCGGGAGGAGGCGGAAGGGAGCGGGCGACGCGGTTTGTAATGGCCGTGAAAAGAGGCTAGGATCGTCCCTTCAGGCGCGGCCCGGCCTTCCGGAGGCCAGGAAAGCCAGCCGGGGGAGATGCCCCGCCAGCGGAGCCGGCGGAGGATCCCGCCCGTCCCCGCCCGGCGCGGGGGAAGGGGGCTGGGGGAACGCGTGGAAAGCGCCGGACGTACGGGGACAGCCCGACGAGGACAGCCGCGAGCGATTCCATGAACCACTCCCCCACACCTGGGCCCTCCGCGGCGGGACCGGCAGCGGCCGCCTCCCGCCCCGTCCCCGGCAGAATCCGGCGGAAGTACCGGCGCGCGGCGTGCCTCTGGCTCGCGGCGTTCGGACTGGCCCTCGCCCTCTGCGGGTCGGAAACGGTCTCCGGAGGTCGCAGGATCTCCCCCGTCCCCGACCAGTTCAACGCCCTGGTGCTCGTCATGAGCTTCCGGGACGCGCTCCTGGAAGGGCAGCTCCCCCCCAGGGTCTCGCCCATCCTGTCCGGCGGCGCCGGAAACCCCTACCACCAGTTCTACTCCCCCCTGGCCTACGCGATCCCGGCCCTCCTGTCCCTCCCCCTGGGGGACGCCATGGCCGGCCACGCCGCCGCGTCGCTCCTGTTCACGGCGCTCGGCTTCGTCTACGCCTGGAAGCTGTCTCGGCTCCTGACCCTCTCGGACGCCGGGGTCGCCGCGGGGGCCCTCCTTTTCACGACCGCCCCGTACCTCCTGTGCGACAGGGTCCTGCGGGGCGCCTGGCCCGAATTCGCCGGCTTCTCTCTGCTTCCCCTGACGGCATATCTCCTCCTGCGGGGGGCGAACGGGGGAGCCGCCCGGCGTCTCCTGCCGGCCGCCGCGGGGCTGGCGGCGCTTTCCCTCACCCATCTCATCGCGTCCTTTCTCCTGGCCCTGTTCCTCTCGCTGTTCGCCGCCCTCTGGGGTCTCAACTGCCTCTGGGCCGGGGGCCCGGAGGGGCGCCGGGCGCTCCGGAAACTCGGGCGGAGGGCGGCGAGGGTCGCGGCCGCAGGCGTAGCCGCTTTCCTTCTCGCGGCGTGCTACCTGGCCCCCATGTCCCTCCAGGGGGATCTCGTGATGAAGCATTACCTCCAGGCGCAGGGACAGTTCCCCGCCACGGGCCTGCTCACTTCCCTCCTCTCCCTCATTAGCCCCGCCAGCTCCGACCCCGTGCTGGAGAACCTCACGGAACCGGAGCGTTACCAGCTGGGGGCGTGGCTGCTCCTCTCCGTCGCCGCCTACGCGCACCTCCTCCTCCGGGGATCCCCCCGCAGGCTCCCGGGCCGACCCGCCCACAGGCCGCTCCACGCCCTCCCCCTGCTCCTGACCGCCGCGCTCGCCGCGGCCGTGGTCCTCGCGCCGGGCGGGGCCGAAACGGTGTTCCCCCCTGCTGCATACGCCCAGTTCTCCTACCGCTACATCATGATTCTCGTGCTCTGCGCCGCTCCCATGGGCGCCATGGCACTCGCGGGCCTTTCCCGCCGGGCGCCGCGTCGTCCCTCCCGCGCCGGGCGGCCGCCGCGGCCGTCACCCTCGCGGCCGCCACCCTCGCGCCTCCCTACCTCTGCTTCCCGCCGCCGACCGGCCCTCCGGGTAACGGGGGGGGTCCCGATGGAAGTCTCGAAGGCCCGGATCTACAGGGAACATCCGACCCTGATTTACGGCGACAACGCCTACTTCCGCTGGCCGCCCGGCGCCGACCGGATCGGGCGCGACGTCCCGGCCGCCAGGGGCGGGGGGACGTCCGCGAACAGGGTCTTCAGGATAGATCTCTCCGGCGCCCCCCGGCTCCCGGGGGATCCCGGAGCCGTCCTCCTGGACGTCCTCTGGTATCCCGGCCTCCAGGAAGTGAAAGCCCGCCTGGACGGCAGGGAGCTGACTCCCGGGCTCGGGACCTTCTGGCAGTTCCGGCCCGGCCTGGGCTTCCTCCCGACCGAGGACTGGCCCTTCCACGGCCTGATTCTCCGCGGCCTCCCGGACAGCGGCCTCCTCGAGGCCGAGGTCCGTTTCACCGGGATGCGGCGGGCCAATCTCGTGAGCGCGGCCGCCCTCGCCTTCCTGGCCGCCTCCTGCCTGTCCCGTCTGGCGGGAACCCTCCGCAGGCGGGGACCGGCTTCGCCCCGCCCGGCCGGGAGGAGACGTTCCCGCCGGAACGGCGCCTTGCCGGGGGCGGCCGCGTGAAAATCGGGACGTCCGCGTGAAAACGCCAGCCGCGCCGGGAGAGACTGACGGAGAACGCGGAGAGGCTCTCGGATAACGCGGAGAGGCTCTCAAGGCAACGCCCCGCCCTCCGCGACCTTCCTCCGCGAGGGCCAGGATGGCCCCTTCAACGCCCCGTCCTGGCCGCGAGCTTCCGGGTCGCCCTCCCGGTGGGGATCCCCCCGCAGGGGAAGCCTTCCCCGCCTCAGGCGAAGCCTTTCCCCGCCGCAGGCGCACCCCCCGGCCGCCTGCACGCTTATCCCGCGCCGTCGCGGCCGGCCGGTCAGCCCGGCCGGAACCCCCGGCCCGCCCCTACCCCCTGGGCCGGTAGAGCCTGGCGTGCCGGAAGACGATGAGCTTCCTGCCGCAGGCATCGAAGTCGATGATGGCCTTGCCGTCCCGGACGCTCACGACCAGGCCTTCCCCGAAGGTCCGGTGGCACACCCGGTCGCCCTGGACGGGCTCCGCCACGGCCTCGCCCGCCGGCTCCGGCCGCCAGGGCTCCCGCTCGCGGGGCGGCGGGAGCGTCCGGGCGAGCTGGGCGTCCCCGGAGAAGGAGGGGCCCCAGCCGTAGCCGTCGGAGAACGACCCGTCCCCGTCCCCGGCCTCGGGCGTGTCCCGGGGATAGACCGAGCACCATGCCACCTTGCGGCCGGACTGGATGACGTCCACGGCGCCCTCGCCGACGTCCCGGAGGAAACGGGTGGGCCTGGCCTTCAGGGGTCCCTCCCAGCCGCCGGAGGTCTCGGACGGGCACATGATGTAGAGCTCGTCCTTGGCGCGGGTCACGGCCACGTAAAACAGCCTTCTCTCCTCCTCCATCTCCTCCTCGCGGGCCACGGCGTAGGAGGAGGGGATGCGCCCCTCCACGGCCGACAGCAGGAACACGCGGCCCCACTCCAGCCCCTTGGCGGAGTGGATGGTGGACAGCGACACGTCGCTGCGGGGGCCCTCCCCCGCCCCCCGGCTGGACGCGCTGTTGGGGGGGTCGAGGGTCACGTCCGCGAGGAACGCGGAGAGGCTGCCAGAGCTCTCGGCCATGCCCGCGAGCTCCCTCACGTCCTCGAGACGGTCCGGGTGGTCGTCAGGATAGAGGCCGGGCATCAGCGCCGAGTAATAGTCGAGTATCAGGCGCGGCCGCTCGCCCATCGCGTCCTCCTCCCCGCAGACGGCGGCGAGAAGGGGGGCGAGCCCGCGCGCGCCCTGGGCCGCCCGCCCGCGCAGGGGGGCGCCGGAGAAGGCGAGGAGCCGGGGCCGGTCCCCCGCCGCCCAGCGGGCCGCCTCCGCGGCCCCCTTCTGCCCGATGCCGGGGTGGAGCGAGAGCACGCGCGCGAGGCTCGTCAGGTCGGCGGGGTTGTGGGCCACGCGCAGGAAGGCGAGGAAGTCCTTCACGTGGGCGGCCTCCAGGAAGCGCCTGCCGCCGTACTTGGTGTAGGGCACGTTGAGCCGGGCGAGCTCGAGCTCCAGCTCGAAGGAGTGCGCCGCGGCGCGGAACAGGACCGCTATCTCCGCCGGGTCGGCCCCCTCGCGCACGAGCCCCGCGATGTGCCCCCCCACCCAGCGCGCCTCCTCCCGGGCGTCCTTCACGAGCGCCATCACGGGGGGCGGCCCCTCGCCGCGGACGGGGCGCAGGACCTTCTCGTACCTCGCGGGGGCGCCCTTCAGTATCCCGTTGGCCACGCGGAGGATGCCGCCCAGGCTGCGGTAGTTGTCCTCGAGCTTCAGGATCCGGGCGGGGGCGAAGATCTGCGGGAACTCCATGATGTTCCTGTAGTCCGCGCCGCGGAAGCCGTAGATGGACTGGGCGTCGTCCCCCACCGCCGTGACGCTGCGGTGGTCCCTGGCGAGCAGCCAGGCGATGCGGGCCTGGACGGGGTTGGTGTCCTGGTACTCGTCCACGAGCACGTGGGTGAAGCGGGAGGCTATCCGCTCCCGCACGGACTCGTCCCCCGCCATGACCGCCGCGAGGTTCACCAGCAGATCGTCGAAGTCCATGACCGCGCTGGCGCGCTTGAGCCCCGCGTACTCCTCCGCGATGATCCCTATGTCCGACGCGAAGGCCTCCAGGTGCCGGAACCAGCGGTGGATCGTCTCCTTGACCGTCCTCTCCTCGTTGATCGCGCGGCTGACGACCTGGAGGATCTTGGCCTTCTTGGGGTAACCCCTGGCCGACTTCGCGGCCGGGAACCCCTCGCGGATGCGGCCTATCATGTTCTCCGCGTCGTCCTGGTCGAGGATCCCGAAGCCCGCCGGGAAGCCGGCCGCGCGGTGCTCCGCCCGCAGGAGGGAGTTCGCGAGGGAATGGAACGTCCCGCCGGAGACCCTGCCCGCCGCGGGCCCCACGAGCCCCTCGCAGCGCTCCAGCATCTCCCGCGCGGCCTTGCGCGTGAAGGTCAGCAGGAGGATGCCGCGGGGCGGGACCCCGCGGGAGACCAGCCATGCCACCCGGTGGACCAGGGTGCGGGTCTTGCCGCTCCCCGCGCCGGCTATCACCAGCAGCGGCCCGCCCTCGTGGGTGGCGGCCTCCAGCTGGGAGGGGTTGAGAATCCTGGCGAAGTCCGGGACGTTCAATTCGCTCCACCCTTTCCCGCGTGCATCAGCGGACGCCTGCCTTCCCGGCCCCCCCGCCCGGCCTCTCCCTCCGGATCCCGCCCGCGCGCCCCGCATCGGCAGCCGCTTCGGGGAAGGACCGGAAGGCCGCGCCGTCAGCCGGGGACTGGCGGGAGGGGCCGGGGAACGGCGGGACGGGCCGCGGCAAGCGGTGGGACGGCCGCGGCATGCGGGGGTACGGCCGCGGTGAACCACGAGGCGGAAGAGCCGCGGGGCGAACCCTGCGGCGAAGAGCCTCAAGGCGGGAGGACCGGGAAAACCGATGCGGACTAGTCAAGGCGGCGGCGGGAACAGAGGACGCGGCCGCGCCGGGGCCGCCACAGCGGGAGGGGCACGGCCGGGGGGAACGGCCCGCCGCGCCTTCCCTGAGCGGCCGGCACGCCTGCAGGTTCCGCCAGCGGCGCGGGGCGCAGGCCGCCGCGCAACCGCCGGGGCGCCTCCGCCCGCGCCGGAACCGGCCGGGCGCGGAGCCCGGAAACTCCCGTCCCGCCGCGACCTGCAAGATATCAGTTTCCTCCCTCCACATCCCCAAGTCAAGAGGTTATCGTGTCCCCCCCCCGCGGCCCGCAGCGGTGCCACCAGCTGGGACAGCGCCGCGCACGCCCGGGACCGGCCGGCCCGCGGGATCCTGATCCGCTCCCGGCCTGGTCCCGGCATCCACGCGCCCGCTCCGGTCATCCCCGCCCGCCTCAGGGCAAACGCGCCCCCCGAGCCGCCGCCCCTCTCCCGCAACGCGCGGCGGAGCGGCGGCCGGAACGGCCGCGACACCCGGCCGGGGGACGCACCGGCGGCGCCGCCCTGAGAGAGGCCACGCCAGAGGCGCCTGCCTGGAGAGGCCCGCCCGAGGAGCCTGTCGCGGCATGCCCGTCCCCGGACAGGACCCCCCGTCCGTCCCCGGATTTCTTCCCCGTCCCCGGGGCCGTCCCGGCACCTTCCCGCCGCCGTCCGGCACCTGTCCGCATCCCCGGGGCGGTCATGCCCGCGCCGCCGGGCCAGCCCGCTCCGGGCCGGGCCGCCGGAGGCGGCAGCCCCGTCAGGCCCCGCCCGGAGCGGGGCCGGCCCTGAAGTAGGCTTCCATGGCCCCGACC
>JAITEZ010000272.1 GCA_031281735.1 Deltaproteobacteria bacterium | reverse complement strand
CCCCGCGGGGGGCGGGGGGGAGCGGCGCGGGCCTGCCTGAGGGCCCCGGGGCGGCGAGGTAGGGCGAGCGCAGGCGCGCGGTGGCGTTGCCGGGCATGCCGTCCACGAAGAACTTCAGGTGCCGCAGGGACACCCCGGGGCGCACGCGGGCGTCCGGCCAGGCACCCGCCCCGGCGTCCGGGCCCCTGCGGTAGCCCCGCATGGCCTCCGCGGCCTCCCGGACGGCGCGTTCGGCGTCCCCGGGCGAGGGGCACCGGTCGGGCGTCAGCTCCCAGGCGCCCGAGAGCCTCACGGTGAGGGCGTCCTCCTCCCACAGGAGATCCGCCGCCTCCAGCGCCTCCGGGGTCGCCCTCGCGTCCATGACGGAGGTGACCCCCTGGCGGTTCAGGGCCGCGAGGCCCCGGCGCAGCGTCTCCGCCGCCTCGCGTGCCTCCTGGCGGGAGGCGTGATCGTAGAGCCGGAAGGCCGGGCCGTCCTCGACCAGGCCGCCGGGCCTGCCCGCCCCGTCGCGCAGGATCCTGCCGTCCGGGGGATCCGCGCCAGCGAGGAAGTCCCGGAAGACCTCCATGGCCCTGCGGTTCAGGCACACCGTGTGGCAGTCCCCCGAGAGCAGCAGCACCGGCCTCCGGGTCTCGAGCGCGTCGAGGTCGGCCGCGGTCAGGTCAGCCCCGCCGTGGCGCTGCCAGCACCTGACCAGCAGGAGTCCGTCCGGGCAGGCCCCCGCGTCCCGCGCCAGGAGGTCGCGGAGCCGGCCGATCGTCCCCTCCATGCTCAGGGGCTCGTAGCCCAGGGACGCCCCGGCCAGCGTCCGGGCCCCCCACAGGGGGTGCAGGTGCGCGTCCACGATTCCCGGCAGGACGGCGGAGCCCCGGAGATCCACCGTCTCGGTGGCGGGGCCCGCGAGCTCCCGCCAGCCTCCCCTCCCCTCCGGGAAGACCACCCTCCCGTCCCGGACGCCCAGGCAGTCCCGGACGCGGAAGCCCCCGCCGGGCACGGGCGCGGCGAGGGGATCCCCCTCCGCGGCGAGCACCTCGCCGCCGTGAAACACCAGATCCGCCTTGCCCCCGCAGGTAGCCATCGTCCGCCCTGCCCTCCCCCGTCACGCCACGCCCCGCCTCCGCCGGCGGCCGCCGCAGGCGCCTCCCGGCCCGTCGGCCCGCCCCCGGCACGCAGCCCCTAGTCGGAGGGAGCCCTGGCGCCCTTCCCTCCGGCCGCTCCCCTGCCCTTTTCGGCGGCGGCTTCCCTGCCCTTCCCCCCGGCAGAACCCCTGCCCGCTTCGGCGGCGGTTTCCCTGCCCTTCCCTGCCGCCGCCTGCGCGGGACGGCTCCTGGCGCCGGCCTTTCCCCCGCTTTCGGGCGGGGCGGCCGTCTTGACCGGGTGGAGGGCCAGGAGGCCGCGGACGCGCCTCCCGCCCTCGCCGCCGTCCGCCTCGGCGTCCCCGCCCTCGCGCGCCGCCGGGCGCCTGCGCCGGGGGTGTCCCAGGGCCTCGCCCAGGCGCCTCAGGACGAAGCGCGCGAGGCTCTGGGGCTTGCCGGGGAGGCGGGGGTCGAGATCCGCGAGCCTCATCTCCGCCCGCGCCATGTTCTTGTGCCCGCCCGCGGCCCCGAACTCGCCGAAGGCCCGCGCCGCGAGCTCGCCGAGGTTGCTGCGCAGGCCGGCGGAACGCAGGACCACCACCAGGCGGTCCTCGAAGACCCCCGAGATCACCGCACGCGAGACCCCCTCTATCTGCATGACGAAGTCCGCGACGATCACCAGGGTGTCGGCGTGGTCGAGCTCCTCCACGAAGACGAAGGCGTACTGCTTCCGGAAGGACATGAGGGTGAGGGCGCGCTTGATGACCTCGAATGCCGAGCGGTCCACCGGGGCCCGCTCTATGTCGGAGAGCAGGGGCTGGTGGATGAAGGGGTAGAGCCACTGGAAGGCCCGCATGTCCTCCAGCTGCCCGCGCCGCACGAAGTTCTGGGTGTCGGTCTTGATGCCGTAGAAGAGAGCCGTCGCGAGCCTCCGGTTGGGCCTGATGCGCGCGGCCCGCAGGTAGTCCGCGAAGATGGTGGAGGTGGCGCCCATCTCCGGGCGGATGTCCTCGTAGGCGGGGGCGGGCGCCCCCGCCGCCCGCTCGCGGGCGGGGTGGTGATCCACCACGAGCGAGAACCCCAGCCCCTCCGTCTGGGCGCAGTGGCCGGGCTGGCCGTCCACCATGGCGAGGCGCGTGTAGCGGGAGGTGTCCTCGGAGGAGAGCAGGGGGAGGGGGAGGCCCAGGGACTTCAGGAGCCTCAGGTTGTCGGGGCGGCGCACCTCGTTCGTCGCGCAGATCTGCACGTGGGCGGCCCTCCGCCAGAGGAGGCGCTTCAGGGCCACCGCGCTCGCTATGGAGTCGGGATCCGCGGTGATGACGATGAGCACCCGGTCGTCGTGGGAGAAGACCCTGAGGAGATCCGAGACGCAGCCTCCCCGCCTGCAGGCGGGGAGGGCCCGGGAAAGGTTGGCCCTCGCGGCGGCGGCCCCGGCCGGGGCCGCGGGGGGCGCGGCCCGCGGCGCCGCCTTCCCCGCGGCCCTCCGGGCCGGGACGCCCCGGCGGGAGGCCGCGCCGGCGG
>JAITEZ010000229.1 GCA_031281735.1 Deltaproteobacteria bacterium | reverse complement strand
CCGCCGCGCGGCCCCAGCCCGGACGCCGGGGCCGCCTTCGCGCGGCTGGAGCGCCTTCTGGACGGCCTGCTGGATCCGGAGCGCGGGTGCCCCTGGGATCTCAAGCAGACGGCCAGGTCAGTCTCCGAGGATCTGCTGGAGGAGGTCTACGAGCTCAGGGAGGCCCTCCTGGACGGCGACCCCGCCCACGTGCGCGAGGAGGCGGGCGACCTGTTCTTCCTGGTCGTGTTCCTCGGCAGGCTCGCCGCCCGGGATCCCTCCTTCGGCTTCGGCGCGCGGGAGATAATCGACTCCGCGGTCGACAAGATGGTCTACCGGCACCCACATGTCTTCGCCCCCGCCCCGGCAGACGCCCAGGAGGCCCCCGCCCCGGGAGTCTCCCCGGCGGTTCCCGCCGCGGAGCGTTGCGCCGCGCCGGCCCCCGGCACCGCCGAGGAGGTCCTGGACCAGTGGCACGCCATGAAACGCGCCCAGCGCAGGACCCAGGGCCTGCTCGCCTCCGTGCCGGCCGATCTGCCGGCCCTGGCGCGCTGCCATCGCCTCGGCGCCAAGGCGGGGCGGGCGGGCTTTGACTGGGACGGCCCGGGTCAGGTCCGCACGAAGCTGGACGAGGAGATAGACGAGCTGGACCGCGAGCTCTCCCTGGGGGACTGGCGGGATCCGGCCCACGCCGAGCGCATAGCCTCCGAGCTGGGAGACTGCCTGGCGGCCCTGGCCAACCTCTCGCGGCATCTGGGCATCTCCGCCGAGAAGGCGCTCCAGGCCCACAACCGGAGGTTCTCGGAGAGGGTGGCCTGGATGGAAGGGGCACTGGCCTCGCGGGGGCGGAGGCTCGAGGAGGCCTCCGCCGTGGAGCTGGACGCGCTGTGGCGGGAAGCCAAGAAAAGGGCCTGAGGGTGCACCTGGTCTCGCTGGGCTGCGCCAAGAACCTGGTGGACAGCGAGAGGCTCCTGGGCGAGGCCCTCCGCGTCCTGGGGGGGACGCCGGTCAGCGATCCCGGCGAGGCGGATCTCGTGATGCTCAACACCTGCGCCTTCGTGCGGGAGGCCGCCGAGGAGGCCGTGGCGGCCCTCTTCGATCTCAAGTCCCGGCTCAGGCCCGGCGCCCGGCTCGCTGTCCTGGGGTGCCTGCCCGCCCTCCACGGCGGCGGGGCCCTCGCGGACGCCCTCCCGGAGGCCGACCTGGTGCTCCCCTCCGGCGGCTACGGGGCATTCCCTGAAAGGCTCAGGGAGCTTTTCGGCGGGGGGGAGGACGGGGCGGCCCTCCCGGCGGGCGGCCCGCCCCCCCCCCCGCCGGCCGGGACCCCCGGCCCCCCCGCCGCCCCGCCCTTCGAGAGCTGGGGGAGGGCGCTGGCGGGGACGCCGCGCTTCCGGGCCTTCCTGAAGATTGCCGAAGGTTGCGGCAGGAGGTGCACCTACTGCCTCATCCCCTCCATACGGGGCCCCCAGGCCCCGGCGCCCCTGGAGGCCCTCGCGCGGGAGGCGGGGGCCCTGGCCGCGGCAGGCTGCCTGGAGCTCACCCTGGTGGCGCAGGACCTGACCGCCTGGCGGGACGGCCCCCTGGATCTGGGGGATCTCTGCCGGGAGCTCGCGGGCGTGGCCGGGATCAGGTGGCTGAGGCTCATGTACCTCCACCCCGAGGCCCTGACCGCGCGGCTCCTGGAATCCCTCCGCGACAACCCCAAGGTGATCCCCTATCTGGACATCCCCTTCCAGCACGCGTCCCCCAGGATACTCAGGGCCATGGGGCGCGGCCGCTCGCGTCCCCTGGAGACCGTGCGCCTGGCGCGCCGGATCTGGCCGGAGGCGGCCCTCCGGAGCACCCTCATGACGGGCTTCCCCGGCGAGGGCGAGGAAGAGTACGGGGCGCTGCGCGCCTTCCTGGAGGAGGCCCGCCTGGATCACGCGGGCTTCTTCAAGTTCAGCCCCGAGGAGGGCACGCCGGCCGCCGCCATGCCCGGCAGGCCCTCCCGGAGGGACGCGGATAGGCGCGCGCGGGGGCTCGCGGCCCTCCAGCGCCGGATTTCCCGGGATCGCAACCGCGCCCGGGTGGGCACCGAGATAGAGGTCCTCGTGGAGGGGCCCTCGGAGGACGCCCCGGAGGTCTTCTGCGGCCGGGGGACCTTCCAGGCGCCGGACGTGGACGGCCTCGTCTACTTCGACGGCGAGCGGCCGGAGGCCGGGACGATTGTCCGGGCCCAGGTACTCAAGGCCGGCGACTACGATCTGACGGCGCGGGCGCTGCCCGTCCCCGCGGGGACGGCGGGCGGGGGCAGGGCCCGGCGGCCGGCGGCCGCCGGGGCGGCCGCCCCGGGGGGGCGCTGACATGTCGGCGGGTTTCCCGGAGGGCCTCAAGGGGATGGCGGAGGTCATAAACCGCGTCCTGGAGGGCATCCTCGCCGAGGATCGGGATCTCCTGGGCGAGATAAGCCTTTACGGCCTCTACGGGGGCGGCAAGCGCCTGAGGCCCGCCGTCTTCCTCCTGTCCTGGGAGCTCCTGGGGGGCGAGCCGGGGGAGAGGGCCCTGCGGGGGGCCTCCATGTTCGAGATCGTGCATATGGCGTCCCTCATCCACGACGACATAGTGGACGACGCCGACACCCGGCGCGGGCGGGAGGCCGCGCACCTCCGGTTCGGGATCCCCGAGGCCGTGCTCGCCGGGGACTACCTGGTGGCCAAGGCGGCCAGGCTGTGCCTAGAGTGGGGTAGCCTCGAGCTTTACGCCCTCCTGACCGAGGTCATCCGGGACCTCTCCTACGGGGAGCTTTACCAGCTCCAGGCCCGCCGGGACGCCGGGCTGACGCGGGAGGGCTACCACGGCGTCATATCCCGCAAGACGGCGTCGCTACTGGCCTCCGCCGCGGAGTCCCCGGCGATCGTCCTTTCCGCGCCCCCCGGGGCGAGGCTGGCCATGCGGCGCTACGGGAACGCCTACGGCATGAGCTTCCAGATAGCCGACGACGTGCTCGACTACCGGGGGGAGGCGGCGGCCCTGGGCAAGCCCGTCCTGAAGGATCTGGACGAGGGGAGGGTGACCCTGCCGCTCATTCTCGCCCGTGACGCGCTCCCTCCGGACCGGGCGGCCAGGCTCAGGGCCCTCGCCTCGCTCCCGGCGCGGACACCCGAGGAGAAGGCCGAGGTGCTCTCCCTGGTGGACGAGGGGCAGGGCATCGAGAGGGCCAGGGCCGAGGCGGCGGAGTGGGCCCGGCAGGCGGTGGAGGCGATCGCGGCCCTTCCCTCCTGCGAGGCGGCGGAGACCCTCCGGGCTCTCGCGCTCCACAACGCCGAGCGGGAGTCCTGAGGGGGGGCGGCCCTCCGGCGATCCCCCCCCGGCATGGCCGGCGCTTCCTCCGGCCCGGCCACTCCCGTGCCGAGCCATTTCAGGCTCAGCCTGCTTCGTTGAGACACCATTTCGGCCCAGTCCGCTTCGTTCCCAAACCCTTCCGGCCCTGCCTGCCCCCGTCCCGAGCCAGGCCCGCTCCCTCCACGTCCGGCCCGCGCCTTCGGAATTTTTCCAGGTTCTTCCGAAGGCTATGTTTTTTCTGCCACATGTTGTATAAACGGGCCTGAGTGCCGCTGGCACGGCAAGTGCGGAAACAATGCAAATAGAATCCTGAACGGTGAGGGCTTATTGCCAGGGAAGGTAATCATTGTGGTCATCCGTGAAGGCCATGAATATAAAGCCAAGAGACCAGCCGGCAAACCCCTCATGCGCAGGCGTCAATCCGCCGGGCGCCGCCGTTTAGTCCATGACAAAGCCCTCGCCTTGCAAACTGGGCGGCTGGCCGGAAAAGGTGCCCCGCTCACACACGCCGGGCTTTGCCGCCTGCCCGTCAACCGGGAGAAAGGGCATGGGACAGCCTGGCCGGCGGCCGAGGCGCCTTCGCATATCCTCCGGCAGGCCTTGAAAGGCCTGGGCAGGGCCCTCGTGAATTCCCGCGGAGGCCGTGCCGCTCTTCCACGGTTCCAGAAAAAAGGACGACACGAGACCTTCAGACATCCCGATTCCGGGCGATTCAGACCCGATGAAGCCGCCGCCATCGTCTTCCTGCCCAGACCTGGCTGGCCGCGGCGCTTCAGGGGCCTCCACGTCAAAGGCGTCCGCGAGAATGCCACTGTCACGGCTGAGGCGGACGGCTTTCGCCTCGCGGCTCAAACCGAGCCGGAGATCCCGATGCCAGATGCGGCTCAGGGCCACATGGCCGGAGCCGGTCCCGGAGCCGCCCGCTTCGCCGCCATGCCGGACGGCGGGTCCATCGGGCCGCTCGACGGTTTCCGCCGCCATGGGAAAAACCTCAGGCGCCGGCAGACGGCTCTTTACCGCGGGCGCGGGGCCCCCAAGGGGCAGGCCAGAGAGGGCGGGAACGGTTCCCTCAAAGCCGTCCTGGGTAGCGGCAGCCGGAAGGCAAGGCTCCCAGTAGCCAGGGCCCGCATGAAGGCCGCTTTCTCCCGCAAGGGTTTCCTGCGGGAACGCCCGGCCGCCGTCGGCAGAAACCGCGCCGCGGAGGTCGCGGGGGATCTGGAAGCCCGAGATATGCCCGCCTCTGCAACCGGGGCCGCCACGGCGCCCGGCCGGGACGTCAAGGCCAGAAGCGGCCTCAGCGAGGCTGTCCTGGGCCAGGGCTGGGGAACGCCTGTGGCCATGCCGGACGGCAGGCCGGCGGCCGGGGGAGGAAAGCCGGTCAGGGTCGCGGCCCGTTACACCGGCCGGACTTGCCCTGAACGCGGGTCCAGACATGCGGACAGCCGCGGGACCCGGGCCGAGTCCGAATGCCGGCAATGCGGCCTTGCGGAAAATGCCGATTGCCGTCGGGGCAAGGGTTGTTTTCACGGCCGGGCGGGCCGCCCTGAACGCCTGTGGGGGACATGGCGCCCGAGGCCGGCCTGTGAAGCAGGAACCCGCCGGAGACCAGAGGCTGGCTTTCGCCTCTGTGTACGCCGGAATCCCCTGACTTCAGTCAGGGGAGGATGTCAAAAGGAGGCCCTATGCCAGAGACCGTCTCCCCCCGGGGCGCGGGCGCCTTCCGCCCCGCCGGCCCGTCCCGCGCGTCGCTCCTGCTCCTGGCGCCGCTCCTCCTGTGCGCCTCGTGCATCGCGGCCCTGACCCCGGCCGCGCCCGACGATTCGCGGCGGGACGACGAGAACTTCCAGGACTTCCTGGACGTGCCCTTCCCCTCGGAGATGACCCTCGAGAAGGGCAGGACGGTGGTCTTCACGCGCCGCGACGTCCTCTCCGGGAGCATCACCATCGTGGGGCCGCTCTCCACCGACGAGATCCTCGCCTATTTCGACAGGCACCTGGAGCGCCACGGCTGGACCCCCAGGGCCGAGGTGACGACGCTGAAGACGACCGTCTCCACCTGGTCCAAGGGCAGCAAGACCCTCACCGTGGTGGCGGAGGAGGTGACCCTCTCGGTGGGTGCCCGGAGCCGGGCCACCCTGTACGTCGCCCCCCCGCACACCCAGGAGGATCTTGGCCGACGGACCGTCTACCAGTCGACCGAGCGCGAGCACCGCGAGCGGTACTCCACCACCCCCATCCGGGGCGGGTCCGGCGGGGGAGGGGGAGGATCGTCCCGCGGCGGCTACACGGAAGAGGATCTCTGAGATGGAGGGCGGGCGCGGCGGCCCCCCTCCCCCCCGCGGGCTTCTCGGCACCCTGTCCGGCAGGCGGATCCTCCTGGTCGTGACGGGCGGGGTGGCCGCCTACAAGACGGTGTACCTCGCCCGCCTCCTGGTCAAGGCCGGGGCCTCGGTCAGGACCGCGCTCACCGAGGCCGGAGCGCGATTCGTGACGCCCCTGACCTTCGAGGCGGCCACCGGCGGGGAGGCCGCGGCCTCCATGTGGGAGAGGCGCCGGACGGAGATCGGGCACGTCGCCTGGGCCGAGTGGGCGGAACTCGCGATAGTCGCGCCGGCCACGGCGGACTTCTGCGCCCGGCTCGCCTGCGGGCTGGCGGGCGACTTCCCCTCGGCGCTCCTGCTGGCGACGGCCGCGCCCGTGGTGGTCTGCCCGGCCATGAACACGGGCATGCTGCTCAATCCCGCCACCGCCGCGAATCTCGCGACCCTGGAGGGCCGCGGGGTCACGGTCCTGGGATCCCCCTCGGGCCCCCTCGCCTGCGGCAGCACGGGGGAGGGGAGGATGGCCGAGCCTCCCGACGTCGCTGCGGCGGCCGCGCGGGCCCTCGCCCCCGGGTGGCTGGCGGGGAGGAGGGTCATCGTCACGTCGGGGGCCACGGCAGAGCCCTGGGACGACATCCGCTACCTCACCAACCGCTCCTCGGGAAGGATGGGGGCCGAGCTCGCCCGCGCCGCCTGGCTCCTGGGGGCGGAAGTGGAGCTGATCTCGGGGCCCTACGCGGAAGAGGCGGGGGTGAACGCCCCGGGGCTCGCGCAGACCCGCGTCGGCGACTGCCGGGAACTGCTGGCGGCCCTGGAGTCGCGGATCGGGGAGGCGCAGGTCCTGGTGATGAACGCGGCACCCGCGGACTTCCGGCCCGCGGAGAGGGTGACGGGCAAGATAGGGAAGGCGGGGGGGATCCCCAGGCTGGAACTCGCCCGCAACCCGGACATCCTGGCCACCCTCGCCCCGCGCAAGCCGGCCGGCTCCGTGTGGATCGGCTTCGCGGCGGAGTCGGGGGATCTCGAGGCCGGGGCCCGGGCGAAGCTCGCCGCCAAGGCGCTCGACTACATCGCCGCCAACTCCGCCTCCGGTCCGGGGTCGGCCTTCGGCGGCGGCCTGACCGAGCTGACCGTCCTCGACCCCTCCGGCCGGGTGACGCTCAGGACGCCCAGGGTCGCGAAGTTCGAGGCGGCCTGGCTACTCCTGGAGAGCGTCTTCGGGGGCGCGGGCTGACGCCCTCCCCGTCCCGTCCCGGAGGGCGGGGCCGGTTGCGCGCCGCAGGGACGGGCCGCCGGCCCCCGCGCGGCGGCGGGCGGAGCCGCATCCCCAGGCAGGGCAAGGGGCCTCCGCCGCCGGAAGACTTCCCGCCCTTCCGGCGCGCGAACGCCGCCGATCCGCCCCGGCCTCGCGGGAGGCGTTGCCGGGGCGCCGGGAGGGGGGGGCGCGTCTCTGGCGGGCAGGAGCCAGGGGGGCATGTGGCCGCCCCTAGAAGGGCATGTCATCGTCCGCGGGGAGCGGATCCTCGTCCGGCAGGCCGTCGGGCGCCTGAGGGAAAGACGGCTGGCGCGATGGCCCCCCCGGCCGGGAGACGGGGGAGGGCCTCCCACCGGCGGATCCGCCGGGAGGGGCCTCGTCCAGGAAGGCGGGAGTCCTGGCCCCGGCGGGTGACGCGGGCGGGCCGGCCTCGGCGTTGCGGGAGCGGTTAGGCGATCCGAGCATCTGCATGAAGCCGGCCAGGATCTCCGTCACGGAGTGCCTGGCGCCCGTCTTGTCGTTCCAGGAGCGGGTCTGGATCTTCCCCTCCAGGTAGACCTGGTCGCCCTTGCCGAGGTACTGGTTGGCGGTCTCGGCCAGCCTGTCGAACATTACTATGCGGTGCCACTCGATCCTCTCCTCCTCCCCCCAGCGTTCCGAGGTGGCGAGGGTGAAGGTGCACATGGACTTGCCGGCCTGCGTGAACGTCAGCTGGGGATCCTTGCCCAGGCGTCCGAGAAGAATCGCCTTGTTGACTCCGGACATGGTTCTCCTCTCCGCTTTGCGCTATCGGGGCACTCTCACCCGTTCCGGGGGATCCTGCCGGGCATGGCACGGGCGCGGGGCCGGCAGGAAGGGTGCGCCTTCACAGAACCGCATCATGCCATTCTACCATATCCGGAGTGAGCGGGCCGGAGGTATGCCGTGGAGGGGAGACGCAGGCTCCCGGCGGGAGGCGCAGGCACTCCCGCCCGTGTCCCGATGGATCATCCGGCGCGATGCGGGCCGGGTTCCGGCAGGCAGGGGGGGGTGCCTGGGCGGGGGAGAGCCGTCCTGCCTAAAAGTTGAGATTTTCCTTCCAGATAATCATAATGGTTGATAAGGTATCCCCGGTTGATCCAATCGCGTTTCTTTTGACGGACTCTTGCCCCCCGTATCGAATCCCCAATCCACGAGGACAGTTCTTCCCATGAACAGCTGGAACCGTCAACCCCGCGGCCGATCCTCCCGCGGGGGGCCTGGCCGCCGCCCCGGCCGTAACATGAACTCCCGGAACCGCAGGGAGGGGCTCTTCCCCGCCGCGGCGAGGATCCTCTCCGCCCCCTTCCGCCGCCTCGCCGAGGCTCTCAGGAACCTTTCCGGGCCCCCTGCTCCCCCTCCCCCCCCTCCGCCGCCGGACGATGCCTGGACACTGCCCCGCTCAGTGCCGCCGAGGCGGCCCGGGGCCGCGGGCGCCGCCTGCGGCGGCCTGCGGGGCGCGCCCGCTTCCGGGGGGGCAGGTTCTGCGGACGGCACGGGCTTCCGCGAGGGGGAGGGCTTCCGCGAGGGGGACGGCGGCCACGGCTTTCCCGGCGGCCAGTTAGCCGCGGCGGGCGTCCCGTCCCTCCGCCCCGTGGCTGCGGCGGCGCGGGAGGCAGGCAGGCGGCGGGCCCGCGCCTGGCGGATCGGCGCGGTGCTGTCCGCCTTGGCCGTCACGATCGCCGTCGCCGTCCTCCTCTGGCCCGGCGGCCCGGGGGGATCCCTGCGGAACGCCGGCGGGGCTGCAGGGGCCGCGCCGGACGGCGGCGGGACGGCGGGAGCGCCGGGGGTCCCCGCCCTCCAGGCCGCCGGGGAAGGGGCGTCGGCGGACGTCGGCGGGGAATCCGCTCTCGCCGGGGCGGTGGAGGGAGCCCTCGGCGTGGGCGCCGCAGGCGGGGCGGCGGCCGCGGTCCCAGCGGCTGGCCCGGCGCTCCCGGCGGAGCCGGCCCTTCCGGAAGGGCTCTTCGCCACCGAGGCCAGGATCCGGGATTCCGCCGACGTGCTCACCCGCGAGATCCCCCCTGGAGGGACCCTCACCTGGGCGCTGGACTCGCTGGGCCTCTCGCAGGCAGAGGCCACCGCCGCACTCGCCGCCTTGACCCGGGAAGGCGTGCTGGACGCCTTCCGCCAGGGCGGCAGGGTCACCGCCCACCGCGCACCCGCCCACAAGGGCGGGGCCCTGGAGCGCCTGGACTTCCTGGGGGAGGGGCAGGCCCGGCCCGCCACCCTGGTGCCCGGAGGGCCCAACGGTTTCGTGTACTTCACGTCCGCCCCCCCCGCCCTGGATCTGCAGATGGCCTTCCGGGGCACGGTGCGGCAGGGCCAGAGCTTCCGCGAGGCTTTCCTGGCCGCCGGGCTCACCGAGGAGGCCGCGGGCGAGCTCGCCGAACTCCTCGCCTCGCAGATTGACTTCCTCTCCGACACGCGGCCGGGGGACAGCTTCCAGCTCCTCTACCGCGGCGTCTGGGAGGAGGAGCGCCTCCTCTCCAGGCCCACGCTTCTCATGGTGAGCGTCGTGAACCTCGACCACCGCCTGGAGTTCTTCCGGAGGGAGGGCAGACGCCCCGCCTTCTACGACTCCGAGTTCCGCTCGGTCAAGAAGCCCCTGCTGGCGTCGCCGCTCCTCAGCGGGCTCGTGGCCCCCGCCTTCCCGGAGGCGGAACGCGAGGGGATCCCCCGCCGGGACCTGCCCGGCAGGTCGCTCTACGTCGCCCCCCAGGGGGCCGCCGTGGCCTCCGTGGCGGCGGGCACCGTGAAGTTCGCGGGCCGCAGGGGGGCCCTGGGCAATCTCGTCGTGGTGAGGCACGACGGGGGGGGCGGCGAGGGCTACGAGAGCTTCTACTCCCACCTGGCTGGCTTCGCGGAGGGAGTGGAGGCGGGCGCCAGCGTGTCGGAAGGCCAGATCCTCGGCAAGGTGGGCATGAGCGGGGCGACCCTCACCCCGGTTCTCGACTACCGTCTGCGGCGGGGCGGGCAGCCCCTGGATCCCCGCCTTGAGCTCATGGAGGTTCGCGGCGAGATGCTGGACGCGGATCTGCGGGCGGATTTCGCGGAGCTGGTGGGGATCCGGCGCGTCGCCCTCAGCAACCTCCTGGCGCTGGAGATCATGTAGGCTGGGCCGTCCCCCGGCGGCCCCGGCCCCAGGAAGGATCACGCCGCCGCACGCCGCGGGCGGGGCCCCGGCCCTACCGCCGGCGGACGGCAGGAAGGCCGGTCGCGCGCCCCCTGCCGGGATCGGCGCGGGGCCCGCCCCCCGGGGAGGGCGGCTGACGGGGACGCCGGGCCTTGGCCGTCCGGCGGCCGGGAAGGACGGCGGGTGACTCATGCGGGAAGGCACGGAACCGGGCGTTACCGGCTCATCGACCGGCGGGGAGCGCCCAGCCGCCTGCGGGGCCGGGCGGGCGGCCCCGGCCGTTCCGGCGGATCCGCCGCCGCTGTCCGGGGATATCGCGGCCGTGCTGGACGGGGCGGTCCTCGCGGGGGTGACCCCGGGCGGCGTCCTGGGCGTTTCCGGCCCGGCGGCGGGCCAGGGCGGGGCCGGGCGGGCGCATGCCTTCGGGAGGCTGGGCGTCACGCGGGATACCGGGGACGCTCTCCCGGACGACCTCTACGATCTCGCCTCGGTCACGAAGATCGTCTCCACGGCCTTCCTCTGCATGCTGGCCAGGGACAGGGGGCTACTGCCCGACCTCGATGCCCCGCTCTCGTCCTTCGGCTGGGAGGGCCCGCCCGACACGCTCTCCCTCACCGTCCGGAACCTCCTCTCCCACCGTTCCGGCCTGCCGGCGTGGCGCCCCCTTTATCTGCTGCCCGGCGTGGGGCGGAGGGAAAGGGCACTCCGGGCGAGGGAGGCGATACTGCGGGAGAGGCCTCTGTTCCCGCAGGGCGAGGCTACGCTCTACAGCGATCTGGGCTTCGTCCTACTGGGGTTTCTGCTCGAGGACCTGTTCGCGAGACCGCTGGAGAGCATCTTCCGCGAGGAGATAGCCGTCCCCCTGGGTCTCGCCGGAATCCTCTTCAGCCCGCGGCAGATACCTCCGGGAGCTGGCCCGGCTGCCGGGGAAGAGACGCCCGCCGGGGGGCGGGCCCGCCGGGGGGGGGGCGGCAGGGAAATCGGCGGCAGGGGAAGCGCTGACGGAAGGTGGGACGGCGAAGGGAAGGCCGCCAATCATGCGGGGGCAGGGGGATGCGGGGAAGCACCCGCCCGGCGGGAGGCCTTGCGGATCGCGCCTACGGAGGACGGCTTCCGCTGCGGCGGGCCGCTGGATCGCCCGGGCGTGCCCCACCTCGGGCCTGTGCCCCCTGGGCGTGTCCACGATGACAACGCCGCCTGGCTGGGCGGGGCTGCCGGGCACGCCGGGCTCTTCGCGAGGGCGGCGGACGCTATGGCCGTCATCGGCTCCTGGCAGTCGTCCTGGGTGGACGGGGGAGGGCTGATCTCGCTCGGTGCCGCCCGCGAGTTCCTGAGCCCCCAGGGGGGGGCCGGGACGTCCGGCCGCAGGGGGCTGGGCTTCGACTGCCAGGAGCGGCCGGGAGGCGGAGGCCACCTCTTCGGCCACAAGGGCTATACCGGCCCCACGGTCTGGTTCGAGCCCGGAGGGCGCGCCGCCATGGCGCTCCTGTGCAACAGGGTGCATCCGACGGCCCGCCGCGGCGGGATGGACGCGTTCCGGGAGAAGCTCCTCGAGCTGGTTTTCCCTGGCTGAGGCCCCCCGCTGAGAGGGGTGCCGTATCCGGGGGTGTCGCGCACGCCGGGGCTCCGTCCGGCCGTCGGTGATCTTTACAGCGGCGATCCCGTGTTCGCGGGGGACGGGAAAGCCGGCACGGCTTTGAAACCCCTCTGGGAGCTGCTCGGCGGGAGGCGCGGGCGGATCGAGGCGGAGGCCATCGACATGAGCCCCGCCTTCATGAAGCCCGTCAGGGGGAACCTCCCGGACGCAGCGGTCACTCTCGATCACTTCCACGTCGTCAGGCTCATGTCCACGTCGTCAGGCTCATGGACGGCCGCCATGGCGGGATGAGTCGGGCGGTCTTCGCGCGGGGCCCGCAGGAAGCGAAGGACGTCCTCCGGGGGGCAGGTGCCTTACTCCTCAGGAACGAGTCCGGCCTCTCTGACGGCAGGGATGGGAGGGCCCGTCCCGGCAGGCTCCTCGCGATGAACACTCCGCTGACAACGGCCTGCATCCTGGAAGAGTCCCTGAGGCAGGTCTGGGAAGGGGGCTCTCGAGGAGGAAGGCCTGCCTTGAGGGATGGCTCGCAGGCCAGGGCTTCGGGCGCGAGAACGCTGGCGGCTCTGGCCGCCGCATCCGAGAGTCACTCCGAGGGCGTACTGGACTGGTACAGGCACCGGATCACCGCCGCGCCGCCTGGGGGGCTCGACACGGGGATCAAGGCGTTGATCCGCAGGGCTTGCGGTTTCAGGAACATGGGTAACCTCAAGCGGATGATCCTGGCAATCAGGGGGTTCAGCCCGCAGAGGCTTTTCGCTCCGGGGTAGCCGGTAAGGCCCGCTTTCGGGATCCTGATCAATCCAGGTCATTCCGCTGAGGGGGACGGCGCCGGCACTTCGCATTCGATTGGAGCCATGCCGGGACGTCCAGCCGTCCCTTTCAGGGCATGTGCGCCCGTTCCAGGAACTCTGGACACCATTGAGATGACGTGTGTCTTTCCTCTGGGGTTCTCGGAATTCGTGGAACGGCTGCCCAGTTGGCTACCTACCCCATATGCTGTGGCTGGTGCCATTCCGCCGAGGGGGCAGAGGGGACTGAAAGTCCGATGTTTGGGAAGAGGCCATCGTCACGGCCGTGGGATGGTGCCATCTGCAGGTCTGATCACTCTAAATGTATGAATGACAGGCACTTTGAAGGTATCGTATATCTCTGCATCGCTGAGTGGCCCCCACTGGCGCCCCTGACGACCGCTTTTTCCGCGGAGAGCCCGGCTGCCTGTGCGGGGCGGCGGGCAGCTGGCGGTGCCGCCTGCGGCCGCCGGCCGGGGATCATTCCCGGCGCCCCGGGCGGAGGGACGCGGGGACCGGTCCTGCTATTCGCCCGGGCGCGCCTCGCGTCCCGGGCATCCCGGACGGCGGCATTTCCCTCGGTCTCAGGAGAAACGACCGGCGCTTGCCCCGCCGCTGAACGGGGCGCCGCCAGGCCTGCGGCCGGCTTTGGGCTCAGGTGACGGCTGTCGCGGCCTGTTCCGGGCCGTCAGGCACGGCCTCCTCGAAGGCGACGCGCACGTGTATCCTCCCGCAGACCACGATCGCCGTCTTCCATACCTTCCTCCCTCTTCCCAGGTAATTCAGGTGATAGCCTTTCCCGGTTATCTGCCTGAGCGCCTCCGCGGCCCCCCTGTCCAGGAGTGACCGGATCCCCGGCGGTGTCTTTGCTGCGGCGGGCTCCCCGGACCTCCCTCCGTCCGGCGTGCGGGCCTCCGCAGCCTCCCCGGCGATCGGGACGGCCGGCGTTACGCCTGCGATGCAGTCCCTTTCCCTGCTGGGGAGCTTAACGTGCTTCATCTCGATCACGTGGATGCCGCCTGAGGGGATAACCAGGACGGCATCGATCCTGCCGCCCCCGACGTAGACCTCGGGCTCCGCCTGCTGTCCCAGCATGCCGATGCAGAAGTAGAAGACGGTGTGGTAATAGCTTTCCAGCGGGACATGAAGGTTGTGGGGGATGGATGATAGCAGTGACCCGAACGCCTCCTCGGCCTTGGCGCTGTCGATGCCCTTCAGGGCTTCCCTGAGTCGCTCGGCGGCTCTCTGGAGCGGGCCGGGTTCAACGTTGAACGCGTCCCCCAGGAGGTGGGCGCACAGCGACGATCTGACCTCGTGGTTAGGAGGGACGAGCGGGAAATCGCCGGTTATCGGGCGTCTATCCGTTCTCGCCACCGTCAGGTACCCGGTCTGGAACATGACGGGCACCGGCTCGAAAGCGCCGATGTCGACGGCGTTCTGCGTCTCGCTGATATATTTGTCCTTCCGCAGGATGTCGAATGCCGGGCCGCGTTCCCTGATCAGCCTGATGAGAAAAGACGGAGATCCAGAACCGAACCAGAAGCTGGAGAACCTGACTTTTTTAAGGAAGTTCAGGAGGGAGAAGGGGTTGATGACGGTGTTCCGTCCGTCCCACGAGTAGCCGTCGTACCATTCCAGCACGTCCCCGGTCAGGGCCTCCCTGTCGGGGTAACGCTCAGCGTAACCGTCCCTCTTCAGGGAGTCCAGGACCCGGTCGAGATGGCCGCCGAGGAACGATTCCATCTCCCCCGGGGTTATTCCGCAGATGCAAGAATAGTCGTCGTCCAGGGTGATGTCGTTCAGGTGGTTGAGCTTAGAGAAGACGGACGTGTGGGCGAACTTGCTCACGCCCGTGATGAAGACGAAGCGCAGAAGCTCCTCCGAGCTCTTCAGCGTGTTGTAGAACTCGCCGAGGATGGAGCGGATCCGCTTCGCCAGCCCCTCGTCCAGTATGTTCTCCAGC
>JAITEZ010000188.1 GCA_031281735.1 Deltaproteobacteria bacterium | reverse complement strand
TCTCGACAAGACCAATGTGCAGGGGGATTTTTCGCTGATCGGATCGGAATTTATCAATTTCATCTCCACCGTTGCGACATGCCGCATCCTTCGAAAAGCTAGGTCGGCAGGCCTTCTGTTCGGTATGTCATACGGAGAACTGATGGATGACCTGTCATCGGCATGGCGGGTAAATGACGCCCCAGAGCCTCCTTCAAGCAATGATTCATACTGGGTCCACACCCTGATCTGCGTTTTAGATGAACTCGAAGTATTGGGACTTTCCGTGCCAGTTGCAAAGCCTATCCCCAAGAAAAGGGGGAGGCCCAAGAAAGATCCGGGAGAGCAGAATCCAAAGAGGCCAAGAGGCCGTCCTAAGAAAAGCCCTGACTGAAATCTATAGTCCGGGAAATTGGGAAATCTTTATATTATTGTTGTGTCGTTTTTTCTAAAACCAAATAGATTTTAAATATTTATATTCTTTGGTGGTTTATTGAGGGCATTCGAAGTTGACTTCTTTTTGATGGGTTAAATATAACCGACATTCAAAGGAAGTCCAAGCTATAATTTGACTACACCAGATTATCATAACCTTATCTGGCTATTTTGCTAAAGTGAGTTATCTGGGTAATTAAAACCGTGAATTTGGGTTGTAACATAAACATTTTGATAAGGTTTAATATGTTTATTGTTTGCGGGGCATCAGGCGATGGGGGGCACCATCAAAAGCCCCTGGGCCTCCCGGATGGCGTCCTCAAGTCCGGGGAAGTCCTCGCCCAGGGCCATGAACTGGTTGAGATACTCGACCGTCATGAGCAGGAGCCGCACGAGATCCCCCGCGTCCTTGCCGAGGCGCGCGGAGGCGGCGGTGAAGTCGTGGGTGGTCATCCACTCGTAGACGGCCCAGCTCTTGGCCGCGTGGAAGCTGGGGTAAGGGAAGCCGTCCTTCTTTAGCCTTTCGGTGATGGGCTTGGCGGCCACGTGGAAGGCCTGGAGGGCGGCGGCAAGATCCTGGGGCGGGCGGCTCCAGCGGCTGTCGGGGGGGATGTTGGTGGAGGCGTCTATCAGGCTCGCGATGACCGATGCCAGGAGAACGGGCCGGATGGGGAGCGCGCCCTGCTGCAGCGCCTCGTGGTAGACCAGGGGGTGGTCGAAGCGGAGTTTCGCGGCCACGGCGCCCCGGGGTGTGAGCAGGTACTTGGCGTCAAGGAGCTTCTCCTTGCGGAGGAACTTCAGATGCCTCATGAAGTTCTCCCAGACGGCCCGGGTGGCGGAGCGCAGGTTCCGCTCGGTCTTCCGCTCCACGCTCTGCCAGGCGTACAGCGAGCGCGACAGGAGGTATTTCACGTCATCGGCCTTGAAGATCTGGATGAGGTTCAGGACCATCGAGAAGGAGACGTCCAGCCGGGAGATGATGGGGTTCGGGGGGGAGTTGAAGAGGCCGTTCATGAGCCTGAGGTTCATGTAGGGGCCGGGGAGGATCACCGCGAAGCCGATGAGGTCGCGGCCGCGCCTGCCCGCGCGGCCGGTCATCTGGGCGAGCTCGGTGGCAGTCAGGTCGCTGAAGCTCGAGCCGTTGAAGCGGTCGCTCTGGGGGATGACAACAGTGCGGGCCGGGAAGTTCACGCCCGCCGAGACCGTGCTCGTGGAGAAGATGGCGGTCAGGAGCCCCCGGCTCATGAGCTCCTCCACCAGGAACTTGAACTGCGGGAGGTTCCCCGCGTGGTGAGCGGCCACGGCGCGGATCCTGAGGGCGAATATGTCGTGGTACTCCGACAGGTAGGGGTGGTTGGCCAGGTACTCGTCTATCAGCGTGTTGCGGGCCTCGGCGCGCTCGGGGGGTTCCGGGTGGCGGTACCTCGTGAAGTCCACCGCACGGTTGCAGTCGTTGCGGGACTTGAGGAAGAAGATGGCGGGGAGCAGGTCGAGCTCCCCGAGGTTACAGAGCGACCTGTCCAGCAGGGCCTCCGCGGGCCGCTCGCTGGGGTTCCCGCCGCGGTGGCCCCCACCCCGCCGGCCGCGGCGGGGGCCGGTGCGCTCGGCGGCGGTGGAGAGGAGGCTGAGGGACCCGTCCGTGAGGCAAAGGGGGATGAGGGGCACGGGCCGCTCGCCCCCGTTCACCACCTTCACCTCGTTGCCGCGGATGCTCGCGAGCCAGCCGGCGATGTCATCGGCGTTCTCGATGGTGGCGGAGAGCAGGAGGAGCCTGACCCGGACGGGGAGGTATATGAGCACCTCCTCCCAGACCACGCCTCGCTCCTGGTCGCCCAGGTAGTGGGCCTCGTCCAGGATCACGAGGTCGTAGCCGACGTCCCTGCCCTCCGACATGTTGTCGTAGAGCTGGTTGCGGAGGATTTCCGTCGTGCCCACGATGACGGGGGAGTAGGTGTTGAGCTTGTGATCGCCGGTCAGCAGCCCCACCCGCTCCGCCCCGAAGAGCTGCCCGAACTCTAGGAACTTGGAGTTGGAAAGGGCCTTCAGGGGGGAGGTGTACCAGACCTTCCTGCCCAGTGACAGCTCGTGCTCTATGGCCTTCTGGGCGATCCAGGTCTTGCCGCTCCCGGTGGGGGCCGAGACGATGACATCGTACTCGCGCACCAGCTCGACCGCCTGATCCTGGAAAGGGTCCGGAGCGAAGGGCGCGGCCTCGGGCTGGCCGATGTTGTCGAGGTGGGGCCGCACGTCGCGTTCCACCTCGCACGCCGCAAAGCCTTCCTGTTGTCTCGGCCTCGGCTTCTTCTGCCGATCCTTCTCCTGCCGGTTATTGGATTCCTTAGCGGCGGGTCTTCTTCGGTGGTCGCGGGTCATATCTCGTAGGTTACGCTCGTTGGGCCTGCGGCATGCCGCGCTTCCGGGGAGGCGCGGCAAGGGATGCGGGGGGGGGGGGGGAGCCGCGCGCGCCCGGCGGAAGGCCGTGTAGGGGGGCGGAGGGCCCCCCTGGAGGCTGTGTGGAGTGAAGGCCGCCGGGAACGGTGGCCCTCTGCGGAAGGAAGGAACGGGAAGCCGCGGCGCCGGACGTGTCCTGTCGGCGTCCTGGGGAGTGCCGGATCCCGCCCGTTACCGCACGTTCCGGTTCCTGACCGGGATTTATAGCACATGGCAGGGGCAGTAGCAAGAAAAACGCCCCAGATGCTGCGCAACTTTTCGTAGGGACTGGCGCCTCATCCAGGACAACGGATCGCGGCTGACGGCGGGCCCTCTCTCGGCGGGTGCCGGGCGGGGCGTCAGGCAGGGGTACCCGCGCGGTCTCCGGCCGCCAGGGGGGGAGAGGGAGAGGTAGCGCGGGCGGTGCCCCCGGGGCGCCTCCGGAAAAAGAACCCCCCTATGGAACCTGCGGTATTCCATAGGGGGGACTCAGGAGTGCCGAGGGCGGGCCGTCCCGGGCCCGGGAGATGTCGCCGGGACGGCGCAACGTCGTGGAAGGGCGTATCCCCCTGCGGACGGGGCCTTCAGCCCTTTTTGCGAATGATGCGGCGATAGGTGCCCCGGCTGCCGGTCGCGGCCTTGGCCTTGGAGGATCTGCCGGAGCCCCTGGAGTAGGCCTTCTTGCCGGAAGAGCGGGCCTTCTTGCCGGAGGCCACCCTGGCCTTGCCCTTGGATCGGGAATAGGTGCGGGGCTGGGAGACGGGCTGGAAACGCGGGATCTCGCCCAGCTGGGAGAGGGCCACCTTCACCGCCCCGTTGGTGGCGGCCATCTTCTCCTCTTCGGAGAGAGGGGCCGCCGCAGGATCTTCGTATAGGCGCCTGCCCCCCACGAAATAGGGGCCGTAGTCGGTCCCGAAGGCCGCCGTCTCGGCCACCACGTTCAGGCGCGGGGAGGCCAGGAGGAAGTTGCCGTTGCCGGAATAGACGCCGAGGAGATAGTTGCCGGGGCTCTTAGGGTCGTTGTAGACCACCATGTCCCCCGGCCGCAGGTCGTCTTTGACGACAGGCTTGCCAACGGCCACCAGGTCGGCGGGCGACTGCCGGCGCGGCAGGCGGATCCCCGTCTTGGAATATACGTAAGAGACGAATCCGATGTTGTCGAAGCCGGCCTGGGGGGTCGACTGGCCCTGGCGGTAAGGCCGCCCAGTGAGACCGAAGGCCTCGGTGAGCAGGGCGGTCGTGGCGCCTTTGCTGGAGCGCAACGTTCTCGTGGAGCTCGGCGCGTTATCGTGGTATACCAGGGACGGGAGCTCGGCGGGCTTGACCTGGCCGCCCGCCGGGAGGGCGGTCCTGCCCGAGACAAGCGTCTCGCCTGCCCGGGACGTCCAGAGACTGCCCGTGAGGCCCGCCACGGCGTTCCAGGGATCGATGAGCTGGGTGCCCGGATCCCCGTAGTCCCCGTCCCCTAAAGACGGGGTGTAGCCCTTGATATAGGGGTCTCCCAGGGAGGCCCAGCGCTCCCCGCTGTCGGCGGGGGTGACAGAGACCACCATGCTCGAGGGACGGATCCGGCTCATGTCCTCGTGGATGGAGACGGAGCCGCGCGAGGCGGCCTGACGGGGGGATTTCCGAGAATGGGAGGCGAGGCTTTGCCCGCCGGCGCAGGACGTTAGGAAAAGGAGGGTCGATGAGAGAAGGGCCGCGCAAAACGCGACAAGGGGGATAGAGGGGCGGGAGGCCCCCTCGGGGTGGGTAGACATTTGTCTGGTGTCCTCCTGCGCGGGGACGCGACATACCCGCGGCCCCGGGAGAGCTGCCGAGGCGGGACGCTTCTCGCCTCGGCACTGTTTTCCTCCTTGCTGGAAGGCGGGGGCGCGATGGCCCCTGCCAGAAGCCCGCGCGAAAGCGCGGACACGTCCCGCTTTTCCCGTAAGAAGCCGTGCTTGACCGCGCTGCCCAAGGCGCGGCCCGGTATCCTTCGGAATCGTGTTGAGGGGGACGGAAAGGTTATCCCGGGCATCCGGGGTCGACCGCAAGCGACCGCCCGGCACTCCGGATAATTTAATGTGCAATTATCTGCGGGAGTGGCCGGTAATGTCAAGCGGAAAATGCCCCCCGCAGCCGCTTGATATCCAGAGGGCAGTCGGCGCGGGATCCCGGCCGCGCCCGGGACGCCGTGATCGCGCGGCGGGGGACAGTACGGGGGGCCGCAGGGCGCGGCTGGCGGCGGGGATGGGCCGTCGGCCCGGGGGGCGGGAGGGCTCCTTCCCGCTGTGACCGCCGGAGGGGGGGGGCGGCAGGCGGAAGAAGTGCGCGGGATCCGCGCCCAGGGTGCCCCGTTTCCATCCCGGTCTGCCTCAGCAGCAGGCGCGATTCCCTGTCCCCGAGTCGCGGGGGGGGCGATGCCAGGCCGCTGGCCCTTCAGGACAGGAGCTCTTCCGCCGTTGACTCCAGGATCTCGCACTCGAGGGGGGTGTCTCTCTCGGCGGGGGCGGCGATGGAGAAGACATGCCCTTCCCTCACGAGGGACGCGAGAGCCCATTCGGCACCCAGGGCGCGGAACGATGGCGCGTGCAGGGGGACTGTGGAGAAGCTCGCGGGCTCGCGGAAGAGACCCAGCCCCGCCGCCTTGAGTAGGCTCTCCTTCCGGGTCCACAGGATGTAGAAGAGGCTCCGGTCCGCCAGATGGGAGGCCAGGAGCTCCCGCTCTTCGGGTGAGAAGACCCTCGCCGCAAGGAGATCCCTGCGCGACGCGCGGTCGACTGGCTCGATGTCCAGGCCGCAGGGGCCGTCCCGGCAGAGCGCCAGGGCCGTGAAGTCCCCTGAATGGCTGAGGTTGAAAAAGGGCCCCGGAAGGGACAGTTCCGGGCGGCCCAGGGGACCGGCGATCAGGTCGGAGTCCCCGCTAACCCCCAGGCACTTCCGGAGGAGAAGCCCTGCGGCGACCGAGCGCAGGAGGTCAGGCCGTTTCCTGTGGCGCAGGGCCTTTTCCCGGCGAGCCGGAGTGACGAGAGCCAGGGCCTCCTCCAGGCGCGGTTCCAGAGCCAGGGCCCTGGCGTAGCGGACGGAGACCCTCACAGATCCCCGCCGCGGCCGGCCGTGTCCGGCCCTGCCGTGCCGGGCGTTGGCGCGGCCACGGGTAGGGCCCCGCCCGGTTTCAAGCGAGGGCCTTCAGCCTGTTGAAACGGCTCAGGAACCTCCGGATATAAGGATCCTCGCTCGCCAGATGGTCGTCCACGTTCCCCCGGGCCCTGATCCGGCCCTCGTGCATGACTATGATGTCCTGGGAGAAGCGGCGCGCCACGTCCAGGTCAGTGGTGGCAAGCAACATCGCGGCCCCGAGGTCCGCCGAGAGATCGTTCAGGAGGCCTATGATGGAGGCGGAGGTGAGCGGGTCGAGCCCCGCCGTGGGCTCATCGAAGAGGGCGAGCTCAGGGTCCACGATGAGGGCACGGGCGATGGCCGCCCTCTTGCGCATGCCGCCGGAAAGGCTCGCGGGGCTCTGGCGGGCGGCCTTTCTCAGCCCCACCCGGTCCAGCATGCCGAGGATCCGCGACTCGGTGGCAGGCCTGCCGTGGCCGCCCCGGGAACTCTCCAGGGAGGCGAGCTCGAGGTTGTGAGCTACGTCCAGGGAGTCGAAGAGCGCCCCCGCCTGGAACTGCATGCCCACATTGCGGCGCAGGCGCTCCACTTCCCGGGCGGAGGTGCGCGAGAGATCCATCCCGAAGAGCCTGGCCTTCCCGGCATCGGGCGGGAGGAGCCCCACCATGACCTTGAAGAGCGAGCTCTTCCCGCAGGAGGATTCCCCGACGATGGAGATCTTGGCCCCGGGCGGGATCGCGAGCGAGAAGCCGTCCAGGATCCTCTTGATCCCGAAGGAGAGCTTCACCCCCTCGAGTTCAACGGGAGGGACGGCTTTCCGCCCGGCATCCTCACGCGGTGTCTTTTCGAGGGTGGCCTGCATCGCACTCCCCGGCAAGTCCGGATCTGCGGGCTAATCGCCCTTGGTGAGCTCGTCCAGGAGCCGCTCTATGTCTGCCTGACTCAGGCCGCCTGCAGAGGGGCCGGCGAGGCTTTTGAAGGAAGTCTCCCGGGTGCCAGGCCGAGGGGGCTTGGGAGCCCTGGCCGCCTGGGGAGCGTCATAGGCGGCGCCCTTCTTAGCGTAGGGTTTGCCTTTCGCGGGACCGGCGGCGGGGCCGTCCTTGCCCATGAAGGGTTTCCCCTTGGGATCCCTCTCCTGGAAGTCCCTGGCCCGAAATGGCCTGCCGTCCGGTGCGCCCTTGCCCCCGTATGGCTGATCATGGTGCCGCTGGCCCACGTAGGGCCTGCCGTCAGCAGCGCCCTTCCACCTGTAACCCTGATCCTGGTTAGGCCTTTCCCCGGCGAAGCCCTTCCCCTGGAAGCCCTGTCCCTTGTAGGGCCTTTCCCCGGCGAAGCCCTTCCCCTGGAAGCCCTGGCCCTTGTATGGCCTATCCGCGGCGGCCCCCTTCCCCTGGAAGCCCTGGTTCTTGTAGGGCCCCCCGGCGGCCCCCTTCCCCTGGAAGCCCTGGTTCTTGCGGAACTTGCCTTCAGTGGCTCCCTGGCCCCTGAACGCCTTGTTTTTCGGGGCGTCCCAACCGCCGACCGTCCTGGCCCGTGAATCCTCCTCATTAGCATACTGATCCCCGTTGTGTTCGTGTCCACCGGGCATATCATCGTCTTCGAAGCCCTCGTCGTCCTCCAGGTCCCCCTCGTCGTCCTCCAGGTCCCCGTCGTCGTCCTCCAGGTCCCCGTCGTCGTCCAACTCCTCGCTGTCCTCAAGGCCCTCCTCGCCCATGACGGCTTCATCGTCTTCAAGGGCCCCTTCGGTTTCCTGGGCTCCGCCTGTCGGGTGTCCCTCGGTGTCCTCGAGAAGGCCCTCGTCGCCAGCGACGGCTTCATCGTCTTCAATGGCCTCTTCGGTTTCCTGAGCTCCGCCTGCCGGGTGTCCTTCAGTGCCCTCGAGTCTCTCGGCTTTTCCGAGTCCTTCAGAGCTAACAGGTTCTTTCAAAATGCCGGTGTCCTCGATGGCCTTGTCAGCCTCCAGTACCCCGGTGTCATCGGCAGCCTCGCGCTCCGCGAATTCCTCAACGACCGTGGCGGAGCCGAAGCTCCCGGCTACGCCGAAGGCTTCGGTCATTCCTTCGTCGAAGGCTTCCGTGAGCGCCCCGCGAGCGGAAGTTGCCTTGTGCGCCGGTTTGCCCTTGGGGCCAGGCGTATCCGCTGGGCGGGCCCATTCCCTTAAGTCCGGCTTGTCCGCGATGGCAGTCCGATCCGCGTGGCCGGATCGCTCGCCGCGGTCAGCGAAACGGGGGCGCGACTCCCTGGCAACCTTGAGGTTCCGCATGAGTTCGCCCAGGCCCAGGAGCGTATCCCGGACCTTGCGTAGCCGTTGGCTGCAGAGATCGTGGAAGGAGCAGCGTTCGAAGAGCACGGTGACGATGTCTTCAATCGCGGCCGAGTGCTGTTCCAGCAGTGTCCGAACAGTGAGGTTCGCCCGTTCGGAGAGCGTGGGGTGGCCCTTGAGAGAAGCCGTTGCCTGCTGGAGTCCCTCTGCTAGATCCAGTACGGCTTCAGCTGCCTCCGAGAGAACCATCTCCGACTCCATGAGTCGCTCGACCGCGAACGGAATTTCGCGGTCGAGGGCGGCGTCCAGGGCTTCATTTGAAAGGCCGCGGATGGAACCCGCCGCTCCCTCGCCGTAGGGCGCCTTGCCGTAGGGGGCCTTGCCGTAGGGGGCCTTGCCGTAGGGGGCCTTGCCGTAGGGGGCCTTGCCGTAGGGGGCCTTGACGTAGGGGGCCTTGCCGTAGGGGGCCTTTAAGGAGGGGGCCATAC
>JAITEZ010000132.1 GCA_031281735.1 Deltaproteobacteria bacterium | reverse complement strand
GGGGCGAGTTCCCCGGGGGCGGCTACCTCGGGCATTTCGGGAAGCTCCTGGGGGCGTGGGTGCCGGGGAGGCGGAGCCCCCTGGAGGGCATGAACTTCGTGGTGGCCCACGGGGACAGCCCCCGGCTGGATCTCAAGCCCAGCTGCGTCTACGAGGAGGGGCCGCTCTCTCTCCTCAAGAGCAACCTGTACGGCGGCCTGAAGAAGTTCCAGTGGCTGGCCCGCCCCGTCGCCCTGTGGGGCTTCTCCGCCCTCAAGGACGGGAGGACCGTGGACTTCCGCTTCGGGGAGGATCCGGGCGGGCCGGTGCTCACCATCACCGACATCCTCCCGCACCTGGACAGGAAGGTCCAGCGGGAGAAGAGGCTCGCCGACGCCTTCCCCGCCGAGAAGCTTAACGTGCTCGCGGGCTCCCTCCCCCTACCCGACCGCGAGGAGAAGCACCGCGTCAAGAAGGCCCTCCTGAAGCTCCTGGAGGACCGCTGGGGCATCAGGGAGGAGGATCTCCTCAGCTCCGAGCTGGAGATCGTGCCCGCCGGCCCCGCGGTGCCCGTGGGTCTCGACGGCTCCTTCATCGGCGGCTACGGCCATGACGACCGGCTCTCCGTCTACGCCATGCTCCGGGCCTTCCTGTCCGCGGGGGGCCCCGAGAGGCCGGCCGTCCTGCTCCTGGTGGACCGCGAGGAGATTGGCTCCAGGGGGGCCACGGCGGCGCCCACCCGCTTCATCGAGCGGCTGGCCGCGCGGATACTGGAGGCCTCGGGCGTCGATCCCGCCCACCGCCGCGTGCTCGACGCCCTCGCCCGCTCGCGGGCCATCTCCGCCGACGTCGAGGCCGGGACCGATCCCACCTTCAAGGAGGTGATGGACGAGATGAACGCGGCCAGGATAACCTACGGGCCCTGCGTCACCCGCTACACCGGCGGCACGGCCAAGTACGGGGGCTCGGAGGCCGGGGCGGAGTACATGGCGTGGATCCGCTCCGTATACGACGGGGCGGGCATCGTCTGGCAGAGCTCGCTCCTGGGCAAGCAGGAGATGGGCGGCGGCGGCACCGTCGCCATGGACCTGGCGGACTTCGGCATGGGGGTCGTGGACTCCGGGGCGCCTGTCCTCTCCATGCACTCCCCCTTCGAGATATGCTCCAAGGCGGACGCCTGGATGACCTGGAGGGCCTACCAGGCCTTCTACCGGAGCGAGTAGCCGCCGCGCCGGCCGGGCGCCCCCCCCCCGCGCGCCCCCGGGCCCCTCCCCCCCGCCCGGGGACGCCTTCCCCTGCCGGGGGCCTGCGGGGGGACGTTTTCCCGTTCACGGACCCGCCCCCCCCCGCGCTCGGCGGCGGGCCAACCCACGCACAGGGACGCACCCTGGGAGGCAACATGCGCAGAACCATATACCTAACCCTGGCGGCGGCCATCGGCGCCGCCCTGGCGGCGCCCTGGGGCGCCGCGGCCGCCCTGGCCCAGGAAGGGCCCGTCAAGATCGGCCTCATGGGCCCCATCACCGGGCAGTGGGCCTCGGAGGGCCAGGACATGCTGAACGTGGTGCAGATCCTGGCCGACGAGCTCAACGCCTCGGGCGGCATCAACGGCAGGAAGGTGGAGATCGTGGTGGGCGACGACGGCGGCAACCCGAAGACCGCCACCCTCGCCGCCCAGCGGCTCATCTCCGAGGGCGTCTCGGCAGTGGTGGGCACCTACGGCTCCTCCGTGACGGCGGCGGTCCAGGACATCTACGACGAGGCGGGCGTGGTGCAGGTGGCGACCGGCTCCACCTCCATCGCCCTGTCCGAGAAGGGCCTGAAGCTCTTCTTCCGGACATGCCCCCGCGACGACGAGCAGGGCAGGTTCCTCGCCGCGACGGTGAAGGACCTGGGCTTCAAGCGGGCCGCCATCGTCCATGACAACACCTCCTACGCCAAGGGCCTGGCCGACGAGACGCGGGCCATCTTCAGGGACTCGGGGGTGGAGGAGGCCTTCTTCGACGCCATCACCCCGGGCGACCGCGACTACACGGCCACCATAACCAAGATCCGCGCCGCCGATCCCGACGTGATAGTCTTCACGGGCTACTACCCCGAGGCGGGCCTCATCCTGAGGCAGAAGCGGGAGATGAACTGGGACGTGCCCATGATAGGCGGCGACGCCACCAACAACGTCGCCCTTGTCGAGGGCGCGGGCGAGGAGGCGGCCGCGGGCTACTACTTCGTCTCGCCCCCGGGGCCCGGCGACATCAAGGGCGAGAAGGCCCGCAGGCTCCTCGAGGCCTTCCGGATCCGCTACGACGCGCTCCCCAGCTCCGTCTGGGCGGTGCTGGCCGGGGACGCCTTCGGCGTCATCGCCGAGGGGATGAAGGCCGCAGGCACCGATGGCCCGGCCATCGCGGAGTACCTGCACTCGGGCCTCCAGGGCTACGAGGGCCTTACCGGCCCCATCTCCTTCAACGAGAAGGGCGACCGCATCGGCGATGTCTACAGCCTCTACCAGGTGGACGCCGCCGGCAGGTTCGTGCTGAAGTGACGCGCGGGCCGGCGCCGGGCCCCCGGGGGCGCGGCGCCGGCTCCCCATTCGCCCCCCCCGCCCGGGCCGCCCCAGTCCCGGGCCGGTCCGCGCCCGGCGCCACGGGCCCGGGGGCCGCCCGCCGGCCCCCGGGCCCGGGCGCGGTTCCGCGGCGGTGACACCCAGTGGACTTCTTCATCCAGCAGTTCTGCAACGGCCTCACCACGGGCGGCATCTACGCCCTCATAGCCCTGGGCTACACGATGGTCTACGGGGTCATGAAGCTCATCAACTTCGCCCACGGGGAGCTCTTCACCCTGGGGGCCTTCCTGGGGTACCTGCTCCTGGTGACGCTCGGCCTGGCCGGCGCGGTGGGCCCCGCCCTGGGGCTCGCCCTCTCGATCGTGACGGTCTCGGGCCTCGTGGCGGCGGCGGGCCACCTCCTGGAGCGCGTGGCCTACCGGCCGCTCCGGAACTCCGACCGCCTGGCCGCGGTGGTGTCGGCCCTGGGGGCGAGCATCTTCCTCCAGAACGCCATCATGATCGTCTGGGGGTCGCAGTACCGCGCCTACTCCGCGCGGCTGCTCCCCGCGGTCTCCCTCGACGTCCTGGGCCAGCCCATCCCGCTCATCCGCATCCTCGTCTTCGCGGCGGCGGCGGCGCTGATGCTCCTCCTGTGGCTGTTCATCAACCGCACGCGGACGGGCCTCGCCATCCGGGCGGCGGCCATCGACCAGGGGGCGGCCCGGCTCATGGGCATCGACGTCTCGCGGGTCATCGCGGTGGTGTTCGTGATAGGCCCTGCCCTGGGGGGGCTCGCGGGCCTCATGGCGGGCCTCCTCTACGGCCAGATAAACTTCAACATGGGCCAGCTCTACGGGCTCAAGGCGTTCACCGCGGCCATCATAGGCGGCATCGGCAACATCCAGGGGGCGATGATAGGCGGCCTGCTCCTGGGCCTGCTCGAGTCGCTGGGCGCGGCCTACGTCTCGGTCGCCTGGAAGGACGCCATAACCTTCGTGGTGCTCATCATGATCCTCGTGGTGCGCCCCACCGGCCTCCTGCCCGAGCGGGTGGCCGAGAAGCTGTAGGTGGGCGCGGTGTCCTTCTCCCCCAGCGTCCCGGGCCCCCCGGCGGGAAGCCCCCCCGCCGCCCCGGAGGCCCGGCTCCCCCTCCCGGCCAAGGCCGCGGGCGTGGCCGCCTTCTTCCTCATCCCGGTCGTCCTCCAGAAGGCGGGGCTGGGCTCGGCCCCCTACTGGCTGGACGTACTCAACACGGTCGGCCTCTACGCCATCCTCGCGCTGTCCCTCAACGTGATACTGGGCCACGCCGGCATGTTCCACATGGGGCACGCCGCCTTCTTCGCGGTGGGCGCCTACGTCACGGCGGTCCTGAACCTCGACTGCGGCTGGCCGGTCCTCTGGACGCTCCCCGCGGCGGGCCTCGCCGCCGGGCTCTTCGCGGCGGTGGTGGCGGGGCCCATCATCCACCTGCGCGGGGACTACCTGCTCATAGTCACCATCGGCATAGTGGAGATCATCCGCATCGCGCTCACCAACGACGTGTTCGGCCTGACCGGCGGCCCCAACGGCCGCATGGGCATCGCCCGCCCCACGGTCTTCGGCTTCCGGATCACCCGCCCCCAGCACTTCTTCTATCTCATATGGTTCTCGGTGGCCGTGAGCCTGGTCCTCTTCCGCCGCCTGGAGCTCTCCCGCTTCGGCCGGGCCCTGCGGTTCATCAAGGAGGATCCCGTCGCGGCCGAGGGCATCGGCATCAACACCTCCCGCCACAAGCTCCTGGCCTTCGTGATCGGGGCCGTCTGGGCGGGCTTCGCGGGCACCATCTACGCCGCCCGGATGCGCACCATCTCCCCCGACTCCTTCAACTTCTCCGAGTCGGTGCTCCTCTTCACCATAGTGATACTGGGAGGGTCAGGGAGCCGGCGGGGGGTGCTCCTGGGCTCCTTCCTGGTCATGGGCCTGCCGGAGCTCTTCCGGGGCTTCCAGGAGTCGCGGCTCCTGGTCTTCGGCGCGGCCCTGGTGGTGATGATGATCTTCCGGCCCCAGGGCCTGCTCCCCCCCGGCCCCGCGGCCTACATGCTCCCGCCGCCCTGGGACGGGGCGCCCGGGGCGGGCGGCGCCCGGAACGGGGCCTTCGGCGGCGGCGCGGACGAGGCCGGCGGCGCCGGCGGCCCCTCCCCGCCGGCCGGCGGCCCCGCCGGGACGGGGACGTCCGGGGAAGGGAGGTAGGCCGTGCTTCTCCTCTCCCTCAACAACGTCACCAAGACCTTCGGGGGCCTCGTGGCCGTGGCGGGCTTCTCGGCGGGGGTCGAGCGCGGCCAGACGGTGGGTCTCATCGGGCCCAACGGGGCGGGCAAGACCACGGTCTTCAACATCGTCACGGGATCGATCAAGCCGGACGCGGGCTTCGTGTTCTTCGCGGGGCACAGCATCAGCTCCCTGCGCCCCAGCCGGATAGTGGAGCTGGGGATCGCCCGGACCTTCCAGACCGTCCGGCTCTTCCCGCACATGTCGGTCCTGGAGAACGTCCTTTCCGGGCGGCACTGCCGCATGCGGGCCGGCATCGCCGCGGCCTTCCTGCGGCTCCCCGAGCAGAGGCGCGAGGAGAGGGCGGTCCTCTCCGCCGCCATGGAGGAGCTGGACTTCGTGGGCCTGGCCGGAAAGTGGAACCTGCCCGCGGGGGCCCTCCCCTACGGCGACCAGCGCCGCCTGGAGATCGCCCGGGCCCTGGCCACCGAGCCCAGGCTCCTCATACTGGACGAGCCGGCGGGGGGCATGAACGACCGCGAGACCGCCGAGCTCACCGGGCTGGTGGCCGCCGTCAAGGCCAGGGACATCACCGTCATGCTCATCGAGCACGACATGGGCTTCGTCATGAAGGTCTGCGACCGGGTGGTGGTCATGGAGAACGGGGCGCTCATCGCCGAGGGGACGCCCGACGAGATCCGCCTGAACCCCAAGGTCATCGAGGCCTACCTGGGCCCGGACGAGGAGGGCTGAAGGTGCTCGAGATAACGGACCTGAGGGTGGCCTACGGCGGCGTCGAGGCCCTGCACGGCATCTCCCTCAAGGTCGAGGAGGGCGAGCTCGTGACCATCCTCGGGGCCAACGGCGCCGGGAAGACCACGACCCTCATGGCCGTGAGCGGCCTCGTGCGGCCCCGCACCGGCGAGATCCGCTTCAACGGCGAGCGGCTCGACTCCCTCCCCAGCCACGAGGTGGTGGCCCGGGGCGTCACCCAGGCCCCGGAAGGCCGGCGCGTCTTCGGGCCCATGACCGTCGAGGAGAACCTCAGGCTCGGGGCCTTCACCCGCAAGGGGCCGGTGCCGCCAAGGCTCCTCCGGCGGGTCTTCGAGCTCTTCCCCCGCCTCGAGGAGAGGCGGGGACAGATGGCGGGGACGCTTTCCGGCGGCGAGCAGCAGATGCTCGCCATCGGCCGGGCCCTCATGGCCGAGCCCAAGCTCCTCCTGCTGGACGAGCCCTCCCTGGGCCTGGCGCCTCTCCTCGTGCGGTCCATCTTCGAGACCGTCAAGAACATCAACCGGTCAGGGGTGACCGTGGTGCTGGTGGAGCAGAACGCCCGCGCCGCCCTGAAGCTCGCGGGCCGGGGCTATGTCCTGGACGTGGGCCGCCTGGTCCTGGAGGATCTCTCCGTGAACCTCCTGAACAACCCCCAAGTCAAGGACGCCTACCTGGGAGGGTAGGGGCGCCCGGCCGTCCCCTCCGGGGGCCCCTGGCCCCGCGTCCCGGCCGGGCCTCCCGCCCCCCGCGCCGGGGGAGGGGGGCAGGCGGCGGCACCGGGGAGGGGCCCGCGGGTCCTTCCCCGGGCGGCCGGGCCGCGCCGGGCGTACCCGGCCCCGGGTCTGCCGGGAAGGGGATAATCTGGTACAATCGGCGGGACGCCGCCCCGCGCCGTGGAGGGGCCCGCCCGGAAGGGCCGGCCCCGGACGGGCCGCCGGCCTCCCCGGCGCCCCGCCGGCCCGTGCCGCCCCCCGCCGGCCCGTGCCGCCCCCCGCGGGGCCCTTCCCCCGGTCGCGCCGGATCCCTTCCGCCGGCGGCGAGGAGGCCAACCCTGAAGACGCCCGCTGCCAGCATTCCCGCCGAGGATCCCGTACTCGTGGTGGACGACGACGAGGATCACCTCTTCATGCTCAGGACCGTGATCGGCGACTGGGGCCATTCCGTCGGGACGGCCACGAGCGGCAAGGGCGCCCTGAGGCTCGCGTCCGGCAGGAAATACTCCCTGATCCTCATGGACATGCGCATGGACGGCGACAAGGACGGCCTGGAGACGCTGGCCGCGCTCAAGGGCGGGGACGGCCCCAACCGGAACACCCCCGTCGTCATCATGACCGCCTACTCCCTGGTGGAGGACGCCGTGAACGCCATCAAGGGCGGGGCGGACGACTACCTCATCAAGCCCCTGGATCTCGAGGTGGTGCGTCACGCCATCGACAAGATCCTCTCCCGGCCTGCGGTGGGCGAGGAGAAGGCGCCCGGCGCGCCCGGCCGGCCTGCCCTGGTGGGCGAGTCCAGGCCCTTCCTGGAGATGATGGAGCTGGTGGCCAGGGTGGCGCCCACCGAGGCCACCGTGCTCGTGACGGGGGAGTCCGGGGCGGGCAAGGAGATGGTGGCCCGCCTGATCCAGGGCCTCTCCGGGCGCAGGTCCAAGCCCTACGTCACCATCAACTGCGCGGCCCTCGCGGAGACCCTCCTGGAGTCGACCCTCTTCGGCCACCGGCGCGGGGCCTTCACGGGCGCCGAGGCCGACCGCCCGGGGGTGCTCAGGTCGGCCGACGGCGGCACCGTCTTCCTGGACGAGGTGGCCGAGACCTCCAACGGCTTCCAGGTCAAGCTCCTGCGGACCCTCCAGGAGGGCGAGATCCAGCCCCTGGGGAGCGACCGGACGGAGAAGGTGGACGTGCGCTTCATCGCCGCCACCAACCGCGACCTCAAGGCCGAGGTGGAGGCGGGCCGTTTCCGCGGGGACCTCTTCCACCGCCTGAACGTGATACCCGTCCACGTGCCCCCGCTCCGGGAGCGCCCCGAGGACATCGTGCCGCTCGCCAGGCACTTCGCGGGCGAGTACGCCCGGAAGAACAACAGGCCCGTCAGGGGCCTGGACGAGGGGGCGCTGGAGGCCGTCCGCCGCCACAGCTGGCCGGGCAACATCCGCGAGCTCCAGAACGCGATGGAGCGGGCGGTCATCCTCGCCCGCGGCGAGTACGTGACCGAGTCCGACATGCAGCTGCGCCTGGTCCAGTACGGGCCCTCCCCGCAGGAGGCGGAGCCCGGCCCCGCCGGGGGCCCCCGGAGCCTCGCGGACAGCGAGCGCCAGGCGGTGCGGGAGGCGATCGTCCGCCACTCCGGCAACAAGACGCGGGCGGCGGAGGAGCTGGGCGTGACCCGCAAGACCCTCGCGGCCAAGATCAGGAAGTACGGGCTTTAGGCCCCGTGCCCGGCGGCCGCCCCGTCCCGCCGCCGGCCCCGTCCCGCCCGCCGTCCCTCAGGCCCCCCAGCCGCCCCGCAGGGATCCCGACTCCCCTGCCAGCTGGCCGCAGGCCGCGGCGACCTCGCGCCCGTAGGACCTGCGGGTGAGGGCGGTGAGGCCGCGCCCGGTGAGGACGCCCCGGAAGGCCTCGGCCGCGCCCTCGGACGGCCTCCGGAAGGGTGCGCCCGGCCAGGGGTTGAAGGGGATGAGGTTTATCTTGGCCCGGAGCCCCCCGGCCCAGCGGGCGAGGGCCTCCGCGTGCGCGGGCGTGTCGTTGACGCCGCCCAGGAGCACGTATGCGAGGGTGACGCGCCTCCCCTTCCGGAGGGGGAGGTCCCGCAGGGCCTCGCGCAGTTCCGCGAGGGGGTGGGCCCTGGCCCCCGGCATCAGGCGGTCCCGCTCCTCCTGGAAGGGCGAGTTGAGCGACACGGCGAGGCTCGTCTTCAGGTCGGAGGCGGTGAGGGACCTGAGCGCCGGCACGACCCCTATCGTCGAGAGGGTGGTCTGCCTGCGCGGGAAGGCCATGAACTCCGGATCGTTCAGGATCCTCAGGGCCCTGCGGACGTTCGCGAGGTTGTGGAAGGGCTCCCCCATGCCCATGAAGACCAGGTTGGTGACGGGAGTCCCGCCGGGTGTGGCGCGGCGGCAGGGCAGGACCTGGCCCAGGATCTCCCCCTGGGTGAGGTTGCGCCTGAGCCCCATGGCCCCGGTGCGGCAGAAGAGGCAGCCCACCGCGCAGCCCGCCTGCGAGGAGACGCAGAGCGTGCGGCGCTCCCCGTCCGGGATGAGCACGCTCTCGGTCCTGAGGCCGTCGGGGAGCCGCCAGAGCGTCTTGACGGCCCCGTCGGGGGATCCGTCCCGGGCCATCTCCGCGAGGGCGGGGCCTATCTCCGCGCGCGCCGCCAGCGCCTCCCGGCACCTGAGCGACACGTCCGTCATCTCGGAGAAGGCCGCCGCGCCCTTCCGGAAGAGCCAGGCGGCCAGCTGGCGGCCGCGGTAGGGCCTCTCGCCGAGCGACTCCGCGAGCCCCGCCAGCTCCTCGGGCGAGAGATCCAGAAGGCGGGCGCGGCCGCCCGCGCCCGTCCCGCCCCCGCCGGCAGGCGTTCCCCCGCCCACCCCGGTCACTGGTGCGCGGGCGGGAGGCGGAAGGACACCGACTCCAGGCGCTCGACGCCGGTCACGATGCCCTTGAGGCGCTTCATGGAATCCATGAACGCCTCGTAGCGGTCATAGTCGCGCAGGGCCAGCCGCACCTCGACGTTCCTGCCGTCCGGCGGGAGGTCGGAGTGGAACTCCAGGATGGTGCCCTTGGATTCGGACACGGCGTTGATGATGTGCGCCACGGCGTTCTGCGCGCCGTTGTGGGTGATGCGCAGGTACACGTCCGCGGAGACCGCCTCGCCCCCGTCCAGGGACCAGGAGGCCTCCAGTATCTTCTCCCGGGGGAGGCCCCGCAGGGTCGGGCAGTCCGCGGAGTGGATGTTCACGCCGCTCCTCTTGGTGAGGAACCCCACGATGGGCTCGCCCGGGATGGGGCGGCAGCACTTGCGGAAATTCACCACGATGTCGTCCATCTCCTTGACGCGCACGACCGGCCCGTAGCCGCCGCCGGCGGCGCGCCGCCGGCGCGGGGGGGGGGCCGGGTGCGCGGCCGGGGCGGCCCTCGGCGGCTCCCTGTCCCTGGCGTGATCCCGGTCGGCCTCGTCCCGGGCCTCCTGGCGCTCCATGTCGGCCAGCGCCTGGCGGATCTTGGAGCGGGTGCGCGGGGAGGCGGCCTTCAGGAGCCAGTCCCGGGTGGGGTGCGCGGACTTCAGGGTGGCCACCTGCACCGTGGAGCCGCTCTGGAGCTTGTGATCCAGGCTCACGATGGAGCCGTCCACGAAGGCGGCCGAGAGGTGGTTGCCCACGTCGGAGTGGATCTGGTACGCGAAGTCTATGGGCGTGGCCTCGGGGGGGAGCTTGATGATGTCGTTCTTGGGGGTGAAGACGTAGACCAGCTCGTTCGTGTCCAGGGACTTCTGGAGGATGCCGAGGTACTCCTCGGGGCTCCTCCCGTCGGCGCCGGCCAGGACCCCGGCCAGCATCTCGCGGAAGCGCGCGACCAGCTCCTGCTCGCCCTTGGAGACCTTGCCCCCCACCTTGTAGCGCCAGTGGGCGGCCACGCCGTCCTCGGAGTAGGCGTGCATCTCCGCGGTGCGGATCTGGATCTCGATGTGTATGTTGCCGGGGCCCACGACGGCGGTGTGGAGGGAGCGGTACCCGTTCGCCTTGGGCATCGAGATGTAGTCCTTGAACCGGCCGGGCAGGGGGTTGAGGATGGTGTGCACTATGCCCAGCACCCTGTAGCAGGACTCGATGGCGTTGTCGTTCAGCACGACGCGGAAGGCGAAGAGATCGTAGATCTGCTCGAACGGGATGTTCTGCAGCCGCATCTTCCTCCAGATGCTGTAGATGTGCTTGTTCCGCCCGGAGACCTCGGCGTCTATCCCGAACTCCGAGAGCTTCGTCGCGAGCATCCCCTTCACCTGCTCGACGTAGGCCTCCCGCGCCACGCGCCCCGTGGCGAGCTTGGAGGTGATCTCCCTGTACTCCTCCGGCCTGAGGTTGAAGAGGGAGAGATCCTCCAGCTCGGCCTTGATCTTGTGGATGCCGAGCTTGGAGGCGAAGGGGGCGTAGTAGTCGAGGGTCTCCCTGGCGATGTCAGCCCGCCTCTCCTCGGGCATGAAGACGAGCGTCCTCATGTTGTGGAGCCGGTCGGCGAGCTTGACCAGGATCACCCGCAGATCCCTCGTGGAGGCCAGGATCATCTTGGAGAGCGACGCCGCCCTGCGGGCCGTGCGGTCGGTGAAGCTCGCCTTGCCGATCTTCGTCACGCCGTCCACTATTATCGCCAGCTGCGGCCCGAACTCCTCGCCGAAGTTCCCGCGGATCTGGGGGAGCGTGACGTCGGTGTCCTCGACGGTGTCGTGGAGCAGGCCCGCCGCGATGCTCACGGCGTCGAGCTTCAGGTTGGCCAGGATGTAGGCCACGGCCAGCGGGTGGGAGAGGTAGGGCTCGCCCGACAGCCGCACGGCCCCGCTGTGCGCCACCGCCGCGAAGGTGTACGCCCGCCTCACCAGCTCCACCGTCTCGTCCCGGGCGTCCGGGAAGAAGCCCAGGTACGTGTCGATGATCGAGTTTATGTCCGTGGCCTTGGGCGTGTAGGAGGGGGCGGAGGGCCCCGGCACGTACTCGTCCACGGGCCGCTCGCGGCCGTCCCCCAGGGCGCCCAGGCCCAGCCACTCGGCCAGGTCCGGGGTGCGCGCGCAGCATTCCGGGAACTCGGCCGCCGGCTTCCCCGCGCCGGCCCACGCGAAGCCAGGCCCCAGGGCGCCGGGCCCCAGCTCCCCGGGTCGGCGCGGGGCGGGGGCGGAGGGGGCCGGCGTGCGCCCGGCCCCGCCGGGGCCGGAGTGCCCGGGGCCCGAAGGCACGAGGACGCCGGGCGCCCCCCCGCCGCGGATCGTCTCGGAGGTCACAGCCCGGTCCCCCTGGCGCGTCCGCGCGGCGGGGCCAGGGCCCTGCGGATCATGGCGCGGGTCTTGGGCGAGGCCGCCATGCTGAGCCACGCGGGGGCCGGACGCGCCCCCTGGTCGGTCTCTATCCTGACGGTGGAGAGGTTCCACAGGGGGCGGCCCAGCTCCACCGGGCGGCCGCCCACGTAGGCCTGGGAGAGCCTGCCCCCTATGAGGGGGTGCAGCATGTAGGCGAAATCGATCGGGGTGGCCCCCTGGGTGAGCTTCAGCGGGATCCCGTCGGGGGTGAACGCCAGGACCGGGCCTGCCGGGTCGAGGGCCTTGCGGAACCGCGCGAGCATGGACGCCGGATCGCCCGCGCCCTCCAGCGTCTCCAGGAGCCTCCCCAGGGAGGCCCGCACGGTGCCGGGGGCGTCCCCGGCGCACGGGGGCTCGCGGGCGAGCAGGCCCTCCAGGTCGTCGCCCCGCCTCCCCCTCATGTCGGCCGAGCCGATGCGGATCTCGATGTGGATGCCCTCCGGGCCGACGACGGCCGTGTGGAGCGAGCGGTAGCCGTCCTCGGCGGACAGGGCGATGTAGTCCTTCAGGCGGCCCGGGAGCGCCGGGAAGTGGCAGTGGACGATTCCCAGGGCGGGGTAGCAGGCCTCGTCGGAGGCCACCCTCAGCCTGAACGAGTAGAGGTCGAGGATGGTCTCGAACGGGAGGTTCTGGAGGATCATCTTCCTCCAGATGCCGAACGCGTGCTTGGCCCTGCCGGTGGCCACGCAGGGGAGGCCGTATTCCCTGACCTTCCTCTCCAGCGCGGCGCAGGTCTCGGCCACGTACTCCCTGCGGCCGGCGCGGGCGGCCTGCATGCGGGACATGATGTCCCGGTAGTCCCAGGGCCTCAGGACCGAGAAGGACATGTCCTCAAGGCTGGCCTTGAGCCTGAGGAGCCCGAGGCCGCCCGCGAGGGGGGCGCAGAAGTCCAGTGTCTCCTGCGCGAAGGGCTCCTGCTGGGGCAGCGGCAGGAGGGGGAAGGCTATCATGCCGAAGAGGCGGGAGGCCAGCCACACCGCCAGCGCGCGGGGCTCGCGCAGGGAGGTCGCGAGAAGCCTCCGGTACCTCTCCACCCTCCGCGCGTCGCTGTCCGGCGCGTCGCCGTCCTGGTCGAGGGAGCCGGCCGCCAGGGAGGCGGTCTCCTCCCCGAACTCGCCGGCGACGTCGCGGGGGCCGGCCCTCCCGAGCGCCAGCGCCTCCCTGACAAGGCTCGCCGCGATGGCGGGCGCGTCGAGGCCCTCGCAGGCCAGGGCCTTGGCCGCGATCACGGGCCGCGAGAGGCGGGGGGAGCCCGGGATGGTCGCGAGTCCGCCGCAGACCCGGCAGGTCCAGTCGAGGGCCTTCCGGATGAGCTCCGCGCCCTCGCCGGGGTCGGCGCGGGAGGGCGGCCCCCCGCCGGGGGGCTCCCTGACCCCCGGGCCTTCCCGCTCGCGCGGGGGGCGGCAGTCCCGGTAGAGATCGGCCAGGGCGCCTGCGTCCTCGGCCTTCTGGCGGAGGGCGGTGAGGGCGTCGGTACCGTCGCCCGTGAAAGGCGCGGATCCGGAGTACGCGGGAAGGGGGGGCGCGCCGGACACGGGGCCGCCCGCGCCCTGCGGAGCGGCCGGCGCGCGCGGCGGGCCGTCCCTCGCCGCTCCTCCGGCCGCACCGTGCCTGTCTCCCGTCTTACCCATGGCCCATCCTCCTCCGCGCGGGCCTCCCCGGACAGGGATCCCCGCAGCGATGGGCACGCACCCGCGGTGCGCGTCCGGCCGGGATGCCGCATTCCGGCCCTCTCCGTCCCCGATTATAGCACCGGCGGCCAGGGGAAAAAAGGGGTCTAATTCTCCCGGGAGGGTATGGCTTGCGGGTTCCCGAGGACGGCGCGGGCGGGGCCGCGCGGCTGCGCGAACGATCGCGCGTGCAGCGCAAGGGATCGGCCCCGCGGCGCCCGGCGCCCCGGGGCGCCGCCCGGGCGGCCTGCCCGGATCCCCCTGCGGGAGGGGGGGCGGATGCGCTCCCCGCGGGGTTATAATGAGGGGAGGCGCGGGCCGCCCCGCGGGCCGCGGCCGCTCCCCGGCGCGGCGGGCGCGCCAGTCCGCGCGGACGCGCGCCGGGGCAGGAGGAGAGTATTGTGGTGATCTCAGGCATGCCCGCTCCCGAGGGCCTGGCCGCGCTCGCCCCCGCCGCCCTCATGGCCCTCGCCGCCCTCCTGCTGACCCTCTGGCTGAGGCGGCGCCTGCGCCTGGCGGAGGGAGCCCGCCGGGAGGCGGGCGAGGGGATAGCCGAGGCCAGGAGGTGCCTGCTGGCGGGCGACCGCGCGGCGGCCCTGGCGGCCGCGCGGGCCGCTGCCGGGGCCATCGGCGGCCTGCGCGGCCCGGACGGCAAGGGGTTCCCGCGGGACCACGCGCTGGAGTTCGGGCTGGGGACAGTCCTCCTCGGGGCTGGCGATTACGCGGAGGCGGCCGGGCGCTTCACGGCGGCGCTGGACGTCCGCCAGCACCACTTCGGGACGGACGACGCCGGCACCCTCATGGCGCTGCACGGGATCGGCGCCTCCATGATCCCCGTCCCGGGCAAGTGCCGCCTGCTGGCCCTGCCTTTCCTCCGCAAGGCCGCCGAGGGGCTGGGGAAGGCCCTCGGCGAGGGGAGCCCCGAGGCGCTCGCCGCCGCGTGCTCCCTGGGCCGCGCCCTCACGGGGCTGGGGGCGGCCGGGGAAGGCCGGGGGATCCTGCGCGGGGCGTGGGAGGCCTCGGGGAGGGCGCTGGGGCCTGATCATCCCGACACCCTCGCCGCGCTCCACGACCTCGCGGAGGCCCACTGCCAGGGAGGCGACCCCGCGGGCGCCCGCGACCTCTACCGCCGGGCCCTCGACGGCCGCCGCAGGGCCCTGGGCCCCGCGCACCCGGCCACCGTCGAGACGGCCTGCCGCCTGGCGGAGGCGCTCCAGCGCCAGGAGGGCGGGCCGGAGCGGGCGCTGGAGGTCATCGCCGAGGCCTCCGCCGACGCCGCCAGGATCCTCGGGGCCTCCCATCAGGAGACGCTGCGCCTCGACGCCAAGCGGGCGGCCATGCTGGCCGAGTCCGGGAGGCTTCCGGAGGCGTGCGCCCTGGCGGCCCGCGTCTCGCGCGCCCGGCGCGAGACCCTGGGCCCCGGGGATCCCAACGCGGTGTCCAGCGACCGTCTCCTGGCCGAGTTCCTCGAGCGCTCGGGGAGGCGCGCCGAGGCCATGGCGGTGCTGGAGGCCACGGTGGCGGCGGGACGCGCCGCCGCTGGCCCCGACGCCCCGGACGCGGCCGCGGCCGAGGACGATCTGGGGACCCTCCTGGAGCGGGAGGGCGATCTGGCCGGGGCCCGGAAGGCCCACGCCAGCGCCTGCGGGGCGCTCGCGCGGTCCCTGGGCCCCTACGATGCCGCGACACTCGGGGCGCAGCTCCGCCTGGGGCGCACCCTCTTCGCCGCTGGGGATCCCGAGGGGGGCCACCTGCTCTGCGCCAAGGCGGCGGACGCCCTGGACAGGAGCCTGGGGCCCGGAGACCCCAAGGCCGTGTCCGCCCGCTACAACCTCGGGCTCTACCTCCAGGCCGCGGGAGAGCTCGGCGCCGCGCGGGACTCCTTCCAGGCGGCGGCCCTGGCCGAGGAGGCGACCCTGGGCCCCGAGCACGCGGACACCCTGGTGACCCTCGAGCGCCTCGCGCGCGTCCAGAGCCTCCTGGGGGAGGACAGGAGCGCGCGGGACATCCTCGCCCGCGTCCTCGCGGCCCGCGACCGCGCCCTGGGGCCGGATCACCCCGCGTCCCTCTCGTCGGCCCACAGCCTGGCGTCCATCCTCTTCGCGCAGGGAGACGCCGGGGGGGCGGGCCGGCTCCTCGAGAGGGTCTGCGAGGGGAGGGCCCGCGTCCTGGGCCCGGAACACGTGGACACGCTGACGGCCGGCCTGGATCTGTCCGAGGCGTTCCTCAGGCTCGGTGACCACGCCCGGGCGAGGGGCATCCTCGGGCGGACGGTCCCGGCCCTGGAGGGCGCCCTGGGCGATGATCACCATGCCTCGCTCACGGCCAGGCACCGGCTCGGCGCGGCCCTGGCGGGCCTCGAGGACTTCCCGGCCGCGAGAATCGAGCTCGAGCGGGCCGCGGCCGCGTGCGCCCTGGCCCTCGGGACCGGTCACCCGCTCACGATCAAGTCGGCGCTGCTGCTGGGCTCCGTGCTCTTCCGGCTGGGCGACCGGGACGCCGCCGGCGAGGTGTTCCGGAAGTCCCTGGCCATGCTGGAGGGGGGCGGGGGCGCCCGCGGGGGGATGGTGGGGGAGCTGATCGACGAGGCCAGGGGCTGGCTCGACGCCATGGGCAAGGGGGACGGGGGGGTGCTGACGTGACGGCCTGCCCCGGGGGAGCGTGGGCCCCCCGCTTCCGAGCCGCCGCAGGCGGTCCCGCCGCCCCCGGTTCTCCGGTTCGCCTGTGCCCGTCCTCCCTCCCGCGGAAGGGGCGGGGACGGGCCGCCGGGCGGCATGACCGGGACAGGCGGGGGGACGCGCGTCCCGGGCGGGGCGGGACGGCGGGGCTCCCCCCTCCGTCCATTTTCACCGGCTCTCCGCGCGGACGCCCGCCCGTCCCGTCCTCCGGTCATCCCCTCATGGCTGACTCCTCATGGCTGCTGCCTCTTCCCCTGACGGGGAAAGCAAGGCCCGCAAGCCCCTGACTTCAGTCAGGGGCCAAGGCCCTCGGGATTTCTCCGGGTTCTTCCGGAGGCCGTGTTTTTCCCGCCACATGTCGGATAAAAAGGCCTGGGTGCCGCTGGCACGGCAGGTGTGAAAACAGCGCAGATTCAATCCTGAGCGGTGAGAGCGTATTGCCAGCAGGAGGCAGTCATCATGGCCATCCGTGAAGGCCATGGATGCAGAGTCAAGAGACCGGCCGGCAAATCCCACACGCGCATGCGGCAATCCGCCGGGTGACGCCGTTTCGCCCATGGCAAAGCCCCCGCCTTGCGAACCGGGCGGCTGGCCGGCAAGGGGGCCCGCTCACCCGCGCCGGGCTTCGCCGCCTGCCCGTCAACCGGGAGAGGGGCCTGGGAAAGCCTGGCCGGCCGAGGAGGCGCCCCCGCATATCCCCCGGCAGGCCCTGAGAGACCTGGACGGGGCCCTCTCGTGGATTCCCGCGAATGCCGTGCCGCTTTCCGCGGTTCCAGAGAAAAGGCCGGCACGGGACCCTCAGGCATCCCGATTCCAGGCGGTTCCGGCCCGGCGAAGCCTGCGCCCGCATCTTCCCGCCCAGGCAGGGCCGGCCGCGGCACTCCGGAAGCCGCCACGTCAAAGGCGTCCTCCAGGATGTCACTGTCACGGCCGGGGAGGGCGGCCTTCACTTCGCGGCTCGAACCGAGCCGGAGACCCCGGCGCCAGGGGCGGCTCAGGGCCCCGTGGCCGGAACCGGCCCCGGGGCCGCCCGCTCCGCCGCCATGTCGCACGGAGGGTCCGTCGGGCCGCCCGACAGTATCCGCCGCCATGAGAAAGACGTCAGGCGCCGGCAAGCGGCTCCTTCCCGCAGAAGCGAGGCCGCCATGGAGCGGGCCAGGGAGGGCGGGAGCGGCTCCCTTGAGGCCGCCCGGGGAGCGGCTGCCGTAAGGCCAGGCTCCAGGCCGCCAATGAGGCAGTAACCCGCCGACGGCCAGAGGCTGGCTTTCGCCTCCGTGTCCGCCGGATCCCCCCGGCCTCAGCCTGGGGAGGATGTCAATAAAACTCAACAGTTGATATTGAACCGTTCTGACTGAAGGAGCGCGGCCCGGAGGATCTTGCCAAAGCCGAGCCTAAAGCTCCGATGCAGGCGCGCAAGCGACGGGAATTTAGGGTGCCTCTTCCAGGCCTGCCTTGGGAAGTCCTTCCGCGCCCTCTTCCCCGTTCCTTCGCCTCCGGCATCCGGGCCCATCCGGCAGCCATGCCATCAGGGCGGGCCGTGCCGGTTCCTTCCGGCGGGGCCCGTCCGGGAGACCGCCGAGGCGTCCGGGAGTGATCCGGGGAGCGGGCTCCGGAACGCAGGCGGCCGCCGCCTCCGGGGAAGGCGCCGCCGTCGTGCCTCCGGGAAGGGCGCGGGCGTGCCGCGGGAGGTCGTGACGCCGTCCCCCTCCGTCCCCCTGCCCTCCCCTCCCTCGCCTCAGGCGGCTTCCGCCCCGCGGCTCCGCGGGCGCCCTCCCTGGCCGCGCCGCAGCCTTAAGGCGGGGCCCTTCTTGCCTGCGGCCCGCCTCCGGTTCCCGTGAGAACAGGTGAAAATCCGGCCCGAAACGGCAAGGCGCGCCGCCTGCCGCGGCCGGCGCGGGGCACGAGCCGCGGCCTTCCCGGGCGGGGGCCCCGCCGCCCGCGCGCCCCGGGCCGCCCTGTCCCTCCGCCCGGGCCGGCCCCCCTACAGGGCCCGGTCCCGCAGCTCCCTTATGGCCGCGGCCGCCGTCTCCAGGGGGAGCATGGTGACCTTCCCGGTCGCGCGCTCGCGGAGCTCGCACTCCCCCCTGGCGACCGACCTCTCGGAGACGGTCACCCGCAGCGGGAGACCCAGGAGGTCGGCGTCCTTGAACTTCAGCCCGGGCCGCTCGTCCCGGTCGTCCAGCACGGTCTCGACGCCCAGCGCCGCCAGATCGCGGAAGAGGCGCGCGGCAGCCCCCATCACCGCTGGGTTCTGTGTCTGGAGGGGCAGGAGCGCCGCCTCGAAGGGGGCGAGCGGCATCGGCCAGACGATGCCGTCCTTGTCGTGGGACTGCTCGACGGACGCCGCTATGGTGCGGCCGATGCCGATGCCGTAGCATCCCATGAAGATGGGCGCCTCGGTGCCGTCCGCGAGGGCGACGCGGGCGCCCATGGCCTCGGAGTACCTGGTGCCGAGCTTGAAGACGTGGCCCACCTCTATGCCCTTCCTGACCTCCACGGGCCCGCCGCACCTCGGGCAGGGGTCGCCCGCGGCGGAGAGGGCCAGATCGTGGTAGGAGTCGACCCGGAAGTCCCTGCCGGGCCTGGCGCCCGTGTAGTGCCAGCCCTCCTCGCCGGTGCCCACCACGCCGGCGAGCATGCCCTCGACGCCGCGGTCGGCCGCGACGGGGATCCTCACGCCCACCGGGGTCACGAAGCCCGGGGGGGCCCCGGTTATCGCGAGGGCCTCGCCGGGCTCGGCGAGCCGCGGGCGGCCGCCCGCGAGCGCGTTCTCCAGCTTCACGAGGTTTATCTCGCGGTCGCCGGGGATGAGCACCAGGACCGGGCCGCCGTCCTCCAGGACGAAGAGCATGGACTTTATGATGGAGGACTCGGGGACCCCGAGGAACCCGGCCAGCTCAGGCACGTGGCGCTGATCCGGGGTGTGGACGCGGGCGAGGGGCGACTCCTCCCCCCTCGCCACGGGGTAGCCCGCGAGCTCCGCCTTCTCCTGGTTGGCGGCGTAGCCGCAGGACGGGCAGGAGATCAGGGTGTTCTCGCCCGAGTCCGCGAGGACCATGAACTCGTGGGAGAAGCTCCCCCCGATGGCCCCGCTGTCGGCCTCGACCGAGGCGAACCTGAGCCCGCAGCGCGTGAAGATCTCCGTGTAGGCCTCGTGCATGGCACGGTAGGAGGCGTTGGCGGACTCGGAGTCCGTGTCGAAGGAGTAGGCGTCCTTCATGATGAACTCGCGGCCCCGCATGAGCCCGAAGCGGGGCCGTATCTCGTCGCGGAACTTGGTCTGGAACTGGTAGAGGTTGAGGGGCAGGTCCCTGAAGGATCTCACGTCGCGGCGGACGATGTCCGTCATGACCTCCTCGTGGGTGGGGCCTATCGCGAAGTCGCGGCCGTGGCGGTCCTTGAGCCGCAGGAGCTCCGGGCCGTACTTGCGGTCCCTGCCGGACTCCTGCCAGAGCTCGAGCGGCTGGACCGCGGGCATCAGGAGCTCCTGGGCGCCCCGGGAGTTGAGGGCCCGCCTGACGATGCGCTCGAGCTTCCTGATGGATCGGAGCATGGCGGGGAGGTAGGTGTAGATGCCCCCCGCGAGCCTGCGGATGAGCCCCGCGCGGATCATGAGCCGGTGGCTCGCGAGCTCGGCCTCGGCCGGGTCCTCCTTGAGCGTGGGCGCGAAATACCCGGATAGCCTCCGGGCGTAGGGCTCCCCCGCGGGATCCGTCAGGGAGAGTGCCTCGTCTATCAGGGCCTGGCAGCCCGGGGGCCCGGCCCCCGCGTCGTTTTCCATCTTGAACCCTTCGGGGCGCGCGAGGCCCCGCCTTCCCTCAGAGACCGCCCGGCATTCGCGGCGGCAGGAACCGATATTAGCCGAACGGGCCCCGCGAACTCAAGGGGCGCCGGCGCGGGGCGTCCGCCCGGGCGGGGGCGGCGGTGCTCAGCCGGTGAAGGCCTCCCGCAGCCTCTCCAGGGCGGTCGCGAGCGTCGCGAGCGGGCAGGCCATGTTGATCCTCTGGAAATGCCTGCCCGCCTCGCCGAAGATGAGCCCCTCGTCCAGCCAGAGCCTGGCCCTGTGGACGATGATCCGGCACGCCTCCTCGTGGGTGAGCCCGAGGCCGCGGAAGTCCAGCCACAGGAGGTAGGTGCCCTCGGGCTCCACCAGGCGCACCCCGGGGAGCCTTTCCGCCACGAAGCCCCGCGTGAAGGCCAGGCTCCTCTCCAGGTACGCCTTGAGGGCCTCGAGCCACGGCTCCCCGTGCTCGTAGGCCGCCCTCCCCGCCACGAGCCCCATGACGCCCAGCTGGCTCACGCCCGTGCGCTCCACCTCCCGCGCGAACTCCTGGCGCAGGGTGCGGTTGCGGATGAAGACGTTCGAGATCATGAGGCCCGCGAGGTTGAAGGTCTTGCTGGGGGCGGTGGCGATTATGGCCTGCTCGGCGAGCTCGGGGTCGTCCGCCCCGTAGACGCGGTGCGCGCTGCCGCCCCATGTGAAGTCGCAGTGGATCTCGTCCGAGAGGACGAGCGTCCCGTATTTCTGGCAGATGCCGCCCAGGCGGGCGAGCTCCTCCGCCCTCCAGACGCGGCCCACGGGGTTGTGGGGGCTGCACAGCAGGAAGAGCCGGGGCCGGAACTCCTTGACCTTGCGCTCGAAGTCCGCGAAGTCTATGGAGTAGGCGCCGCCCGCGTAGACGAGGGGGCTGTCCACCAGGAGCCTGCCGTTGGACCGCACGGCGGAGAAGAACGGGTAGTACACCGGGCTCTGGATGATCACCGCCTCCCCGCGCCGCGTGAAGGCCCGCACCGCCGCGTTGATGGCGTAGACCACGCCGGGGGTCTTCCGGAGCCATTCCCTCTCGGGGGCCCAGCCGAGCCTGCGGGAGAACCAGTCGCGCAGGGGCGCGAAGTACTCTTCCCTGGACTCGGAGTAGCCGAAGATGCCGTGCTCGGCCGCGCGCCTGAGCGCCCCGACGACCTCGGGCGGCGTGCGGAAGTCCATGTCCGCCACCCACAGCGGGAGCACGTCCTCCGGGAGCCCGCGCTCCCTCGCGAAGTCCCACTTTATGGAGGATGTCCCCCTGCGGTCTATGATCTCGTCGAAGTCGTAGTTCATGGGTGCCCCTCCGGGCCTGGCCGCCCGCGCCGCCTGCGGGAGGCGTTCCGGGCGGAGACTCTCCGCCGCGTGGCGGGCGGCCCCCCGCCCCGGGGGGCGGGGCCCGGGCGCGCCCCGCGGGGCCGCGTCAGGACAGGGCCCGCTCCAGGTCGGCTATGATGTCCGAGACGGCTTCCACCCCCACCGAGAGACGCAGGAGCCGGTCGGTGATCCCCAGCGCCTCGCGCTTCCACTCGGGCACGTCCGAGTGGGTCTGGAGGAGGGGGTAGGTGATGAGGGTCTCGACCCCGCCCAGGCTCTCCGCGTAGAGGATGAGCCTCACCCCCTCGAGGACCCTCTCCGCGGTGGCGGGGGAGTCCACCTCGAAGGAGATCATGGCCCCGGAGCCCGCGGCCTGGCGCCGCGAGACGGCGTGGCCGGGGTGCTCGGGGAGCCCCGGGTAGAACACCCGCCTCACCTTGGGGTGGGCCCGGAGCCACAGCGCCGTCTCCATGGCGCTGGCCTGGGCGCGCTCCACCCTCAGGTGCAGGGTCTTGAGGCCCCTGATGAGGAGGAAGCTGTCGAAGGGGGAGAGCCCGGTCCCCACGGTCTTGGTTATGAACCTCAGCCTCTCGGCGATCCCCGCCGAGCGGGTCACCAGGAACCCCGCCAGGGTGTCGTTGTGGCCCCCCAGGTACTTGGTGCCGGAGTGGACGACGACGTCCGCCCCGAGCTCCAGGGGGCGCTGGAGGCAGGGGGTGAGGAAGGTGTTGTCGACCGCGAGGAGCACGTCCGGGCCTATGGCCTCGCGCACGGCCGCGATGTCCGTCACGTTCATCATGGGGTTGGAGGGGGTCTCCACGAAGACCGCCTTCACGTCCGGGCCCGCCAGGCGGCGGAGCTCGGCCAGGTCGTTGGTGTCCAGGTAGTCGACCCTGAGCCCGGTGCGGGGCGCGAGCTGGTCGAAGAGCCGCACCGAGCCCCCGTAGAGGTCGGACGTCGCGAGCATGCGGGCCCCGGCAGGCAGGAGCCACAGCAGGGCGTCCAGCGCGGCCATGCCGCTCGCGAAGGCCGCGCACTCCAGGCCGTTCTCCAGGGCGGCCACCAGCCGCTCCAGGGGCTCCCGGGTCGGGTTCTGGACGCGGGCGTAGTCGTAGCCGGTGGAGGCACCCACCCCGGGGTGCGCGAAGGTGGCCGACTGGTAGATGGGGACGGCGACCGCCCCGGTCTTGTTGTTGCGGTCCTGGGCGCCGTGGACGCAGATGGAGTCAGTCTTCAGGCTCATGGGCAAGCGCTTCCGTTGCTGGGGGGCCGGGCGGGGCCGCCGGTGCGCGGCCGCGGCCCGGGGAGGGGAGGCCGGGGGTGGCGGTGGCAGCCCCGCGCCCAGCGGTCCCGGGGCTGCCGGGGTGGTAAAAAACAAGGTGTACGTCCCGGGGCGGTGGCTCCCTGCGCCGGCCGCGGGACGCCCGGACGCAAGCCTACAGCTTAGCAGACGGGCAGTCAAAAAAAAGCTTTGACCCGGCGGCGCCCTGTGGTATCCTTGCCCAATCTTGCGCGTCCGGTTTCCGTGTTCCGCACCCCGTGCGGCCAGGCGGCTGTTCCCGCGTGGAAGCCATGCGCAAGGCCCGGATCCCCGGGGAAGGGGACGGGCTCCAGAAGCTGATCAGATTCTCCTGAAGGCCGAGGACATTTTTAGGATGTTCTTGGCTTTTTTTTTCCGGTACGGGGCGGCCGCTCGGGCGGCGGCCCCGGAACCCGCCTCCTCCGGCAGCGCAGCGCCCGGCCCCGCCCGCCGGGGCCGGGCACGGCCAGCCGCCAGGATCCGGATCCGCTACCCGAAACCCGTGCAACCCCCTTCCGGCGGGACGCGCCCCCGGACGGACTACCTGGGGAGGGAGGGCCGCCGAGGCCCCCCGGCTCCCGTACCGAGGTGAACAATGACCAAGATAGCTGAAAGCCTCACGGATCTCATCGGCAACACCCCGCTCCTGAAGCTCAACCGCTACGGCAAGGCCCGCGGCGTGAAGGGCACGCTCCTGGCCAAGCTCGAGTACTTCAACCCCCTGGGGAGCGTCAAGGACCGCATCGCGATCGCCATGATCGAGGACGCCGAGAAGAAGGGCCTCCTCAAGCCCGACACCACCATCATCGAGCCCACCTCCGGCAACACCGGCATCGGGCTGGCCTTCGTGGCGGCCGCCAGGGGCTACAAGATAATCCTCGTCATGCCCGAGACCATGAGCCTCGAGCGCCGCAAGCTCCTCTACGCCCTGGGCGCCGAGCTCCAGCTCACCCCGGGTTCCGAGGGGATGAAGGGCGCCATCAAGAAGGCCGAGGAGCTCCACGCCGCCAACCCCAACTCCTACCTGCCCCAGCAGTTCAAGAACCCCTCCAACCCCGAGATCCACCGCAAGACCACCGCGGTCGAGATCCTCAACGACACCGGCAACAACGTGGGCGTGCTCGTGGGCGGGGTGGGCACCGGCGGCACGATCACCGGCGCGGGCGAGGTGATCAAGAAGGCGATCCCCGGCGTCAAGGTCGTGGCGGTCGAGCCCTTCGACTCCTCGGTCCTCTCCGGCGAGAAGCCCGGCCCCCACCAGATCCAGGGCATCGGCGCCGGCTTCGTGCCGGACGTCTACAACAAGGACGTGGTGGACGAGATCTTCCGCGTGAAGACCCCGGACGCCATCGCCGCCTCCCGCGACGTGGGCCACACCGAGGGCCTGCTCGTGGGCATATCCTCGGGCGCCGCCCTCCACGCCGCCACCGAGATCGCCAGGCGCGACGAGAACAAGGGCAAGAACGTCGTGGTGGTCCTTCCCGACACGGGCGAGCGCTACCTCACCACCCAGCTCTTCGCCACCGAGCAGGCCTGACCCCGGCCGCGCGGCCCGCCCTTCCGGAGGCAATCCCGCCGGCAGGCGATCCGCCCCGGCGGCCCCGGCAGGACGACAGCGATGCGGCGCCCCCCCGGCGGCTTCCGGGGGGGCGCCGCCGCCGTCTCGGCCCCGGGGCGGGCATGCGGGCAGGGGCCGGCCCCGCCGCCTGCGACGTCCCGGCGCCGCGGGCGGGGCTCAGCAGGTCACCAGCCTCCCCGGGGCGGCGGGGGCTGCGCCCCGGTCGGCGCCCTTGCCGCCACGGGCCCCGTGGGCGGCCTCCCCCCCGCCGTGGGCGGCCTCCCCCCCGCCGGGGGCGGGCTCCCCCCCGCCGGCGGCGTCCTCACTGCATCGCTCCAGCTCGGCCGCCAGCGCCCCGAGCCCGTCCCCTGCGGCGGGGGGGAGGCCCCGCGAGGAGTACTCGAGGGCCGAGCGCAGGTGGCGTTCGGCTTCCGCGAAGCGGCCCATGTCGTACAGGAGCTTGCCGAGGCGGTGGCGGAAGAGCACGTTGGAGGGGTCCAGCTCGACGCTCCTGCGCATGAGGGAGAGGGCGATGGCGTTGTCCCGGCACACTTCGCGGTAGAGGGCGCCCAGGGACGAGAGGCTGGCGGCGTCGTCCGGGTTGAATTTCACGGCCTGCTTGAAGGCGGCCATGGCCCCCTGGCTGTCCCCCGAGAGGGAACGCGCCTGGCCCAGGAGGCTGAAGACCGCGCCCCGGCGGGTCTTGAGCGCCGCCGCGGCGGAGAGCGTACGCGCCGCCTTGGCGGCGTGGCCCAGCTCGAGGGAGGTCTTCCCCAGCTGGTAGAGGACCTCGAAGTTGGACGGGTCGAGCGCTGCGGCCTTCTCCAGGCAGCCCTCGGCCTCCTCGGGCCTGCCCCCCAGGATGTAAGAGCAGCCCTTGTTGAAGGCCGCCATGAGGTTGTCGGGGTCGCGGCGCAGCACCTCGTCGAAGGCGGCCGCGGCGGCCTTCTGGTCGCCCAGCCGGCCGTGGCAGACGCCCAGGCTGTTCCGGAGGTTCAGGTGGCCGGGGTCGAGCCGGAGGCCCCGGCGGTACTCACGGGCCGCGCCCTCGAGATCCCCCTCGTCGAAGAGGCGGTCCCCCAGGATGTTCAGTGTCTGGGGCCCGAAGACCGCGGCCGCGGCCTCGCCGGTCATGGCGGCCTCGAGGAGCGTGGCCGCGGCGGCCTGGGCCAGGCCTTCCGGGGGTAGCACTTCGGGCGGCGACTGGGGCCAGAAGACGAGGGCCAGCGACACCCCCCCGGTCCCCTCCCGCCCCCCGAGGAAGGCCGCGAGGGCGGCGGCCGACCCGGCCTCCGCCGCCGCCCCCGTCCAGGCGAAGCCACGCGCCCCCGGCTCCCAGGGGCCGCTGAGGGACGGCGGGCTGGGGAGGATCGCCCCGAGCGCCTCCGCGAAGGCCTGGAGCCTGGCCTCGGCCCCGCCCTCGCCCAGGGCGCCCGCGAGCTTCTCGAAGTCGTCCAGGCGCGCGATGGCGAGCAGGAAGGGCGCCCCGCCGGCCGCCAGCCCCGCGAGCCCGCTCAGGAAGCCCTCGCGGGCCGCGGCGGACCCGGGATCCCGGTGGGGGTACCCGGCGTCGGGCTCCTCCGTCCGCGCGAACTCCAGCCGGTCGCCCTCGGAGGGCCTGCCCGCCCCGGGGCCCGCCAGGATCCGCGCGAGGCCGTAGCCGGGGCCCGTCTCGAAGACGGCCACCTCGCCCTTGGGGGCGCCCTCGCCGTCCAGGGCGGTGTAGACCTGCCCGGCGCGGCATCCGACGGAGCGCCCGAGGTCGATCATGACCCGCTCCTGCGGGAGCACCTGGGTGATCCGCCCCAGCCGCGCCGTGATGTCCCGGAAGGCCGTGACCCGGCGGGGGCCGGAGCCGTCGCGGGCCCTGGCGAAGGCCAGGGCGGTCCGGGCCTTCTCCAGGAGCGCCAGGGACGGCGCCGGCTCGCGGGCGGGGTTCAGATCCTCGGGCGAGAGGTCGTCGGGGAAGCAGGCGAGGGAGGCGCGCGGGGCGTTCCGGGCGCCGCCCGCCAGGCTGGGGCCGCCGAGGGAGCCCAGGTTCCCGAAGAGCGAGGGGGATCCCGGCCGCCGGCCCGCGCCGTCCCGTTCCCCCTCGGGGCGCCGCCCGCCCGGGGCGGCGGGCCCGCCCTTCGGGGCGAGCGACGCGTCCAGGCGCGCCAGCGCCTCCTCGGGCCCGGCCCGCAGGACGACCCCCAGCAGGCTCTCGGAGATCCTCCCCAGGGCGGCGAGCCCGGGGAGGCCCGAGAGCCTGCTGGCGAGGGCCCGCGCCTCGGGTCCCCAGTCCTCCTGGATCTCGATCAGGCCCAGGGCCAGCCCCCCCCGCCCCCCCCCGTCCGGGGAGAGGGACCTGGGGCCCTGCTCAAGGGGCGGCATGAGCCTGGCCATCCGGGCGAGGAAGCTGTCGCGGTTCCGCAGCCCGGACTCCCGGTCGAGGAGCAGGGCCTTCCGGAGGGCCGCCTTCTGGAGCAGGGCCCTCGCGGCGCGGGGGATGACGGCCGCCGTCTCCGCGGACGGGGGCTCCGCCCCGTCCCCCGGGGTGACGCTCAGCGTCCCCAGGGCCCTGCCCCGGAACACCAGGGGGACGGTCAGCCAGGCCGACTCCGCGGCTTCCGGCCCTGCCTCGAAAACGAGTCCCGGGAACAGCTCACCGAGATCCGCTGCGAGGCCGTCCCTGAAGCGGGGCAGATCCCTGGCGGATAGGCGCGACCAGATCTTCATAAGAACTCCCGAGGGGCCCCACGGCGCGGGCCGGGGGGGAATCGGGCCGGCCCGGGCGGCGGCCCGTGTGTGCTCTTGCCCGCCCCCGGCGCCGCGGCGGCCCCGGGGGCTGTGGGGCATACCGCGGCCGGGGAGCCGCGCCGCGCGGGGCTCAGGTGCACCCGTCCGGCTTTGGGAGCCCCGCCATCTTGCAGGCCCCCTTGCCGGGCCCGGAGGGGAAAAGCTCGTAGATGGTCTTGAGCTTGTAGCCGGTCACCAGGGTGGTGTCCCGCACCCGGGGGGGACGGCCGTGCTCTGCGAAGTACGCGCGGAGCCGCTCCAGGACCTCCTCGTGCTCCTCGGTGATCTCGTCTATCTCCTCGATCCCCCGGACGTGATCCACCCATTCCGGGCACCAGAGGGAGGCGTCCGCCAGGAAGCCCTCGCTGTCCACGGGGAAGGTCTTTCCGGAGTGTTCCACGGTTCCTGCGGTCATGCCCTTCCCGCCTCGCGCGGGGCCGCCGCCCGCCCCGCCCATGGGCCCGCGCCTCCACCCGGCTCCCGGGCCAGCGCCCCGCCCGCGGGACGGGCCCCGGCGCGTCGCGGCGGGGCCCCCCCAGGGCCACCGCTCGGCGGGAGGCCCGGCGGATGGGGAGGCGGGGCGGCGCGGCCTCCCCGGCGGGCCTCCGGGACGCCAGGCAGGGATCCCTCGTTACCGGCCGGGGCGGCGGCGGGGCGCCCGCAGGCTTTCCCTAGCGCGGGGCTGTCCGGCGCGGGACATCGAAAAGTGCCACGGGCGGCATGCCCCGCGCCGCCTCGGATCCGCCTGGAAAGAAACATGGCGGCCCGTCCCCTGCCTGAGGTAAGGGGCATTCTGCCGCCTTCCGGATAACTGTGACAGATAGAGACGCAACTTAGCGATTTTAGGATAATGGGCTCTCAATTGCAACACTAATCAAATCGAAAAGACCCTTCCCTTCCCAGCTGGCCGGTTTTTCTGCGGTAGCCCGGGCTTCCTGGGCACCGCGCCGTCCGGATACGCCCGGTGGGGGGTGGGCGGGAACGCCGGGAGGGGCGGGGGGCGTGGCTGGGGTAGGGCCGCGCAGGGCGGGGGGACGCGGC
>JAITEZ010000108.1 GCA_031281735.1 Deltaproteobacteria bacterium | reverse complement strand
GGATGCGCCTGAACCGGCCGGCGGCGGAACCGGCGGGGAAGCGAACCGGACCCTTCCTGCCGGATCCCGCAGATACCGGGCACGCGGTCTATCCGCGCCCGGCGGGCCGGGCCCCTCATGCCGCCTGGCGGCAGGCGTTATCACGGAAGGCCCGGCCTTCCGCCAGCCCCCGCCCGGGCGATGGCCGGATCTGCCCCCGGCGCGACGGCCCGCCGTCCTGTCGCATGCCCTGGTGACCGCGAATTCCCTGAAGCAGGCGGCACGGCGCGGCCGGAGGCCGGCCTGCCGTCACTCCACCGACACCGTGAGCCTCCCGTTGACGAAGCCCACGTAGCCGTGCCTGAAGAGTATCTCCATCACCCTCTCCAGCTGCTCCTCCGAGATCCCGGAGCACAGGCTGTTCCTGAGGTAGGCCGTGAACTTCTCCAGCGTCCTCGGCATGTTGTGATCCGCGTGAGCGAGGAACAGGATCCTCATGTTGGCCACCACCTCGGCGTCCGAGGACTCCTCGACCGGCGTCTGCGCGAACAGCATCCGGAAGCTCAGGAGCTTACGCGAGGAGTAGTTTTTCCCGGCGAGCTGGGCGGTCACCCCGTACTTCCGCAGATCCCTCCTGGCCTTGCGGCTCAGCGACACCTGTCCCGCGGCCGCCTTGTCCTCGGCCGCCCGGCGCTCCGCCTCCTCTGCCAGCTCCCTGCGCTCCCGCTCCAGCGCCGCCTCCGGATCCAGCCTGCGCTCCAGCTCCCTGAGCTCCTCCAGCTTCCGCAGGACCTCGGGGTTCGCGCGGGTTAGCACCCTCCTCACGCGCTTGGGCGGCCGGGCGGGGGGCTTGTGCTGATACTTGCCCCTGCCGGACTTGAGACGCGGGTCGCCCCCGGCAGGGGAAGCGCCCTCGCCCCCCCCGGCAGGGGAGGCGTCATCCGCCGCGGCCCGGAAGCCATCCCCGGCGGCGGGACGCGCTATCTCGACGGTCCTGACGGGCGACGCCGCGCGGGCCGCGGGGGACGCCGTCCCGGCGGGGACGGCGCCTGAACGCGCCCCGGCGGCGGCCTCCGCGGGAGTCGCCGGGGCACCGGCTGGCACGGGGAGCTGGCGGCCGCCCCCTTCCCCGGCCTTGGCCCGCGCGCTTTCCGGAGGCGCCGAGACGCCGCCGGCGCCGCCAGGACGGGCGTCCGGCGCGTCCCGGCCCCGAGCAACAGGCGGGACGCCTTCGGAAGGAACGCCTTCCGGGGCGGCGCTCTCGGAGGGGACGCCTCCCGGGGGGGCACCCACGGGGGAGGTGCCAGCTGAAGCTGCGGCGCTTCCCCTTCCCGTCCCGCCCCCGTCATCCGGCGGCGCGACGGCCGCCCTGGCCCTGCGGGCCCCGGCCGGCCTACGCAACACGGCAGGCGCAGGCTGCATGGGGCCGCCCGGCGCCGCACCCCCGGAAAGGGCAGCCGTCCCCGGCGTGAAGACGGCCGGCGGGTCGCCGGAATCATCTTTGACATCGGGGGGTGGCCCGGGAGCGGTGATCGCCTCCCCCACGGCCGAATCCGCCGCCCCGGCGCCGGGACCCTTGAGCGCCGGCCGTTTCCGTCCAGCGGCTTTCCCCTTCGTGTCCCGAGCCTCGGCCGCCGGTGACCCGGTGTCAGGAGCCCGTGAAGGCGGGGCTTGGGCCGCCGGGGCCCTGGCTGCGGACGCCCCGGCAGCCGCGCCACCGGTTTCCGGGGCCCGGGATGCCGCAGCCCTGGGTGCCGCGTCCCCGGGTGCCGGGGCCTGGGCCGCTAGGATCCGGGCAGCCGGGGCCTTGGCTGCCGCCGCTTTCCGGCCGCCGACACCGCCTTTCGCGGGGGAGGCCCTCTTAGCGGCCTTCTCCCGTGGGGCTACGCAAGCCGCAGCCGTCTCGCCGGCGGCAACCGGCGGCTCCTCGGCGGATGCCTCCGCGCCGGCGCTTCCGCCGGTGGCTAGCCCGACCGGGGCGAGAGGCTCCGTATCCTGACGGCCCGTTCCGCCCCCCCGGGGGGCCGTGCCGATGGAGGGTACGTCGGCGGCGTCCGGGGTGGAGACGGGGGCGGGCCGCGATTTCCCGCGAGGGGGCGGCGCTTCCATAGGTTCAGCCGTAACAGCGCTTTCAGACAGGGTGGAGTGTTTGAGGCGCGAGAAGGCACGCGAGCGCACCCTCACCCCCGCCGACCGGTGCTGCGCCGCACTTCCTGCCCCTCCCGCAGGCAGGGCAACACGACTGCGGGCGGACGCGGCGGGCGGGTCATGCGGACGGAAGACGGACTGGACGGAAAGGACGGAAAGACGGAAGACGGAATGACGGACAGGCGGACGGGACGGGAGGACGGGAGCGGCAGGCGGGCGTGCTCTTTCAGCCTATACCCCCCATGTACTCTGGCAGGTTGGGAGGAAGGAAGAGGACTGGCTCCTTGGCCTCGGAATGGTTGGCCACCATTATGGCCACGTCGTCCAGGAAGTCGTCGTCCTCGAACTTCCTGGCCTTGTGGGGGCACAGCTTGATGCAGGCGGCGCAGCCGATGCACCTCTCGAGGTCTATCCTCTTGGGATCGCCCCCGATGAAGGCGCCCACGGGGCAGGAGTGGATGCAGAAGCGGCACACCTCGCAGCTCCGCGGCTTGAGCATGAAAGCGAGCGACTGCTTGGGCTGGTAGGCGCGGTAGGTGGCGGGAGGGGTCTTGGAGATGGTCTCGCGGTGGATGACGGAGTTGCTGAAGAGTGTCTGGCGGATGCCGACGCCGAAGACCCTGGCCCGCTCCCTGTCCGCGTCGTCCGGGCGGTTGCGGCCCAGCACGCTGGAGTACGAGTGCTCGCCGATGAAGGCCCCCGCCGCCTTGACCTCGAAGTCCCGCGAGACGCACAGGTCGTAGAGCTCCGCCAGGGCGTCGCCCGGGCCCACGTTCCCGAAGACGACCACGGCGGCCGCAGGGCGCTTGCCCTTGGGGAGCTGGGACACGATCTCCCTGGCGACGGGCGGGAGCCGCCCCCCGTAGACCGGGAAGGCCAGGAGGACGAACTCGGCGTCCTCCAGGGCGATCTTCTTCTCCCGGTCGGCGGGGAGCGTCTGGTCGAACTCCCTGGGGTTGATGGCCAGCCCCTGTGCGATGCTCTTAGCTACAGTGCGGGTGGCGCCGGTGGGGCTGAAATACACTAGCGCGTTGCGGATAACCTGGTGGGCCATCGGTGAGCCTCAGGAGCGCTTGAGGGCGATGAAGCCCAGGGGGGGGAGCGTGAGGTCGAGGCTCCAGTCCCTGCCGTGGGCGCTCACGGGCTCGGCCTGGACGCCGCCCCCCAGCCCCACGTTGCCGCCGCCGTAGATGTCGGAGTCAGAGTTGATGAGCTCGCGGTACCAGCCGGGTCCCGGCGCCCCGAGACGGTAGCCGCGGCGGACGACGGGGGTGAAGTTGAAGGCGAAGAAGACCTGATCCTCCTGGTTGCGGGCCTTCCTCATGAAGCTCACCACGGTGGCGTCGTGGTCGCGGAAGTCGACCCACTCGAACCCGCGCCAGTCGTAGTCCAGCTGGTGCAGGGCGGGCTCGGAGCGGTAGAGGCGGTTCAGGTCCCGCGTGAAGGCCTGGAGCTTCCGGTGGGCCGGATCCCCCAGGACGTCCCAGGACAGCTGGGAGGCGTGGTCCCACTCCCAGACCTGCCCGAACTCGCCCCCCATGAAGAGGAGCTTCTTGCCGGGCTCGGCGAACATGTAGCCCAGCAGGAGCCTCAGGTTCGCGCACTTCTGCCAGCTGTCGCCGGGCATCTTGTCCCAGAGGGACCTCTTGCCGTAGACCACCTCGTCGTGGGAGAGGGGCAGGATGAAGTTCTCATGGAAGGCGTAAAGGAGCGCGAACGTGAGCCGCTCCATGTTGTAGCGGCGGTAGACCGGATCCTTGGACATGAAGTCCAGCATGTCGTGCATCCATCCCATGTTCCACTTGAACATGAAGCCCAGGCCGCCCAGGTGCACCGGCCGCGAGATGGCCGGGAAGGCGGTCGACTCCTCGGCGATGGTGGAGGCGCCAGGGTGGAGCTCGTAGAGCTTGGTGTTCAGCGTCTTGATGAGCTCGATGGCCTCCAGGTTCTCGCGGCCCCCGTACTTGTTGGGGATCCACTCGCCCTCCTTGCGGGAGTAGTCGAGGTATATCATGGAGGCCACGGCGTCGACCCGGAGCGAGTCGACGTGGTACTGGTCGGCCCAGAAAAGCGCGTTGGCCGCGAGGAAGTTCTTCACCTCGTTGCGCCCGTAGTTGAAGACCAGGGTCCCCCAGTCGGAATGCGCGCCCTGGCGCGGGTCCCGGTGCTCGTAGAGATGGGTCCCGTCGAAGTACTCGAGCGCGAAGGAGTCCCGGGGGAAATGGGCGGGAACCCAGTCCATGATGACCCCGATGCCCTCCTGGTGCAGCCGGTCCACCAGGTGCCTGAAGTCGTCCGGGGTCCCGAAGCGGGAGGTGACGGCGAAGTACCCCGTCACCTGGTACCCCCAGGAGGCATCGAAGGGGTGCTCGGCGAGGGGCATGAACTCCACCCAGTTGAAGCCCAGCTCCTTGAGGTAGGGGACCAGCTCGTCGGCCGCCTCGCGGTAACTCAGCCAGGTGCCGTCGGGGCGGCGGCGCCAGGAGCCCAGGTGCACCTCGTAGACGCTCATGGGCTCGGAGAGGAGATCGCGGCCGGGGCGGCTTTCCATCCAGGCCTGGTCGCTCCAGCAGTAGCGGTTCAGGTCGTAGACGATGGAGGCGGTCTTGGGCCGCTGCTCCATCAGGAAGCCCATGGGATCGGACTTGATGAGCAGGGTGCCGTCCTGGGTGGTGATCTCGAACTTGTAGAGATCCCCCTGCCCGAAATGCGGCGCGAAGATCTCCCAGACCCCCGAGGAGCCGCGGGGCCGCATCTGGAGCCTGCGGCCGTCCCAGGCGTTGCGGTCGCCCACGAGTGCGACCTTTGAGGCCGAGGGCGCCCACACGGCGAAGACCGTGCCCTTGACCCCCTGGTGGACGACGGGGTGCGCCCCCAGCTTGTCGTAGATCCGGTAGTGGTTCCCCTCGTTCCAGAGGTAGAGATCCAGCTCGCCCAACACGGGCATGAAGCTGTAGGCGTCCCAGAAGACGGAGACCCCGCCCCCCTCGTACTCGGCGCGGATCCTGTACGGCTTGAACTCGTAGTCGCGGCTGGCGAGCCACCCCTCGAAGAGGCCAGTGGGGCCGGGCGGGGGGGCGGCCGCAGGGGCGGGGCCGCCCGCGACCCCGGCCGGCGGAGCCTGGGCGGGGTCGGCCGGGGACTCCGACGCCGCCGGAGCCGTGGCGGGGCGGGTGGCGGGCGCGACCCGGGCGAGGGGGAGATCGCCCCCGGGCAGGAGGGCCGTCACCCTGACGGCCCCGGGGGCGTAGACCCTGAACAGGACGGCGGACCTGCCGTCCGCGTTGATCTGCGGCCGCGCCCCCAGCACCGAGAAGGGGTCGCCTACCTGGCCGGAGAGGAAACAGTCTGTCAAAGAATCGGCCATATACACGCCTCCCGTGCGCACGCCGTATGAAGGTGTCTACCCGGCGACAAACAGTTCCCGCGGCCCGACGCGAACCAGGCCCCGTGACAAGCTCCCGGCGCCGGGCGTCACGCGCCCTTGGCGGGTGAGGCCAGCTCCGGGCCCGCCGTCCCCGCGTCCCCGGCCGCAGTACAATCCCCGGAGGCGTCCCGGGCTGCCGCACACTACCGGCACGGTGCTCGACGCCTCGTCCCGTTCCGGGGCCTGGACGCGGCATCGGACACGCCACACGGGCCTCCCGCCTCCCCCGGCCTGCCGCAGGGCCGGGACGCGGGCATGACCCGCCCTCCGTCCCCGGGTCTCCAGCCGAATACCGGCGCCCGGGCGGGATCCCGCATCTGCGGGACCGCCCCGGCAACCGCCGGGATGGGCGGCGCGGCCGGCCTTGCGCCCGCGTTCAGGGTATCCCAGACGGCCGGAGCCCCCGAAGTGGCCGGGAAGAGCGTCACCCCGCGGCGGCTCGAAGTCAAGGAGGGCCGGGCAGCACGCTCCCTCCGGCCGGGGATACCTTCCCCGCACCGGTAGGGCGAGTGATTCAGGATAGCGCGGATCATCTGGCGGCGGATCGCAGGGCGGCGGATCATCTGGCGGCGTAACGCAGGGCGGCGGATCATCGGTTCGTCCGGCATCAGGTTCCTGACGGGGAGGGCGCACCGGCAAGCCCTCGACGGCCGGACCGGCTGCTCCTTCTTCGGATACGTGCGGAAAGCGAACGCCCTGCCCATGCCTGCCTGAACCCTCCCGGCCCGGTTGAGGATTGTCGCATAATGACGGTTTTGCCGCAATTCCTCCCTCCGCCTGGGGATCCCGCTTCGCATGCAAGGGGGCATCGAGACGGGGTGACCTTAAGCGGCCTAATGGTTGATTCCTGAAGGGATTATACCATAGTATTAGGGCGAAAGAACGTTGCGGCGGAGCCCCGCCAAGCCGAGGCCGCGTTTTCAGAGCCCGCAGGAGGGCGCTGGTTCGGGCTCCGGCCTGCGGCGCATAATACCGCCCCTCCATGACGCCCTCCTCGGCAGGGCGTGCCCTCGCAAGGCCCCGGGTGCCGCTCCACCTGACGGTGCGCTGAGAGAGAGAGAGAGAGAGAGAGAGAGAGAGAGAGAGCTGCTCACAAGACATGGCGTCAGGAGCCGACGGATCCGGAGCCTTCCGTGAAGGCTTCCGGGTTCCCGCCAAACCTGAATCATTCCGCGCTTTCAAATCATTTTCAACTCATAATCCGGAGGACTCTTCCCGGGAAAGCACACGCTCCGGACTCTCCTGGCCAGGACGGCTCGCTTCCTGGCTGCTCCCGGACCTGCCGACTCAGGCCCTGGCTCCATGAGGCCCCAACGACCCGGGACCCGCCAGCCTCCTGCCAGGATTACTCTTGGATCGGCAGCTCAAGACCTTAGCGACCCGCCCGGTTTGGAGCGGTAACCGGCTTGGCCTCCAGCCCTGGCAGGCTCAGGCCGGGGAGGCTTCCGGCCAGGACGGCCCGGGTTCCGGAGGACGCAAGCCCTGCCGCCCTAGGTTAGGGAGGTCACAACCATCGCCGAACCTGCGCGCGCAGGCTCCCGTCCGCCGCGGCTCTGGCTCCTCCGGCCCGCCAGCCCGGATCCTCCTCTGCCGCCCTTGCGCTGGTTTCCCGACCGCCTTCCGGGCTCCTGCAGGCGCCCGCCAGCCCGAGCACTCCGGAGCCCCTTCGTTAGTGACAGACAGGTACCATGCCACCGGATCCCGCGGCTTGAAACGGCAGATCCTTTTCCCCGCTTGCCGCGATGCAACCCGGCCTGACCGATGCCGCGCCGCGACACAGCCGCGTCGGCGCCGCGGCTCACGGGTAGACCGAAGGATTCCCCAGCCCGCCGGCTCGCGGGGGGCGAACCTCACGCCGGGTACGCTCTGCCGCGGGCGCCCTCGCCGGCGGTGGCCCTGCCGCCGCCCTCCCCTTCATCCCGGAAGCTGACGCCCGGCCCCGGCGATCCCGGAGCCAGGCCGCTCCGGCGCCGGGGATCCCCGAAGGCACCCCGGCCCGGAGCGCCCCGGAGGCCCCCCCGCCGCCTGCGTGCCACGCGAGCGCGAAACGATGGACACCGCCATAAAACTCCTGGCAGCGGCCTTCCTGGTGCTCCTGAACGCCATGTTCGTGGCGGCGGAGTTCGCCTTCGTGCGGGTGCGCAAGACCCGCCTCGATCTCCTGGCCCAGAAGGGCTCGGCCGCCGCCCGGCTCGCCCTCTTCGGGCAGAGGCGCCTGGAAGACTACCTTTCCGTGTGCCAGCTGGGGATAACGCTGGCGAGCCTCGGCCTGGGATGGCTCGGGGAGCCTGCGGTGGCGAGCCTGCTGCGGCCGGCCCTCGAGCGGCTGGGCATCCAGTCGGAGGCGGTCGTCCACTCCGCGGCCGTCATGATAGGCTTCGGGCTCATCACCTTCGTCCACGTGACCTTCGGGGAGCTCGCCCCCAAGAACGTCTCCATCCGCGCGGCGGAAAAGACCGTGCTGTTCCTGGCCTTCCCCATGCGGGCGGCCCATATCGTCTTCCGGCCCTTCGTGACCGTCCTGAACTCCTCGGCCCAGGTGATCCTCAGGCTCATGGGCGCGGGCCGCTGGGCCTCCAGCCCCGCCTACAGCACCGAGGAGCTCAAGCTCATGATAGCCGAGAGCCGGGACGGAGGGCAGCTCGACGAGATGGAGGAGAGGCTTCTCAACAACATCTTCAACATGGACCGCCGCACCGCCCGGGACATCATGATCCACCGGACCCGGGTGGTCTCGGTGTCGGCGGACGCGACCCCCGCCGAGGCCCTGGAGCTCTCGGCCGCGGCCGGCCACGCGCGCCTGCCTGTCTTCGACGGCGACCGCGACAACATTACGGGCTTCGTGCACTCGCGGGATCTCACCCGCCGGCCGGATCTCGCGGACATCAGGCCGCTGGTCAAGCAGGCCCTGTACATCTACGAGTCCCTGGCGGCGGACGACGTGCTCGAGCTCATGCGCGGCAAACGCACCAAGATCGGGCTCGTCTGGGACGAGTACGGGAGCTATCTCGGGCTGGTCACCATGGAGGACGTCCTCGAGGCCATCGTGGGGGAGATACAGGACGAGTACGACCTCTCCGAGGGGCCGGTCATGGTGGATATGCCCGACGGCTGGATCCTGTGCGAGACCACGGTGTCCCTCGACGAGCTGGGCAGGCACATCAGCCTCAGGCTCGAGGCCGATGCCGAGGAGAGCTACCGGACCCTCGCGGCCCTCCTCGCGGGGAGGTTCTCCGAGACCCCCGCGCCGGGGGACTCCTGGATCGGCTACGGGGCGGAGTTCGTGGTCGTGACAGCGGAGGGCCCGGCGGTCTCCCGGGTGCGCGTGAAAAGCCTCCCCCCGGAGGAGGGCGAGGGGGACGGGGACACGGACAGGGAACCGGACGGGGCCCAGTGACCCGGCCCGCCGGCCGCCAGGCCCCGCGGGGATCCGGAGGAATGAGGCCTCCCCGGCCGGAAGGGGCCCCCGCCCGTCCGCCGCGTGGGGCGCGGCCCGCCCGGCGGCGCGGAATCCGCGGGGCGCCCCCCCCGCGCGTCCCGGGCGGGCGCCTGAAGCCCGGCCGCGCCCCCCGGCCCGGGATAGCCGGGGCGGCCCGGAGGCACCGGAAAAGTGAACCCCCGGAGCGGCGGCCCCGGGGGTCCAGAGGAAGTCATGCGGGACAGAGGGCGGCCTTCCCAGGGGAGGCCTTCCGCGGCTGGCCCTGGGAAGGGCCGCGCCTTTCAGAACCTGACCCCCGCCGCTCCCGACGTCTCATCGCTGATGGTGAAGGGGGACTCGTACTCCGCGCCCCGCAGGTTGGTGTCAGGCTGTATCTCGCCGCTGGCCACCATGTCCTCGTACCGGGCGATGTAATTGAAGGCCCGGGGGTGATAGCCGGAGTCCGGGTAGGCGCGGATGAGCCCCCGGAACCGCCGCATGGCGGCGGCGTAGTCCTTGCGGTTGAAGTAGTACTCGCCAATGTAGAACTCGTGGCCCGCCAGGCTGTTCATGGACTCCGCGATCCGGGCGTGGGCCATCGTCGAGTAGCGGGAGTCGGGGTAGACCTCGACCAGGTAGGCGAAGTCGTTGATGGCCTGGATGGTTGGCGACTGGTCGCGGTCGATGCCGTTCATGCGCTGGAACCAGCACATGCCCTTCTGGTAGAGGGCGTAGGGCACGGCATCGTTGGTGGGGTGGCGGTCGGAGAACGCGTCGTAGGCGCCGTAGGCCTCGATGTACTTGCCGTTGAGGAAATACGCGTCCCCGAGCCGCAACTCGGCCAGTACCGCGTAGCGGCTCTGGGGGTACTGGTCCTTGAGCTGCTGGAAGAGCTCGGCCGCTTCCGCGTAGTCGGAGGCGTCCAGCTCCTCCTGGGCCCGCAGGGCCAGATCCGCGTCCGCCTCGATGGCGCCGTCCCCCGGCCCGGGGGTGGAGCTCCCCCAGATGCGCGCCCAGAGATCCTTGGTGTTGGAGCAGCCGGTAAGCCCGCCCGCGCAGACGGCGAGCAGGGCCGCCGCAGCCAGCGCCCGGGCCAGCCCGCCCCCCCTCACAGTAGCCTCTCCAGCTCGGCCTTGAGATCGGCCTTCTCCTTCTGGCCCAGGATGCGACCCACCTCATCCTTGCCCTTGAAGACGATGAGGCAGGGGATGGAACGGATGCGGAACCGGGCCGCCGTGTCGTTGTTCTCGTCCACGTTTATCTTCGCGAAGGAGACCCTATCCTTCATCTCCTCGGCGAGCTCGTCCAGGATCGGGGCCAGCGCCTGGCAGGGGCCGCACCAGGGCGCCCAGAAGTCCACCAGGGAGGCGGGGGCGCCCAGGAACTCGTCGAAGGTAAGATCGGTCAGCACCTTTATATTCTCGCTCATGCGCTTCTCCTTGCTAGGGGACGGACAGAGGAGGCTCCCGCCCGGCGGCCGCCCCTCTGGCGGCACATGATCCTGGTGGGGCTACAGGCGGCAGTCTACCGCCCAGAGGGACGGATAGTCAACAGAAATTGCGTTCCCGGGACTGAGTTTTTCCCGGCACGGCGCGCCGGATCGGTCGGCCCGCAACGGCGGGCCCAGCACTTCCCCGCGCCGGGTGCCGCGTGTCACCGCGACGGGGGACGGCCCGCAGGGGCCCCGCGTACGTCCGGAAACACCGCCGCGAGCCCCAGCCGCCGGTCGCCGGGGCGACCGGGCGGGAGTCCGCGTCCCGGGCCGCTTCGGCTGCAGGGAGGGCCCGGCGGCGCAAGCCGGCGGGGCGCGGTCGGGCACTGCGGCCCGTGGAGCGACCTGGCGGGCGAGCTGGGCGCCCGGCCCAGGAATGGGACGGGGGGGCCGGGCGCCGGAAGGGGGGGGCGGAGGGCCGAAAACCGCCCTCTCGGAAACCGGCAATGATTGTGGCATAATATCACATCCGGACGGAAACCGCGGCTGGCCGGGCGGAAGAAGCGCCCAACGCCGACCGCGCGCCTCCCCCGTCCTGAGAGCCCCGGGAACATGGTCGCGGCAGACGTTGTGATATTCAGCCTGGGCATCCTGCTCATGCTCGCGGGCGCGGCGGGGGCCTTCGTGCCGGTAATCCCAGGGCTCCCCCTGAACTGGCTCGTGCTCCTGGGCTACGGCTTCTGGAGCGGCTGGGGGCCCTACGGCTTCTGGACCATGTTCCTGACGGCCCTGGCCGTGGCCGCCGGCATGGTGGGCGACCAGCTGGCGGGGGCCATGGGCGCCAGGAAGTTCGGGTCCGGCAAGGCGGGCATGATAGGGGCTGCCGTGGGCGCCATCCTGGGGGTGATCGTCTTCAACATCCCCGGCCTGGTCCTGGGCACCTTCTTCGGGGCGATGCTGGCAGAGATCTGGTTCAACAAGAAGGAGGCCAAGGAGGCCGCCGACGCCGGGCTCGGGGCGCTCCTGGGATGCCTCGCCGGCGGGATGTTCAAATTCGTGCTGAGCGTGGTGATCACCGTGGCCTTCATATGGCAGGTCCTCGCCTACGACCCCCCGCCGGCGCCCGCCGCCCAGGATCCGATCCCGGCCGAGCGGCCCCTCCCCCCGGGCAATCAGGACACTGCCCCCGCCGGGGAGCCCCCGCAACCTCCCGGGCCGGGGCCGCCGGACGCCGCTCCGCCGGAACACGCCGGGCTGGAGGCCCCGCCGTCCGGACAGGACGCCCCTGACGGACGAGAACACTCCTCGCAGCCCGAGCGAGCCTCAACTCATGAGGATCATGTTCAACCTGAGAGAGCCTGAGAGAGACCCCTGCCATGCCCGCTACCCGCAACGCCCTCTGGGACCCGCCCTTCCCCTTTCCTGAAGGTGCCGAAAACCTGCCGCCCCGCGGCTGCCTCGCCGCCACACCGTCCCTTCTCGCCGCCCTCCAGCGCGGGGCTCCGGAGTCCCTCTCCTCCCCCTCCGGCGTGTTCATGCTGGGGGGGACATCCATCCTCAGAGGCCGCGACTACTTCCTGGCAGGGCCGGTGCTGGGCGCCCCCATGGCGGTCATGGCCCTGGAAATCCTCATCGGCGGAGGCGCGGAGAACGTGGCCTTCGCGGGGTTCGCGGGATCCCTCGTACCCGGCCTGAAATCCGGGGACATCTTCCTGCCCTCCGCTGCCCTCTCCTCGGAAGGCACCTCCGTCCACTACCCAGGCGGCCTGGCCCCGCACAGTGCCTTCCACGCGCAGCTCGCCCATGCCATGGGCCAGGAGGCCGCCGCCTCCTCCGGGGCGATCTGGTCCACGGACGGCCCTTTCCGCGAGACGCGCGAGCTGCGCGACTCGTTCAGGGCACGGGGGGCGCGCGCGGTGGACATGGTCACCTCTGCGCTCTTCGCCGCCGCAGGCTTCCGGAAGCTGGCCCTGGCCGCGGCGCTCATCATCACCGACGAGTTCGCCGAGGACGGCGGCTGGCGCGACGGATTCGGGGACCCGGGCTTCAGGCGAGGCTTCGAGGCGCTCTCGGCGGGGATCTGGAAGGCTTTCCGCTAGGGTGGCCCCTCCCCTCGCCCGAGCCGGCGCCTCTCCGGGAAGGGGATCCGCCGGCCGTCCCGCGGCGTCAGTGCGCCCCGCCGGGGCGGCCGCCGACCAGGCGGGGCCACGGTTGCCGTCCCGCGCCCCGCGGGGGGGGGCGGGTCAGATGTCGAACTGGCTCTCCACCTCCAGGATCAGCTCCACCTCGCCGCGGTGGAGCCGGGAGCGGACTGCGATGTCCTCCACCTTGAGACCCTCCCGGTGGAGTTTCATGACCAGGGCCCGCACCTCGGGGGCCGCCGGGTTGGCCTTGAGGTCGGGGGCGGCCTGGGCCGGCGGGGGCGCGATGCGGCCCTCCTCGCGGACGCGCTCCAGCTCGGCGAGGGAGGCGGCCGCAGCCGCCTCGGTCTCGGCCAGGAGCTCCCGGTAGGAGGTGAGCCTGCGGTCGAGCTTGAGGATCAGGTCGGCGGACAGGGACTTCTTGTCCTCGAGATTCCGGGAGAAGGCGGCGGAGATCTTCTCCGACTCCGCGAGGAAGCGCTCGATGGTCTCCCTGAACTCCTCCGGCACGAAGGCGCCGGGGCCCGCCTGGGGCGGCCTCCTCCAGGTGAGCCAGAGGAGCGCGGCCAGCAGGATGATGAGAAGGATCTCCAGTCCGGTCTGGAGGAGAAGTACCTCTTTCATCGGTAAGTCCAAGTGCTAGCACCTTTCCTGGAATGGCTGACCCGGGGCGCACGAGAGGGATTGCGGGAGCCGCCGCCCGGCACGGGGAGAAAGGGGGGGCACAGGGCCGGGACCGGACCTCTGCGCCCCATGATAACACCAAACCGCCCCTCGCCCACGGCGGCGGGCGGCCCCGTCCAATCCCTGCGGATGACAACCGGCCGGCACAGATCATGCCAAGGGGGCGCCGTGACGTCCTCTCCCTCCGGCGGGAAGACATCGCGGGCGCGGAAGAGCAAGGCGGCAGGCCGGCGCATCCCCCGCCCCCCTGGCTCCGTCCCGAGCCCGCCCCCGCAGCCCCGAATGCCGCCAAGAGCCCGCAGGGGAGCGCTCCCCCTCCGCCCGCGCCTTCCCCCCGCCGGCAGGGGGAGGAGGCGTCCCTGGCCGCCTCACGAGACCTTCCCCCCTCCCCTCAGACACTTCCCGCGAACCGGGAGCCCCCGCGAGTCAGGGCTGGCAGTGCATACGGCGAGGGCAGCCGCGTATGCCGCCCCCCTGTCCCCTCGCGGGGGCATGCCGATCCTGCCGGGGAGTCCCGCGGCAGCTCGCAAGGCGCATGCCGCGCCGTCCACGAACCCTCCGGACGCGTCATATACAGGGCGCAATCCCTGAAACGGGAGCAACCCGCCCCGGCCGCCCCCGGGCCGCAGGCTCACCCGCCGCCCCGCAGGGCGGTTACCGCCGGCCGCCAGGCTTCCCCCCGCCCTTCCGGTGCCCCGGCCCCTTGCCGGGCAACGGTTCGCGCGTTCCGGCCGTCATCCGTAAGGCCGTCCATTCGGGATTATTCCAAAATCTACGGCTGGCGCGGGGAAAACGGGGAAGGGGTGACAGCCGGGAAACTAAAATTTGGTAAAACCAAGGGGAAAGCCGCCGCCCGGCAAGGGAAAGCCGCCGCCCGGCCCAACCGGGCGGCACCCGGGCCAGGCCTGCCTCCCGCGAGGGCCGGATCCGCGTCACGGCAGGCTCTCAGACCCTCCTGTCGACCACCGCCTCGACGGGGGCGAGGCAGGGATCGGAGGAGCCCTGCCGCCCGCGCCTCTTGAACTCCGGCCTGTAACCGGCGCGGTTCCTGCCGCCGGGATCGGGATGGACGGGATTGACCCGCACGGTGCCCTGCGGCTCGGTGATGCGTTCCACGGTGTCCAGGTGGAGCTCCCGGGCCCGCTCCAGGCGCTCCTGGCGCGCGGCCTCCTCCGCCTGTTGGGCCTGGGCGGCGGTGAACCCGTTCAGGGCGGGGAGGTGGAGGTACATCTGGTTGATGTGGTGCAGGGGCTGCGTCACCGGCAGGTCCTCAGGGGAAGCTCGCGTGACCGGCGAAGGCTCTTCCTCAGGCAGGGAGGGAAATTCCGTCATGGCCGAACGGGGTTCCGGCGCGTGCCGAGCCTGATGTCCAGCAAGACTTCATCCACATTGTAGGGGGTCACGGTTTTTTTGCAAGGCTCGCGAGGACAGCGGGGCAGCGGGGGCGCACGGCTGATCCTGGACAAGGCTTTCGCGAGCTTCCTCCGGAGCCCCCTCGGCCATTTCGGGTTCACGGATTACAAGGGCAGGCGCGGGGACCGGCCAGGCCACGAATCTCATCGGGACTGGCATCGCCGTCCCTGACGCGGGACATCTGAGACTTCCTGGGCTGGGCCCGGTGCGCACCGCCCGCCACCGGGAGATCCCCGCGGGCTGGAGCCTGAAGCCCGTGACCGTGAGCCGGGACCGGAAGGGCATTGCCACGCCTCCGTCCTGTCCGGGTTCCCGGGACCTTCCGTCCCTGAGATCCCGGCGGATCCGGGGAAGGTGAGGGGTCTCGGCTTCCCCATGCCCGGGCCGTACGCGTACTCGGACAGGTACCGGGCAGGATCGCCCAGGGCGTGCCGGAAGGCGCGGGAGAGGTTCGCCCGGGGGCAGGCGAGGCTGTCGCTCTGCAGGTAAGGGTTCAGGGACGGGGCGAAACAGCGCTGGAAAGCGGCCAGGGCCTGCGGCAGGGCCGCCCGGAAAAGCGAGGATTCCCTCCGCAGGCCGTCGCGGGACGGCCAGGATTTGCGGCGCGGCGGTAATCAGGGATCTGGACACGCACGGCCTCGCCCATGCTTCGAACCTCGGCAAGAGCGCGGGCGGCGACGGCCCGGGGGACGTCCGCCCCGATGCCCGGGCTCAGGCCGAGGGAACAGGGCGGGAGGCCGGCGGTGATCGGGGGATCCCGCCCGCCTGGCAGGACCTGCTGCCGTCACGGCAGCGTGAAGGGCGCGCCCGGTCCCTCGGATGGGCGCATGTCCGCGGACGGTGCGGGCGCGTCCCGGATCGGGACCGGGACGCCGCCCTGGACATCTAGGAGGGAAGGGCCCCGTCTGCCGGGCCTCCCTTAAGACGGGATACGCGGGGTCAGCCCGGACGTGGATCTGTTGGGCCCGGGACGCCTTGGGCGCGGCGCCCCTCCTCAAACGCGTAAGCGTCAGGTGGCGGGAGCATATCACTACCATTTACAAGTCTCCATGCCTGGGCTTATTAATTCTAAATCATTCATAAAATTGCTGATAGAAACCTGTTCAGGGAACGATTATGCCCAGCGGCAGGAGAATCTCAATGTTATTTTCCAACCGTCCCTAACCGGTGCGGAATGATGCACCTTTACCGCTCATTATGTTTCTGATAAAATATATTATCGTCAGCTTTATTGGCGAGCGGATCGGCCCCCGGCCGAACCCCGCCGGGATCTGCAGCGGCGCCCGCCCCTCCCGGTTCCGGCAGGCGCCGGGCGGGCCGGGAGCCGCCTGCTGGGGCCCTTGCCGGGAGCGTCGTGATGAGAAAAGCCGTTGCCGCGATCCTGCTCCTCCTGGCCGCCGGGATAGCCGTGCGGCACGGCCTCCCAGCGGAGCGCGGGGAGGCCGTGGAATACCTGACCCTGTACGGGAACGTGGAGCCGCGGGAGGTCTCGCTCTCCTTCCGGGTGGCGGGGCGCCTGCAGGAGCTGACCCCCGAGGAGGGGGACCGGCTGGCGGAGGGCGACAGGGTGGCCGCCCTGGACAGGGAGCCCTACGAGAACCAGCTGAGGGTGAGCGAGGCCCAGATTAGCGAGATCGAGGCGCAGCTCGCGAACGCCGAAAAGAGCTACGAGAGGCTCCGCAGCCTCCTGGAGAAGGGATCCGCGGCCCAGAGCGACTACGACGGCGCCCTCGCCCTGAGGGACCAGATGAAGGCGTCCCTGGAGACCGGGAAGGCCCAGCTCGCCATCGCCCGGACCGCCCTGGACGACGCGACCCTCTTCTCGCCGGCCTCCGGGACCGTCATCACCAGGGTCCACGAGCCCGGGGAGATGATCGGGGCAGGGGACACCGTCTGCGTGCTTTCCCTGGACAGCCCCGTCTGGATACGCGCCTACCTGGAGGAGCCGGAGCTGGGAAGGGTACACCCGGGAAAGAAGGTGACCGTGAAGACCGATTCCGGAGGCGTGTACCCGGGGACGGTCGGCTTCATCTCGCCCAAGGCGGAATTCACCCCCAAGACCGTCGAGACGCCCTCCCTGCGCACCTCCCTGGTCTACAGGATCCGAGTGGCCGTGGAGGGCCCGGAAAGGGGGCTCCGCCACGGCATGCCGGTCACCGTGGAGGTCAGGGAAGAAGATGGGGGGTGAGTGCGCCATATCCTTCGAGGGGCTCCGCAAGACCTTCGCCGGCCAGGCGGGGCCGGCCCTCGCCGGCATTTCGGCCCGGGTGGCCCGCGGATCCCTCACGGGGCTGGTGGGCCCGGACGGGGCCGGCAAGACCACCCTCCTGCGGGTGCTCACCGGCCTGCTGGGTTTCGATGCCGGGGAGGTCTCGGTCCTGGGCCGCGACCCCGTCCGGGAGCCCGCCCTCATCCAGGCGGCGGTCGGCTACATGCCCCAGAGGTTCGGCCTCTACGAGGATCTGACCGTCATGGAGAACCTGCGGCTCTACGCGGACATCCGCTCCCTCCCCGCCAGGGGGCGCGGGGAGAGGCTCGGGTCCCTCCTGAGGCTGACCTCCCTTTCCGATTTCGCCGGGAGGCTGGCTGGGAAGCTCTCCGGCGGGATGAAGCAGAAGCTGGGGCTGGCCTGCGTCCTCGTCGGGCGGCCGGAGCTCCTGCTCCTGGACGAGCCCAGCGTGGGCGTGGACCCCATCTCCCGCAGGGAGCTGTGGAAGACGGTGCGGGGCCTCGCCTCCGGCGGGATGTCCGCGCTCTGGGCCACCTCCTACCTGGACGAGGCCGAGAGGTGCGACTCGGTCATCCTCCTCAGCCAGGGGAGAATCATCTACGACGGATCCCCGGAAGGGGCCCTGGGGAAGGTCGCGGGGAGAAGCTGGGCCCTGGACGGCATCCCCCGGGAGGGGCGCCGCAGGGCCCTGGCGTCGCTCATCCAGGAGGAGGGCGTGGTGGACGGGATCGTCAGGGGAGGGAGCCTCCACGTGGTGAGCGCGGGGACGTCCCCCTCCTTCCCCCTCCACGGCGGGACGCTGAGGCCGGAGAGGCCCACCTTCGAGGACGCCTTCATATCCGTCCTGGGAGGCGGGCCCAAGGGCGACTCAGGCCTTTCCCGGAGGGCCAGCCCCAGGAGCCACGCCCTCCCGGTGTCGGTTGAGGCCCGGAACCTCACGCGCAGGTTCGGGGACTTCACCGCCGTGGACGACGTCTCCTTCAACATCGGGAGGGGCGAGATCTTCGGCCTGCTGGGACCCAACGGGGCAGGCAAGTCCACGACGTTCAGGATGATGTGCGGGCTCCTGGCCCCCACCTCCGGGAAGGCCCTGGTGGCCGGCATGGACCTCAAGGAGTCCCCCTCCAGGGCCCGGGCGCGGCTGGGGCTCATGGCGCAGAGGTTCTCCCTCTACGGGCACCTGAGCGTCTCCCAGAACCTCGAGTTCTTCTCCGGGGCCTACGGGCTCCGCGGGAAGGAGCGCCGCGACGAGATGCGGCTCATGCGCGAGATCTTCGAGCTCGACCCTTTCCTCGACAGGAACGCCGGCCTCCTCCCCCTGGGCTACAAGCAGCGCCTGGCCCTGGCCTGCTCGGTCATGCACCAGCCCGACGCCCTCTTCCTGGACGAGCCCACCTCCGGCGTGGATCCGGTGACCAGGAGGGAGTTCTGGCTCCACATCAACTACCTGGCGATGAGCGGGGTCACGGTGATGGTCTCCACCCACTTCCTTGACGAGGCGGAATACTGCGACCGCGTGGCAGTTATCCACCGGGGCCGCAGCATCGCGACCGGGACACCGGACGAGATCAAGTCCATGGCAAGATCCCCGGGGCTCCCCGACCCCACCATGGAGGACGCCTTCTTCGCGCTCGTGGAGAACGACTGAAGGCGGCGATCCGCGGCACCCCTCGGCAGTCCCAAGCGGCCCGGGGCAGTACCCCGAGGCCCGCGCGGGTCCGTCCGTCCCTCCTGGAGCGGGGCGGTGCCGGGAAGGAGGCACCCCTTGCAGGTTACGCTCTCCCTGATCAGGAAGGAAGCCCTGCAGATAACGCGGGACCCGAGCGCCATAGCCATCGCCTTCGTCCTCCCCATGCTCCTCCTGTTCATCTTCGGCTACGGCATCAGCCTCGACAGCGGCAGGATCAAGGTGGGCGTCGTCACGGGAGGCGGCGGGAGGGAGACGCTCTCCCTCTTCTCCGCCTTCGAGAGATCGCGGTTCTTCGAGGCCAGGGGGGGCACGGACATGCGGGACTTCGCGGACGATCTCGCCTCAGGGCGGCTCAAGGGGATCGTCGTCGTGCCGCAGGACCTCGCCGGGAGCCTCCTCGCGGGCAGGCAGGCGACGGTCCAGATGATCGCGGACGGGACCGAGATCAACAGCGCGACCTTCCTGCGGAACTACGCCCTGGGCGCCCTCGACGGCTGGGCCGCCCAGGAGAGGCTGGACAGGGCGGCGAAGGGAGACAGCCTCATAGCCGTGAACCCCAGGTACTGGTACAACGAGGAGCTTTCCAGCCGCAACTTCATCATCCCCGGCTCGCTCTCCATCGTCATGACCCTCATCGGGGTGCTCCTGACGGCCCTGGTCATCGCCCGCGAGTGGGAGCGGGGGACCATGGAGTCGCTGATGTCCACGCCCGTCACGATCAGGGAGATCATCGTCGCCAAGCTGGCCACCTACTACGCCCTGGCGCTGATCTCCACCTTCATCTGCCTCGCGGTCGCGGTCCTCTGGTACCGCGTCCCCTTCCGGGGCGGCGCGTTCGCCCTCTGGGCCGTGAGCTCGGTGTTCCTGGCCAGCGCCCTGGGCCAGGGGCTCCTGATCTCCACCCTCGCCAGGGACCAGTACCTGGCCTCCCAGGCCGCGCTGGTCTCCGGGTTCCTCCCGTCCTTCTTCCTCTCCGGCTTCATCTTCGAGATCTCCTCCATGCCGGAGCCCATCCAGGCCGTCTCCAGGCTCGTGGCCGCCCGCTACTTCGTCGGCTCGCTCCAGACGGTCTTCCTCACCGGTGACGTCTGGCCCCTCTTCCTCAGATCCATGGCGGCCATGGCCGCGATAGCCCTGGCCTTCCTGCTCCTCATCTCCAGGAAGATGGTCAAAAGGGTGGCCTAACGGAGCACTCGCGCGAGGTAACAGCGGAGGTATTCATGTTCCCTGCACCCCATAAAAGGTGGCGCAGAACCGACGTCTTGAAGCGCGGGACCAAGGTTGACCGGGCCCATCAGGCCGGTATCCTCTGCAATGACGGTTTTCCAGATGCCAACATGATGCCGCCGGCATGCGATAACATCAGCACGCATAATACAAGCCCTTCGTAAAGCGCCTCTCCTGCGGAGAAGGCTGGACGGCATGCGCGACTCCCCGGGATGCATCACACGCCAAAGCACGGCTCATGGCCGAATATGGCGGAAATTCAAATCAGCAACCTGACCGACACCGGATTGAAAGAGATGACAGCCTCACAGGGGCAGCAGGCCGGCCAGACCAAAGCCCGGGAGGGGAGAGGAAATGCGGCTGCTGGCAAGGTCAGGCGGCATCTCGCGACTGGGGATGCACTGAGCAAACTGAGTGGACATTACCCGCAATTTCAATAGAGACTAGGTGCTAGCCTTGCCCGCCGCGCTCCTCAGGCTCCAGGCGCTGATCGCCAAGGAGCTCCTCATCGCCGTACGGGATCCCCGTGCCCGGCTGATGCTGCTGGTCCCGCCCCTGATCCAGCTGGTGATCTTCTCCTTCGCGACCACCCTGGAGGTCAGGAACGTGCGCGTCATGGTGTTCTGCGAGGACGCGGGCCGCCACGGGGCCGAGCTGGCGAGGAGGCTGGAGGGGTCCGCGCAGTTCTCCGAGGTGAGGCGCGCGGAAAGCGAGGGCCAGTGGCAGGGGGCGCTGGAGCGGGGGGAGATCCTGTTCGCCGTCCACGTGCCCCCCGACTTCTCCCGGAGGATAGAGAGGGGGGAGCGGGCGGAGCTGGGCGCGTTCTACGACGGCCGCAGATCCAACTCCGCGCAGATAGCCCACGGCTACCTCCAGGAGATAGTGGAGGGCTACCTCTCCGAGATAGGCCCCCGGCCCGCCGCCGCGCTGGACGCGCGGGGCCGGAACTGGTTCAACCCCAATCTCGACCACGTGTGGACCACCATCCCGTCCCTCGTGGCCATACTGACCCTCCTGCTGACCATGAGCTTCTCGGCACTGTCCCTCGCCCGCGAGAAGGAGCTGGGGACGTACGAGCAGCTCATTGCCGCCCCCTTCACGCCCTTCGAGATCCTCCTGGGCAAGCTAGTCCCCGCCATGATCGTGGGGATCTGCCAGGGGCTCCTCATAGCGTACCTGGGGAGGTTCCTGTTCGGCGTGCCCTTCCTCGGATCCCTGCCCCTCCTGCTCCTCGCGCTGGCGGCATTCTCCTATTCAGTGGTGGGATTCGGGCTCCTCATCTCCACCTTCGCCAGGACCCAGCAGCAGGCCATCCTGGGGGCGTTCATCGTCATGGTCCCGTCCGTGGCCCTCTCGGGCTTCGCGGCCCCGGTGGACAACATGCCCGAGTGGCTGCAGCGGGCCGTCTGGCTCAACCCCACGAAACACGGGATTTTCATCTTCAAGGGGATCTTCCTCAAGGGCCTCCCGCTCGAAGAGGTGGCGACGGACATGATCCCGCTCCTCGTCATCGGGACCGCCTCCTTCGCGCTTTCCGCCCTGCTGTTCAGGAAGAACGGCTCCTGACCCCGAGGACCCGGCGCTTCCGGCGCCAGCCCGGCGCCAGGCCGCCCTACCGCGCCGGGAAGGACGGGGTGGCGGGCGCCTGCGCCGGCCGCTGCGGCCCCTAGCCCTTGGCGGCCAGGCCCCTGAGCTTGCGGGCCAGGACTGCCAGGCCGAATATGGCGATGGAGATGAAGACCACCGTGGCCCCGGTGGAGGTGTTGACCGCCGGGTGGTAGGAAAGCGCGAGCCCGGCCTGGCCGGAGACCAGGGACACCGCGAAGGCCGTCCAGAACATGCCGCGCCCCGAGCCGGCGGTCATCCTGCCGCAGGCGGCGGGGGCGATCAGGAGAGCCGACACCAGGAGCACGCCCACGGCCTGGACCGCCGCCACCACCACCAGCGAGAGGAAGCCCCCGAAGACGTAGTCGGCGCGTCCCCCGCCGCCGTGGCCCGGCGGGGCCACGCAGGAGAGCATGAGGCGGTTGTAGAGGAAGACGTAGAAGAGGACCGAGGCGGCGGCCAGGGCCGCCAGGAGGGCTATCTCGCCGTCGCCCAGCGTGAGCACGTCCCCCAGGAAGAGCCTGTTGACGCTCCCCTGGGCCTCGGGGTAGCGGCTCACGAGCGCGAGCCCCAGGGCCACCCCGCCGGAGAAGACGAGGCCGATCACTGTGTCGGTGGCGAGGTTGCTGTGGCGGACGAGCCAGATGATGAGGAGCCCCACGCAGACCCCGAAACCCAGCACCGCAGGGGCCACGGGAAGCCCCAGGATGAGCCCCAGGGCGAGCCCAGCGAAGACCGTGTGCCCCGCCGCGTCGGGGAAAAAGGCCATCCTGCGGCTCACCACCAGCACTCCGGTCCCGGAGGCTGAGACGGACAGGAGGAGCAGCGCCAGGGCGGCCTTGCGCATGAAGAGCGGCCCGTAGAAGAGCCCGAGGAAGTCGTAGACGGTCTGGAGCGTCACCGGCCCGGCCCCCCCGCCGCGCGGAGGCCGGCGGGCCCGCCGCCCCCCGCCGCCCCCTCACCCGCGGCGTCCCCGGCGCGGGCCGGTCCCGCCGGGGCGGGGGCCGGGCCCTGGCCCGCCGCGAGAGTGGGCGCCGCGGGGCCCGAGAATAGGAGGCTCTGGTGGATGCCGAAGGCGAGCGAGATGATCTCCGGCCGGAAGATGTCCTCCGGGGCGCCCTCCGCCACGACGGTGCGGTTGAGGCAGACTATCCAGTCGCCGTGGGCGCGGGCGGCGGCCAGGTCGTGGCTCACCATGAGGACGGTGAAGTCCCGCTTGAAGCCCTCCAGTATCTCGCACAGGAGCTGCTCGCCTATCACGTCCACGCCCGTGGCGGGCTCGTCCAGGACCAGGATGTCCGGGTCGGCCATGAGGGCCCTGGCCAGGAACACCCTCTGGGACTCGCCCCCGGAAAGCGATCCCAGCGGCCGCGGGTGGAGGTGCTCGGCGCGGACCATGGCGAGCCTCTCGAGGCTCTCCGCACGGACGCGGCGGGGGGTGCCGAGCCACACCGGCCAGCGGGACCGCCCCAGGGCCATGAACTCCGCCACCGTGAGCGGCAGGTGCCGGTCGAAGTCCAGGCGCTGGGGCACGTACCCGAAGCGGGGCCGCTCGGGGCTGTAGGCTATGGCGCCCGTGTGGTCGATCTCGCCCAGGATCGCCCGCACTAGGGTGCTCTTGCCAGCCCCGTTGGGGCCGATGACCACGGTCTGGCGGCGGGGCGGCACGGTCAGGCTGACGTTCCTCAGGATCTCGTAACGGCCCAGGGAGACGCCGAGCCGGGAGACCTCGACGGCGGGCCTCTCCCCCGCGCCGCAGGGCGCCCGCGCCTCGCCGGCGGCCGCAGCCGGGTGGGGCCCGGCCTCCCCGGGGCGTCCCACCCCCGGGGAGGCGGCAGCGGCGCAGCAGTGACACGAGGCCCCGCCGCCTGGCGCGGGCCGGTCGGGGGCGTCGTCCTGGGGGAGGTTGACCGCCGTGTCTCTCATGTACTGTTACCCTTGGGGCGCGGCCGGCCTGGCGGGGGCCGCTGGGGAAGGCCGTCGCGATCCGCAGGGAAGGCCGCGGGCGGCGGGCGGTGAGGCGTGCGGCTCCGGAACGGGCCCGGGGATCCCGGGCCGACTTCCCGCTTCCTGCGTCCTGCGGGGGGCCGGAAAGCCTCCGCCTCTCCGGGACGTCCGGAGGGAGGGAGGGAGGGAGGGACGCGCAACGCCGACTGGGAACCCGCCCGTCCGGCCGGGAGGCCGTGCCAGGGCGGCGGCGCGCCCCGGAGCGCGGGCCCGGCCGTCACGCGGAAACGGGTAGGCGCGGCGGCCCGTCCGGGCGGCCGGGGCTCCCGCCGCCGCGCCCTACGTGGCGTTGACGGGGAAGAGCTTCGCGAGGAGCAGCAGATCCTCCCTGAGGACCGTCTGGTAGTAGTCGAGGGGGGGATCGGCGGGGCCGGAGGTGGCGGGATCGACGACCGCCACCGGGACGCCAGTCTCCCGGCCCAAGGTCTCCGCGAGCTTCATGTCGGCGTGGGGGTCGAGCAGGACGGCCGACACCCGCTCATCGCGGACGAGGGTGGCCAGCTTGGCGAGCCGGGCGGGGGAGGGCGCCACCTCGGGGGCGGGCTCCAAATCGGCCAGGATCGTGAGGCCCAGATCCTGGGCGAGATAGTCCATGAAGCCGTGGGAGGTCACCACCTTGAAGCCCCGGTGGATCCTCTTGAAGGACGCGAGCTCGGACTCCAGGGCCTGCATGTCCGCCTGGAAGAGCTCCAGGCGGGCCTGGTAGTGCATGGCCCCCTCGGGATCGCGGGAGCTCATGCCCCTGGCGATGTTGGCCGCCATGAGGGAGGCGAGGCGGGGGGACAGGAAGACGTGGGGGTTGGGCTCGAGCCCCGCAGCCGGGGAGGGCTCGCCGGGGATGGAGAGCCTCCCGTAGGAGTTGATCATGGTGGGGACGCCGGCGGAGGCGTCTATCACCACCACGTCGACGGGCGCCACCCGTATGGCCCGGTCGAGGAAGATCTCGAGGCCCAGGCCGTTCTTGACCACGGTCCGGGTCTGGGTGAGCCTCTCCAGGTCCCTGGGCTGGGGGTTGAACTCGTGGGGGCAGCCGGTCTCGGGGCGGGTCATGAGCTCCACGGCGAAGGCCCCGCGGCCGTGGTTCAGCCAGCGCGCGAAGAGCCAGACCGGGTAGCTGGCGGCCGCGAGCCGGGGCGCCTGCGGGTCGGTGTCGTCTACCTGGGCGGCCAGGCCGGCCGGCCCCACCGCGGAGCCCGGAGGGAGGGCCAGGGAGGCCACGAACAGCAGGGACAGGATCGCGAGGGAGGCCCGGGAGCGGGGGGGCGCACCCACCCGGAGCGACGGGGAGGGCGCTGGACGGGACGGGGAAAGGGGGCCGGGCGCCGGGCGGGTTTCGCCGCCCGCCGGTCCCCCGGCGCGGAAAGACGCGGACATATGGTTTGCTGCCTCCACCCTCCCCCTCAGGCCTGCGCTCGGGAGGGGAAAAAACGTGGGGAACGGGGGACGCGAGGCAGGCCGGGGCCAGCGGGGCGGCGACAGTGGAGGCCGCGCGTCCCCCTGGGCGGGCCTTCCGGCGCGGCCCCTGCCGGGTGACGGCTCCCCGGGACGGCGCCTGAGGATCCGTGGCGATCCGAAGGACTACCCGAAAACAATATATTATATCATACCCGGGTCACGAAACGAATGACCCTCCCCCCTTCCCTGGCGGGTGCGGGGGGAGGGTCGGGAATCGCCGAGCCCGGGACGCCAACGGGCTCGGGCGGCCTAGGGGCGGTGAGGCGGCGGGCCCGGGGCGGATTCAGCGGGCCTCGCGGAGGATCCTGGCAGCGGGCGAGGCGCCCGGCACGAGGCGGATCTGCTGCGTCTGGTCGGCCGGCATGAGGCTCTTGATGAAGGAGGTCCGGCCGGCTGTGTCCAGTGGCTGGGGCTTCTTGGCCTGGACGGCCCGCACGACGGGGGTCGGCTGGCCCGCGGCGGCCGCCGCCACCTTGTCGACCAGGGGGTTGGCAGGCGCCGGGAGCGGCCCCTGGGTCTGGGGCGCCGGGGGGACGGGCCGCTGGGCGCCGCTGCCGCCCGCCGCGGCCGGGGCCGGGGCAGCCGCCGGTGCCGCGGCACCCTGCTGGGCCGCGCGCCTGGTAGCCAGCTTGGAGAGCGCCGAGGGCTTGGTGGCGAGCGCGATGCCGACGCCCGCCGCCGCGCCCCGCGGGGCGGAGGCGATAGGCCGCGAGCCCTGCGGGAAGGCACCCGCGGCGCCGAAGGTGGAGGTCAGCTGGCCCACGTAGGTGCGCTCCAGCTCGATGCGGTTCTGCATCATCTCGGAGAGGCGGTTGCCCGACTCGTTGAGCCGCACCACGAGGGTGTTGATTATCTGCTTGGCGATGTCCGGGTAGTTGTCCAGGACCTCGCCGAGCTTGTCGCCGGGGAAGACCTTGACGATGCTCCGCCCCTGGCTCTTGATGGTGGCGCTCCTCCGGGAGCCCACGAGCGAGCTCATCTCCCCGAAATAGGTGTTGGTCTGGGAGATCTCGGCGATGAGGTTCTGGCCCTTGTAAACCTCCAGGCAGCCCTGGATGAGCTTGTAGAAGGCCGTGTCGGTGTTGCCCTCCTTGATGATGATGTCGCCGTTCTCGAAGACCTGCTCGTCGGGGTTCAGGAGGTAGTGGGGCAGGCTCTCGCGCTGTACCACGGTCTTCTCGAGCACCTGGGCGAGGGTCGTCATGCCCTGCTGCGCCTTGAGGAGCCCGTCCTGGCGCAGGGTGGCCATGCCCTCCTTCAGCGCTATCTTCCTGAGCTGCGCCTCGTTGACCTTGGAGGCGATGGCGTCGGCCAGCGTCTGAGTGTTCTCCATGACCTCGAAGACGCCCAGGCGGCCCTTGTAGCCCGTTCCCTTGCATGTGGGGCAGCCGCGGCCCTCGTAGAGCTGGACCGTGGAGATCTCGTTGGGGTCGAACCCCGCCTCGATGAGCTTGTTGGCGGGCATCTTGGGGATGGGCTGGCGGCAGTTGGCGCAGACGCGCCGCAGTAGCCTCTGGGCCGAGCAGACGATGAGGGCGGCCGCCACGTTGAAGGGGGCGACCCCCATGTCCACCAGGCGGGTGACCGTGGAGGGGGCGTCGTTGGTGTGGAGGGTCGAGAGGACGAGGTGGCCCGTCATGGCCGCCTCGACCGCGATCTCGCCAGTCTCGATGTCCCGGATCTCGCCGATCATGCAGATGTCGGGATCCTGCCGCAGGAAGGCCTTGAGGGCCTTCGCGAAGGTCATCCCGACCTCCTTGACCACGTTCACCTGGTTGACGCCCGGGAAGTTGAACTCCACGGGATCCTCGGCGGTGAGGATCTTCACGTCCTCGGTGTTCCGGAGGTTAAGGGTCGAATAGAGGGTGACGGTCTTCCCGGACCCGGTGGGGCCAGTGACGAGGAGGAGCCCGTTGGGCCGGTAGGCCGCGCCCATGAACTGGTCGAGGTTCTTCTGGGTGAAGCCGAGCTTGGTCATGTCGACGTTCAGGCCCGACTTGTCGAGGATACGGAGGACCACCGACTCCCCGAAGAGGGTGGGGAGCGAGGAGACGCGGAAGTCGATCTCCTTGTTCTTGCCTATGCGCAGCTTGATGCGGCCGTCCTGGGGGACCCTGCGCTCGGTGATGTCGAGGCTCGACATGATCTTCAGCCTGGCGATGAGGGCGTTCCGGATCTCCAGGGGGAGCCTCGTGTGCTTGTACAGGGAGCCGTCCATGCGGTAGCGCACGTAGAACTGCTTCTCGAATGGCTCGATGTGGATGTCGGAGACGCCGTTCTGCACGGCCTGGATGAGGATCTGGTTGGCCAGGTTGATGATGGCGCTGTTCTCGGCCGAGTAAGTGTCGGTGGCCTCCTCCTCCTTGGCCTTGGTGTCGCCGAAGGAGAAGTCCTCGAGCGCGTCCGAGATGAGGGCGCCCAGGTTGTCGACCGTGACCGGCCCCGTGTCCTCCACCACCGAGTTGGGATCGAGGGGGGCGAAGAAGGAGGCCTCCTCTTCATCGGAGATCTTGTAGTGGATCTTGAAGGCGGTCACGAGATCACGCTCGTTGACCACCACCGGGACCACCTGCAGCTTGGTGAGGTTGGTGAGCTCCTCCACAACCTTGTTGTTGGTGGGCTCGACCATGGCCATCATCACCTTGCTGTCCTTGATCTGGTAAGGGATGACCATGTACTTCTTGGCCACTTCGTACGGGACGAGATTGAGCGCCTCCGCAGCTATCTCCCGGTCGGCGAGGTTGACCATGGGGTAGCTGTACTGCCGCGACAGGACGCTGGGGACCGTGTTGGTCTCGACGTAGCCCTTGCGCAGCAGGAACCTGGAAAGGAAGTCCTTGGGGTGCTGGCGGAGCCACTTGGTGGCCTCCTCCAGCTGGCCGCGCGTGATGTGCCCGGCCTTGAGGAGGTACTCTCCCAGGATCAGCTTATAGTTGTCCGTGTTCTGGTCCTTGACGGTACCGGAAAGCGTGGAGCGGCGTCTGGAAATCTCCGCCATAGGTCTGATCCTCCTGGGAATACCGGAAGCGTCGGGGCGGGGGGGCCGGGAGTCCCCCCGGCGGGTCTGGGCAAGGCGGGGAGGGGGCTGCCGCGAGGGATCCGCCTCGGGCGCGGGGCGGGCGGGAGGCCTCTGTGCGGGAGGGCGCTCACTGTCCGGGGCGGGCCGCGCCGGCGGGGGGCCGCAGGGGCCCAGGGAAAGTCGCGGGCTTCGGGCGGAAGGGCGGGGAACGGGGGCGGATCCCCCGCCTGCTATTATAACAGGAAAGCCGCGGGGAACGGGGAAGTCGCGGGACGCCTGGAAGCCTCCCGTCGAACCCGGCCCGCCGCCGGGGCCGTGGGCCCGCGCGGGAGGGGGATCGCCGGGACGATTGCCGTGTTGTCACAAGGGGATGAGCGACCTGATGCCGTCCGGCCGGAAGGGGCGCGTCCTGCCACCGCACGGTCGGCTCAGTTGTCGGCTCCAGATTACCAGAAGGGGATCGCTTATTCAACCCGCCAGTTCTTATCTGTTGGAATATCATGATCCTGAAAAAAATATATTTCTAAATATTTTATCTATTTTATATAATAAAAATATATGCTCATGACCGACAGACCATTCAGTTCAAAGGGATTCCAAATTTCCTCCCGGCCGTTTGCACGTCCGGGAAAAACCCCGGACTGCCCCCTTCCGGCCCCCTCCCGGCCCGGAAGGGGGCAGTCCGGGCACCGGGGCGACGGGGCGGGGGAGGCAGGCGGGGCGGGTCTCGCGGCCCGGAACTGTTCAACCCCGCTGAACTCTGGTATAAGCTCTGAGGCGCCCATCAAGATCCGGTGCCGGATCCCTTCAGCGTCCTGACTGGGGATCCGCCCCCCCGGATCCGGCCCGCCGGAGGGCCCCTGACGAGCGCCGGGCGGACGATCCTGCCCTGCGACGGCGGGATCGCCCGTTTAACTGCAAGTTATGTGCCTTCAACCTGAACTTCTTCACCCTCCCCCCGCCCGGCAGCCTGCGGCGGCCGCGCCCCCGCCCCCGCGGGGGCCGGGGCGCGGCAGGCGCGACGGGCGCGGAAACTCCGGGACGATCCACGCCGTGGCCAAGACCAAGATCCGCTACCTCTGCCGCGAATGCGGCAGGCAGTCGCCCGTGCCCCTCGGCCGCTGCCCCAGCTGCCAGGCCTGGGACTCCTTCGACGCGGAGGAGGAACCGCGGCAGCCCGCCCGCCCCCCCGGGGCCCCCGACGGGGGGAGGGGGGCCCTGCGCCTGAGCGAGATCCCGGCCGGGGACGCCGCCCGGCTCCCCACGGGCATCGGCGAGCTCGACCGGGTTCTCGGCGGCGGCCAGGTGCCCGGGGCGGTGACGCTCCTGTCCGGCGAGCCCGGGGTGGGGAAGTCCACGCTCCTCCTGCAGGTGGCGCGGGGCGCCGCCGCCCTGGGCAGGAAGCCCCTCTACGTGACGGGCGAGGAGTCGGCGGCGCAGCTGCGGCTGCGCGCGGAGCGCCTGGGGATGGATCTCGGGGGCATCTACGCCCTCCCCGAGACGGAGATCCCGCGGGTGCTCGAGGCCGCCTCCTCCCGCTGGGACCTCTTGATAGTGGACTCCGTCCAGACCCTGCGCGTCCCCGAGCTGGCCGGCCCCGCCGGGAGCGCGGCGCAGATCCGGGAGTCGGCCTCGGCGCTCACCCAGATGGCCAAGGACACGGGGACTCCGCTGTGGCTCGTGGGGCACATCACCAAGGAGGGGAGCATCGCGGGGCCGAAGCTCCTGGAGCACCTGGTGGACACGGTGCTCTACCTGGAGGGCGAGCGCGACCGGCCGGTGCGCATCCTGCGCTCCTTCAAGAACCGCTTCGGGGCGGTGAACGAGGTGGGGGTCTTCGAGATGACCGGCGCCGGGCTGGGCGAGGTCGCTAACCCCTCGGAGCTGTTCCTGTCCGAGCGGCCCGCGGGCGCGGCGGGCTCGGCGGTGACCCCGGTCCTGGAGGGCAGGAGGCCGCTCCTGATGGAGATCCAGGCCCTGGTGAGCCCGAGCCCGCTGCCCGTGCCGAGGAGGCAGACCCTGGGGGCGGACGTCGCCCGGGTGAGCCTGCTGGCCGCCGTCCTGGAGAAGAAGGTCCGGCTCAAGCTCTTCGACCGGGACGTCTTCGTGAACGTCACGGGGGGCGCCCGGATAGCCGAGCCCTCGGCGGATCTCGCCATAGCCGCGGCGATAGTCTCGAGCTGGTTCGAGTCGCCTCTCCCGGCCGATCTGGTGGTCCTGGGCGAGGTGGGGCTCGCCGGCGAGGTGCGGCGCGTGGGCCGCATGGCCGAGAGGCTGGCCGAGTGCGCCCGGATGGGCTTCCGGAGGGTCTGCGGCCCGGCGGCTGAGCTGGAGGGTGTCCAGGGGAGGTTCGGGCTGAGGCCGGTGGGCGTGAGCCGCGTGTCCGAGATGCTCGGCCCGCGGGCGGGCCTTTTCGCGGAGCCCCCCGCCGGCGGGCGCGGGGGGCGCGGGGAGGGCGGGGGGTAGGCGGCCCGGCGCACACGGGCCCCCCGCTACTTGATCCCCAGGTGCTGCTTGATGAGGGCCCAGGCCTTGGCGCGCGACTCGCGGAACCGCTCGAAGTCCTCCTGGGCGAAGCCGTCGCAGTAGGCGGCCAGCCCGTCCGCCTCGGCGATGAGGAACGTCAGTATGTCCGCTATGCCGTTGATGAAGGCCAGATCGTCCGGCTTCACCGTGACGGCGCCGCTGCGGTAGATGGCCAGCTTGTCCATGGCCTTCTGCAGGAAGATCCTGGTCTCCCCCAGCATGGACTTCACTATCTCGGGCTCGTAGACCCCGTGGTGCAGGACGTCCGCCAGGAGCCCGATGTAGCCGTAGGCCTCCAGCACGAAGCCCGCGCTGTAGGCGCCCAGGGCCCCCAGGTGGACCATCTCGCGGGCGGCCGGGCTGTCTTCGATGCCGGGGGCGGGCACAGGGGGCGGCGGCTGGGCCGCCGCCGGGACGGCCAGCGCCAGCGCCGCCGCGAGCAGCGCGGCGGCGAGGCCGGCCGCCGGCGCGGGGGCAACGCGGGGCGGCCGGCCGGGCGGATCCGGCGGGAGGCGGAGGGGGGTCGTGGGCGCTGAGGCCCGGTGAGGGCGCATTTCTCCTCCGTTGGCTGGGCGTGGACCCGGCTGGCGGCGGGGGCCCGCCGCCAGCGGGCCCGGGCAGGCGGGGGGCTAGGGCCTGATCAGGAGGTTGATGCGCTTCAGGGCGGAGTCGCGGGCCGACCGGAACTTCCCGAGATCGCCCTCGGCCCGGCTCTGCGCGAACCCGCGCAGGCTCTCCGCCTCCTCGATGAGGAGAGTCATGATCTGGGCCACGTCGGAAAGGTAGGCGCGGTCGCCCGGGGAAAGGCTGAAGCCCGGATCCTGGTAGCGGACGAGATCGCGGCGGGCGTTGGTGAGGTATTTCACGGTGTCGCCCAGCATGTTGACGACCTGCTCGGACTCGTAGGCCCCGGAACTCAGGAGGTCGCCGTAGACTCCGATGTACCCGAAGGACTGGATGACCAGGCCCACCGAGAGGGTGGCGATGGTGTTGAGGTCCTGCTTCTCGCGCTCGGAGGACTGGGGTTCCTGCGCGTCCTGGGCCAGGGCCGGGGGAGCCCCCGCGGCGGCGTGGAGCGCCAGGGCCGCGGCGGCCAGGGCGAGGAGGCGCGGTACGGGTGCGCGCCACGTGGGCCGGGATTCCGTGGGAAGCGTCATTATTGGGTGACCCTGTCGGGGTGGGGCCGGGGGGCCCCTCATAAGGTTATGGTTCCGCGAGATTCTAACCCCAACCGGGGCCGAAAGCAACCGCCGCCCGCGCCCCCCCGCATCCCCGCCGCGGCCCCCCGGGGGCCGGAAACGCCCCGCACTCCCGCGCACGTCCCCCGCGGGGCCCGCGCCGGCACGGGCCGCCGCGCGCTCTTGACCTCGCCGGCCCGCAGGGTTTAAGATCTGTCTTCCCCGGAACCTGAAATCCCGCCGACCTCCCGGCCGAGCCGGGAGGATGCCCGCCGCCGGCCTACACCCACTTCAATCGACAGGCTTCGCGCCCGAGGCGCCTCAAGAGGATGCCGCTTATGACCAGAGCCCCCCGCGGACTCGCCGCCGCCCTCATAGCGGCCGCGGCGATAGCAGTCTCGTGGACGCCGCCCGCCCGGGCCGCGACCACGGTGGACAGGATAGTCGCCCAGGTGAACCGCAACGTCATCACCCTCTCTGAGCTCGAGGCCAGGCTCGCCACCCTGTCCCCGACCCAGCTGGCGGCGCTGTCCGGAGCGGGGGACACCAAGCAGAAGGTCCTCGAGATGATGATAGACGAGGAGCTCGTGAACCAGGCGGCCGAGAAGATAGGCATCCTGGTGACGGAGGCCGAGGTCAGCGAGGCCATCCGGTCCATCATGGAGGAGAACAAGATCAACGAGGACCAGCTCAAGAAGACCCTGGCTGCTTCGGGCACGACCCTTCCCGCCTTCAGGACGCAGCTCCGGACGGAGATCCTGAAGAACAAGGTCCTGAGCTACAACATCGTCAACCGCATAGTCGTTACCGAGGCGGAGGTCACGGAATTCCTGAACGGGAAAATCCCCGAGGGGGCGCAGCCGGTGTTCTCCGCCACGGGCGTCTCCGACTTCGACGGGGTGCGCATCATCTTCCTGCCGAGCTCCCCCGCCACCTCGAGGAGGGTGCTGGCCGAGGCCGCCCGCATCAAGGCCGAGATCGAGGCCGGGCTCCCCTTCGCCGACGCCGCGAGGAAATACAGCAGGGGCCCCGGCGCCGACAGCGGCGGCGATCCGGGCAACCTGGTCGTCCGCGACCTCCAGCCCGAGCTCCAGATCCTGGCGCGGCAGCTCTCCCCCGGCAAGGTGAGCGAGCCCCTGAACGGCGGGGACACTGTGCTCCTCATCACCGTGATCCAGGGCTCCCCCCCCGTGCCCTCCGCGGCGGGATCGGCAGAGCCCGCGGACGGCGGGGCCCCGGCGGAGAGCTTCTCGTCCGATCAGCGGGCGGGCGCCCGCCGCCAGCTCGAGCAGCTCAAGATCCGCCGCCGCTACGACTCCTGGATCACCGACCTCCGGAATTCCGCCGTCATCAAAGTGACGCTCTAGCGCGACCCGCGCATGCCGCCACGCGGCGCCAGCCGACCTGATCCCGGCCCGCCGCCGGCCGGGCTCCGCCGCAGGAGCGCCCGGGATCCTGCGGCCTTCCCCCCGGATGCCGCCGGGGTATCCCCGGGGCCGCGCCGTTGCGCGGCCGCGTGGCGGAGGGCCCCGGGGATCCCGCCCCCGCCCCTCCGGCCGGGACGCGAATTGGTCTTGACAGCCGCCACGGGCTCGGCGAAACTCCCTTGGAAATCTGCCCTCTCCCGGGCGCGGGACTCCGCCCCGGGCCCGCAGCCGATGTTCCCGGGCCGCCGGGAACCGACCCTCGGCCCGCGTGTCCTCGAACAGCCGCCAGCGGAGGACGATCCCCCCCCTCCGGGGGACGCTCCCCCGCGTCCCGCCCCCGCCCCCGCGGCCGGCGGCGGGACAGCCCACTGACCACTGACCCCCTGAGCACCGGACGGCCGGACATTGACCTTCTTCAGACACCCAAACGACCAGAGCCAGCAGGACGGGGACCGGGCGGCCTCCCACGACGGCAAGCCCCCCCTCGCTTTCGCGGGCCTCGGGGAGATGGGGGCCTTCCTCCTCTCCGAGCGCGAAAGGCAGGGCATCACCCGTTCCGAAGTGTCCTCGCGCACCAAGATCACCATGGATCAGCTCGCCAACCTCGAGGCGGGGACCTTCACGGGCCTCGCCCCGGTCTACGCGAGGGGCTTCCTGAAATCCTACATCCAGGTCCTGGGCCTGGATCCGACCGAGATCATCGCCGAATACAAGCGCCTGTCGGGTCACGCTGACTCCACCGACCCCCGCAAGCCCCTCCTCTCGAAATACAACCCCATAGACCTGGACGCCGAGGAAGGGGTCTCCCTCGGGGGCCTCTTCGCGGTGATCCTGGCGGCCGTGGCCGTGCTGGCGGTCCTGACAGCCTTCAACCGCACCGTCCACAACATCGCCGCCGGATACCTGCCCTTCCTCTCCCCCTGGCCCGAGGATCCTGCGGCCGAGGCCGCGGCCCCTGAGTCTCCCGCTCCCGCTGGCGCGGCCCCGGAGGCCGGCGACCCGCCGGCGGGATCCGCCCAGGACGCCGGGATCCCTGCCCCTGCCGGGCCGGGCGTGCGGGGTGCGCAGGCCTCCGCCGGGGGAGGCGCCGCCGCACCCCCCGCCCTCCTCCCGGCCCCCGCCTCCGGCGGGCCAGCGGCTGCCCAGGCCCCGGCCGGCCCGAGGCCTGCCGCGCCCGCCGCCGGGGACGCGCGGGCGGAGGAGTCCCCGCCCGCGCCGGACGTTCCCGGCGGTACCCTCCGCCTCAGGGCGCTCAGGGCCACCTGGGCCCAGGTTGCCGTCGACAACAAGCCGGTCGTTCACGTGTACTTCAAGGCGGGGGAGGAGCGGAGCTTCGACAGCCAGAGCTCCATCACCCTCGCGGCGGGCGACGGCGCGGCGGTGGAGGCGGAATGGAACGGGCGCCCCCTGGGGGCCCTGGGGCCTGAGGGCCCCCTGGAGCTGAATTTCCCGCCTCCCCGGACCTGACGGCCTTCCGGTTTCCCGCCCCCCCATCCCGCGTCCCTGCCCCGGGCGGAACAGGCGCGGCCGGGAGGGCGAGTGCGAGAGACCGGAGGGATAGGTGCGCCTTCCCGGCCCCGGCGGGGCGGCCGGATCCCGCCGCCCGGCCGGCCCACCGCCGCGCCGGCCCCCCCCAAAAAAACCGCTTCCCTTTTTCCATGAAGGGCTTAACATAGTGCCTCAGGCGCGGCGGCGCGCCCCCCGCCGCCGCCCGGCCCACCGCCGGGCGGCGGCCCGGCACCTGACCGAACCCGACGGAGCGTCCCTCCATGACCGCGAATCCGCTTCTGACCATAAGGCCCCTCCTGGAGGAGGGGCGCGAGGAGGAGCTGGCGAGCTTCCTGAGCTCCCTCCACCCGGCGGACGTGGCGGAAGCCATCGCGCCCCTGGACATGGAGGACACCATCAAGGTGATGAGCCAGCTCGACATCCAGCAGGCGGCGGACGTGCTGGTGGAGCTCTCGGACAGCACCCGCGACGAGGTGGCCCGCACCCTCCCCCTGGAGCAGCTCACCCGCCTCGTGGACGAGATGGAGACCGACGACGCGGCGGACATCGTGGGGGAGCTGCCCGACGATGCGGCCCGGGAGGTCCTCTCCGGCCTCGACACCGAGGATCAGGAGGACGTGCGCCGGCTCCTCATGTACGGGGACGACACCGCCGGCGGCATAATGCAGACGGAGCTCGTCCACGTCGAGGCCGGCGACACCGTGGAGTCCGCCACCGAGCGCATCCGCGAGGAGGCTGACGAGGTGGGGTACATGGACTCCATCTTCGTGACCGACGCCTACGGGGTGCTCAAGGGGGAGGTGAGCCTGAAGTCCCTCCTCCTGGCCCGCCCCGGGACGATCATGGGGGATCTCATCACGGGCCCCCCGCAGCTGGTGCTCCATGTCGACGAGGATCAGGAGACCGCCGCCCAGAAGTTCCAGAAGTACGACATCAAGGCGGCGCCCGTGGTGGACAGCCGCAACAGGCTCCTGGGCCGCGTCACCGTGGACGACATCATCGACGTCGTCCACGAGGAGGCCGACCAGGACTTCTACAGGCTGGCCGGCTCCTCGGAGGAGGAGCTCGCGGGCGCGGGGCCCGCCCGCACCGTGGCCCTGCGGCTCCCCTGGCTCCTCTTCAACCTGGGCGGCGGCTTCGTCACCAGCTTCATCCTGGCCCACTTCGAGAAGTCCTTCCGGGACACCATGGCCCTCGTGGCCTTCGTGCCCATGGTGATGGGGCTCTCCGGCGCCGTGGGGAGCCAGTGCGCCACCATCACCGTGAGGGGGCTCGCCACCGGCCGCATCGCGGGCGGCCAGGTCATGAAGAACGTCCTCCGGGAGCAGAAGGTCACCTCACTCCTCGCCCTCACCCTGGGGCTGACCATCGCCGTGATCTCGGGATCGCTCCACCAGGCGGCGCGGCTGGGGGCCGCCGTGGGCGCCTCCATCACCGCCGCCATCCTGGTATCGGCCTTCATGGGGGTGATGACGCCCGTGCTCTTCAGGGCCGCCAACATCGACCCGGCCCTGGCCTCGGGCCCCGTCGTGACCTCCACCAGCGACGTGTTGTCCCTGCTGATCTACTCCCTGGTGGGAACCTCCATGGTCTGAGGCCGGCCGGGGGCCCCGCCCCCCCTGAGGCCCTCAGGCCCGCCCGCCGGAAGCCGGCCGTCACCCCGACGGGCCGGAACCCCCCGCAAGCCCCGTATGAAAGCCAACTCCCCGAAAAGCTCCCTGGGGACGCCCCACGCCAAGGACGGAGGATCCGCCGAGGCGGAGCGCCCCCCCCGGCCCGACGGCCCCGGCAAGGGGGGCTACGCCGCCCGCGACGGCGGCTTCGCCGCGGGCGAGGGGGCGTTCGTGGGCTTCGCGCGGGACGCCCTCGGGCCCCGCTCCAGGAACCTCCGCATCCTGACGGGCATCCTGGGCTTCCAGGCCAGCCAGCGCGGGGAGGAGATCCTCCTGCCGGCCCAGGATCCGGATCTGATGGAGCTGGGCCGCAAGGCCATCGCCGGGCTCTCCATCATCCCCACGCGGGAGGCAGTCCCCGACCCCTGGGAGGCGGAATGCCTGGCACAGCTCTTGAAAAGCAACCCCGAGGTGGATCTCGCCGACTTCTACGGGAGATCCGGCGAGGGCTCGGCCTTCCCCGCGGCGCCCCGGACCATGGCCCAGAAGCGCTTCCTGGAGGCCATGCGCTCCTCCCCCCTGGTCTTCGGCCTGGGGCCCGCCGGCACCGGCAAGACCTTCCTCGCGGTCTGCGCGGCGGTCGAGGCCCTCCTCTCCGGGGACGTGGCCCGCATCGTGCTGACCCGCCCCGCCGTGGAGGCGGGGGAGCGGCTGGGGTTCCTGCCGGGCGACCTCGCCGACAAGGTGGATCCCTACCTGAGGCCCCTCAACGAGGCCCTGGCGGAGCTGCTGCCCTTCAAGAAGATAGCCGCGCTCAAGGGCACGGGCGAGCTGGAGATGGCGCCCCTGGCGTTCATGCGGGGGCGCACCCTCTCACGGGCCTTCGTCATCCTGGACGAGGCCCAGAACGCCACGCGGGAGCAGATGAAGATGTTCCTGACGCGCCTGGGGCCGGGCAGCCGGGCGGTGGTGACGGGCGACCCCGGCCAGAGCGACCTGCCCGGGGGCCGCCCCGAGGGCCTCCGCGAGGCCATGGAGATCCTGCCCGGGATCGAGGGCGTCTCCTTCTGCTCCTTCACCGGCCGGGACTCCGTGCGGCACAGGCTGGTCCGCGACATCATCGAGGCCTACCGCAAGGCCCGCCCGGGAGGGCGCAAGGCGGCCGAAGCCTCCTGGCCCCCCGGGCCCGGCGAACAGGCGGCCCCTGGCGGCCGGGGGGACGCCGGCCCCCCGCCCCCCGCCGCCCGCCCCCCCCGCAACAAGGCTACAACATGACGATCCGACCTGCCGGCCCGGGCCACGGGCAGACCTACCCCTTCGGGCAGCGCCCCCTCCCCCACCGCGGGGCCAACGGCCGCGCGCCCCGGCGCACCGCCACCGTCCGCTGGCTGAAGGCCACCGGCGGCGGGGTGCTCACCCCCGCCTTCGCCGTGAAGGCCCTCTTCGTGGCGGCGGTCGCCTCCGCCACGGTGTATCTCCTGGGGCAGCCGGGCGCGGACGAGCAGCTGTCGGGGGAGATCTCCGACACCACGGTCTGGAGCGACCGGGCCCTCGAGGTGCCCGACCCGCTGGCCACCGAGGCCGAGCGCATGCGCGCCGAGACGGCGGTGGTGCCTGTCTTCGTCCAGGACGACGGCGTTGCCGAGCGGATCATGGACGGCGCCCGCCGCGTCTTCCGGGCCGGGCGGGGGCTGGCGGAACAGAATCCCGACTCCCTCCCTGACGCCCTCACCGACGAGTTCATCGCCGACTTCTACGCGGTCTTCCACGCGGCGGGCGCCGGCGACGCCGCCCGGTCCGCGGAGGCGGCGGCTCCCGGGACCGGGGCCCCGGGCCCGTCCGGGGGCGATCTCCTCGCCTCCGCCGCAGACGGCGCGGGCCCGGCGGCCTCCGCCGGGGGTGCCGTTGCCGTGCCCCTTTTCCTCGGCGGGTTCCGCCTGCCCGCCCCCGCCGTGGCGGAGAGCCCGGCGGGGGTGGCCTGGGCCGGGGCCGCCCCTGTCCCCGGCCGCCCCGGGGGAACCCACCCGCCCGCCGCGGGCGAGGACGAGGGGCCCGCAGGGGACGGCCGGGACGGGAGCCCCGCCGGGGACGCCCGGGACGGGAGCCCCGCCGGGGACGCCGCCCTGACCGTCGTGGAAGATTCCGGCACCGGGCCGGACGCGGATCCCGGCGCGGCCGCGCCCGCGGCACCGGGGCACGCCGCGGCGGCGCCTCCGGACAGCCCGGCCTCGCGGGCCTCCCGACAGGCCGCCCGCGAGCCCGCGGACGCCAGGGCCCGGGGCCACCGCGCGGGCCCGCAGGACGGGGAGCCCGCGCCCGCCGCCGCGGCG
>JAITEZ010000069.1 GCA_031281735.1 Deltaproteobacteria bacterium | reverse complement strand
TTTTTTCCGGGCGTCCCGAACGCCGGTTTACCCCCCGCGGCCGGGCCGGCGGGGGCCCTCGGGGCACCGGGGGGCCCCGGCCGGCCCCGCCCCGGAGCGGGCGCCGCGCCTGCCGCGTCGCGCGCGGCCCCGCGGCCTGCTGGCGCCCCCGCCGGCTGCCCGGCTGGGGCCGGCGGAAGGCCTGCCCGTCCGCTACGCCCCGTCCCCGCGGGTACTGGGCGCACCGCAGGGACGGCACGGGTTCCCCCCGGGGGGGGGGATCCTCCGCGGCCTCCCCCGGCCGGCGGCGTTGTCGCGGCGGGCCCGGCCCCCCGTCCCCTCAGGGCCGGCCGGCGAAGGGGGGAAGGCCGCGCTCCCTCACCGTCTGCGCGTATCTCAGGGCGAAACGGTCGGTCATGCCCGCGATGAAGTCACGAGCGGCCTCCTCCCGCGTCCGCGAGAGGTGCTTGAGCGGGATCGCCTCGGCCAGTTCGGAATCCGTCGTGAGGGCCAGGTAGATCGTCCTCAGGGCTTCGGCGCCCTCGGCCATCTCGCGGGTGACGGCGGGGCAGCGGTAGACCTTCTCGAGCATGAAGGAGCGCAGGGCCGCCATGCCCGCCTCCATGGCGGGCGAGAACGAGAAACGGGGGCCGTCCCGCGAGACAGCCGTGGACGCCAGCAGATCCTTCACCATGGCGTTCTCCCGGCTCTCGTGGGAGTCGCCGAAGACGGCGAGTATGGCCACCGGTATCTCGCCGGGCCTCAGGAGCCCCGCCTCCAGCGCATCGTCCAGGTCGTGGGCGAGGTAGGCGATGATGTCCGAGACGCGCACCGCCTGGCCCTCGAAGGTGGAGGGGGAGGAGTCGCCTTTCGCGAATACGGGACCCAGGCCCTTTGAATGCTTGAGGATCCCGTCCCTGACCGGCAACGTGAGGTTGAGGCCCGTGCCCCCGTTGGCGAGCAGGTCCACTATCCGCAGGCTCTGGGCCTGGTGCGAGAAGCCTCCCGGGACCAGGGCGTCCAGGGCCCTCTCCCCCGCGTGGCCGAAGGGCGGGTGGCCCAGGTCATGGCCCATGGCCGCGGCCTCGGCGAGATCCTCGTTCAGGCCCATGGCCCGGCAGACGGCCCGGGCTATCTGGGCCACCTCGAGGGTGTGTGTGAGCCGGGAGCGGGGGTGATCCCCCGAGGCGGCGCACAGGGCCTGGGTCTTGTGGGCGAGCCTCCGGAAGGCCCGGGCGTGGACTATGCGGTAGAGATCCTCCTGGAAGGGCGTCCGGGCGAGCGGAGGCGGCCCTTCCTCGGGCCGGAGGCGCGCGGCCCCGCGGCTCCTCGCGGCGAAGGGGCCGAGCCTGGCCTCCTCGGCGGCGCGGACGTCCGGCCAGGCCCAGGGGGAGTCGGGGGGCAAGGGGGTGTCCGGGCGGAGGGCTCGGGACGGAGCCCTAGGTCAGTATCTCGGAGATCTTCTGCCTGAGCTCGGCGAGATCGAAGCTCTTCACCACGTAGTGATCCGCGGCGATGGATTTCATGTCGTCCTTGAAGGTGTCGTAGGCGGAGCAGAGGATGACCGGCAGGTCGTAGTACTTGTTGCGGATGTCCTGCAGGAGGTCGAGGCCGTTGTAGTCGACCATCTTGATGTCCAGGATCACCACGTCCGGCTTCTCCTTCTCGATGAGCTCCAGCAGGCCTTTCCCGTTCTCGGCCGTCACTACCGCGTAGCCGTCCTCCCCGAGCTCCTCGGAGTAAAGCATGCGGATGTGGGCCTCATCGTCCACCACGAGGATCTTCTTCTGATCGGGCATATAGGGCTCCTCCTGTTCAGGCTCTAGATTCCCGCGGTTGCCGGGATAGGCATTATCCGGGCGTTCATTCGCGCCAGTATAACACCCGCAGCCCGCGATGAATAGGGCCGGGGCCGCGGAAGCGAGCCCGGGCGCGCCCGGTCGGGCGGGGCGGGGGCGGGGTAGGCCGCCCGGGGCGGGGCCGCCGCCGGGCGCGGGGGGGCCCGGCGTCTCCCCGCCCCCGGCTGCCGCGTCACCGGCGCCGCCGTCCGCCCCGTCCGGGCCCAGGAGTGCCTCCCGGAGGATGTCTATCTGCTCACCGATCCTTTCCGAGGAGCAGATCCTCCTGCGGAACGCGGCGGCGTTCCGGAGATCCCGGATGTACCAGGAGAGCACCGATCTCAGGACGTAGACGGCCCTGCGCCCGCGCTCGGCCTCGAGGAGCCGGGCGTGGAGGCTCGCCGCGGCGAAGATCTCCTCGCGACCGTGGGGCGGGCACGCCTCCCCGCGCCAGAGGGAGAGGCACTCCGCGAAGAGCCAGGGCCTGCCGCGGACGGCGCGTCCCAGCATGACGGCGGCGCAGCCGGAGTCGGCCAGGCGCCGGAGCGCGAGCCCGGCGGAGTCGATGTCCCCCGAGCCCACGACGGGGATCGGGAGCCGGGCGGCCAGCCGGGCGGTCAGGGACCAGTCCGCCTCCCCCCCGAAGGCCTGGGTGGCCCAGCGGGGGTGCAGGGTCACGGCCGCGACGCCCAGCCCCGCCAGCCCCGCCGCCAGCGCGAAGATCACGGGCTCGCCCCGGTCCTCCGGCGAGAAGCCCGGCCTGGCCTTGACCGTCACGGGCACTCCCGCGGCCCGCACCGCGTTCTCGGCGATCCTCAGGCAGAGATCGGGGTCCCGCAGGAGGGCGGCCCCGTGGCCGCTCTTGACGACCTTGCGGCTGGGGCAGGCGAAGTTCAGGTCGATCGTGTCCGCGCCGAGCTCGCCCGCGCAGATCCTCGCGGCCTCTGCGAACTCCGCGGGGACCTTCCCGAAGAGCTGGATAGCGTAGGGGAGGGCGCCGAGGGCCGGGTCGCGGCGGACCATCTCGCGGGTCGCCTTCCCGCGGTGGGCCAGCGCTGCGGCGCTCGCGAGCTCGCTCGTGGTCATGGCGGCCCCGTAGGAGCCCGCCAGCCTCCGGAAGGGCCGGTCGGCCACCCCCGCCATGGGCGCCAGGAGGAACGGGGAGGCCAGGCGCACCCCCCCTACCGCCGGGCCCTCCCGGCCGGGGCCGGGGGCGCCGGCGGGAGGGGGGGCGGGATCCGCCACCCCCTCCGGGCGGGAGGCGCTAGTCGATGACAACGGTGTGATCCTGGGAGAGATCGAGAGGCGGGGTCTTGAAGACGAGGACGCCCGTCCCGCGGCTGGTCCAGCCCGAGTCCATGATCTCCAGCTCGTCCCGGGTGGCCGTGCGGGTGAGGATCTGGCCGTCCAGCCGGGCCGTGCCCGGGTTGCCTATCCCCAGGAACTCCAGGACGAACCGGCGCCTGGGCCGGACGCCGGGGGCGGAGCCCTCCCTGGCCCTGGCGGTGAAGACGATCTCGCGGTAGTCGTCGCGGTCGCCGGACTCCTCGGTCGCGAGCTCCAGGCGGGTCGTCGCGAGCTGGCCCCGCGTCCACGCGTCGGAGACCCCGTCGTCCTCGTAGAGGACGAAGCGGCTGGGCTCCCGGCCGGGGAAGAGCTTGACGGCCAGGGTGTCGGCCGCGTCCTGGCCGGCCTCGCTCGAGGGGACGATGGCCCCCTCGCGCAGGAGTACCGGGGGCATGAGGTAGCCCGAGACCTTGCCCGAGCGCCTGATTTCCCCGCCGGTCTCCCGGGCGAGGGTCTCCCCCGCGAAGTAGTCGTACCACCGCCCCTCGGGCACGTAGACCGTAACGGTCTCCAGATCGAGGTTCCCCATGCCGCCGATCCCGGTCCCCACGAGGATCCAGGGCCCCAGCATGAACTCCTGGTCCCGGCCCCGCGCCCCCGGGTCGGACTGGAAGAGGTAGAGCAGGGGGGAGACGAGGGGGTCGCCGGTGCGGGAGCTCTCGTGGGCGAGCGAGTAGAGGTATGGCTCCAGGCCGGCCTTGAACTCCAGGAGCTGCCGCGCCCACGGCTCGTCCAGGAAGACGTCCGGGAGCAGGAGGGGCAGGTTCAGGAGGATGTTCCGCGCGCCCCAGGCCTCGTAGAGGATCCGGAAGGGCCCGTCCGATGCCCACGTGGTGACGAAGCGCGCGACGTCGGTCGTGTAGTAGTCGACGCCGGAGAGGGAGCTCTGGGTGCGGGCCTGCCCCTCCACCCGGGGGGACATGAGGGAGGGATCCTGGGTGTAGAGCCCTGCCCCGAAGCGGCCCATGCCGCCCATGCCGGATCGGGTGAGGAGGAAGCGCCGCGCCTGGCCCCCGCCGGAGAAGGCCGGACGCTGGCTCGCTGCGAGCGTGAAGCCCTCCAGCCACTTGAGGCCGTAGCGGTTGGCCCAGGCGTAGTGGGAGTGGCTGGACGGGTCCGAGACCCCCTTGTACCAGCTGAGCGGGCTGGCCGCCTCGGGCTCGCCGCCCAGCAGGAGGAACACCCGCGCGCCCGCCTCGTAGGTCCTGGCGCGATCCAGGCTGTGCCAGTAGGTGGCGGCCGCAGGATCGGAATAGTCGACAAGGGCCGAGGTCTCGCCCCCGTGGAACGTCGTCGCGGGGGGGCCCCCCTCCCAGCCCTCGCGGACCAGGAAGCCCCGGCGGGCCATGTCCCCGAAGAAGGGCGAGGATACGGGCACGTAGGGGCTCTCGGTCGCCATGATCGCCGCCCCTGACCGGGAGGCCTCCTCGAAGGGGAGGTCGGAGGCCTTCCCCCCGAAGAGCCCGCCCAGTAAGGGTATCTGAGGGAGCCGGGACTTCCATCTCGTCAGGACGGCCGGCGTCTCCGGGGCCGGGGTGCCGGAGGAGTCCGTTATCCAGGGCGCGAAGACGGAGCGCGGCGGGACGGGGGGCCGTCCCACCAGGGCCATGAAGGCGCGGCGCACGGAGGGCAGGTCGTCGCCGGTGATGACGAAGAAGGAGAGCGACCTCTCGGGGTTCAGGGGGCCGGCGAGGCTTACTGTCCAGGGGGCGTCGGAGAAGTCCCACACCAGGGGCCTCGTCTCGTTCATGAAGAAGGCCGCCGTGCGCTTCCCCTGGCCCAGGAAATAGCAGACGGGGATCTGGAGCGAGCCGATGGGCCCGAACTCCGAGGCCATGAGCCGCGGCCCGTGGGGCCCGGCCGGCATGAAGGTCTTGCCCAGGAGGTTCACGCCCTCGGCGAGGGGCGTGAGATCGGCCCCGAGCCCGGCCGCGAACGAGTAGCCGTCCCCGTGGAAGACGAGGCCCGCGAGGCTCCCGTCCGGGCTGTAGGGGGAGATCTCGAACACCGTCTCCGCCGCGCCGTCCCCGGCGCCGGGATCCCCCTCGCGGGTCACCGCGAGCACTGGCCTGCCGTCCCGCACCTTCACCGGGAAGGGGCGGAACCTCTCGGGGGAGACTAGACGCTCCGGGGCCTGGAGCATCGGGGAGATGAGCAGGGACTGGAGCGGGGACTGCGGGGGCTCGGGCGGCGGATCCTCGAAAACCTGGAAGTACCAGAGCCCCGGCCCCAGGCGTTCCTGGACCAGGGTGTACGGGCCGAAGGTCTGGGCCGCCGGGGCGGCGGACGCCGCGGGGGCGGCCAAGGCGAAGGCGGAGGCCACAGCGAGGGCGAGGGGGTAAGCGAAGGCGAGAAAGGGGGAGGGGGCGGCCGCGCGGGAAGCGCGGCCGGCGATCGCCGCCTGGCGCGGCGCTTGCGGGGGGATGGCCCGCGCCCGCCTGCCCCGGCCCGCGCCGGAGGGGACGGGCGCGGGCCGGGAAAGCGGGCGGGGGGACGGGGTTGTCAATCCTGCCTTGCCCATGGGCGGTTACCGCTCGCCGCCCTTGGCGGAGTCCTCGCCGGGGACGGCGTCGGATCCGGCTCCAGACTCGGGGCCGGATGCAGTCTCGGGGGCGGGCGCCGCCGCGGGCGCGGATGCAGTCTCGGGGGCGGGCGCCGCCGCGGGCGCGGGTGCAGTCCCGGGGGCGGGCGCCGCCGCGGGCGCAGTCTCGGGGGCGGGCGCAGTCTCGGGTGCCGCCGCGGGCGCGGCTGTCGTATCGGAGGGGGAGCCGGACTGGGGGCTCGGCTCAGGCCTGTTCTGGTCATAGCCCTGCCCCTGGCCCTGGCCGGGACCGCCGCCCTGCCCCTGGGAAGGCGGGGAGTAGGGTTCCGGGTCGATCGGCCTCCTGGGCTCGTAAGGCTCGAAGGTATCGAATAGCTCGGTGAGGTCGATAACGTGGTTGGCGGATGTCCTGAGTTCCGAGGAGAGGGTCTGGGGCGCCGAGGCCACCTCCACCTTGATGCCCTCGCGGCGGATGGTGAGAGCCAGGTGCGCGAAGTCAGAGTCGCCGGTAACGAGGGTGACCACGTCGGGGCGGATCCTGAGGGCCAGGTCCATGGCGTCGATGGCCATGATCACGTCCACGTTGGCCTTGTAGTCAGGGAGGAACTGGGGGCCGCCGCGGCCCTGATCCCAGCCGCTTGGCCGGGCGTTCCAGTCGTCCCGGTAGGGACTGCGCTGGTTCCCGTACGTCTTGAGCTGGCCCTCCTTGGTGTAGACCAGGAAGCCCTGGCTCTTGAGGAAGTGGGCGTACCGCAGGCGGGACTCCTTGCGCTTGGGATCCGGCGGTATGCCGACGTAGACCACCATCTCGACCAGTTCGCGGGGGGTCTCCCCGTAGTTCTTGAGGTAATCACGGAACTTGGGCCAGTCGAAGCTCTTGTTGAAGTTCTTGGAGGCGGTCCTCGTGACGTTGGCCTCGTCCACGAAGACCAGGAGGCGTGGATTTTTTATCATGTTTTTCCGCTCTCTTCTTCAGGCGTGCGACGTCCCGGCGGGACGCGAGGGGGTTTTAGGGATCCGTTTGGTGGAAATGGCCCGGAGGGGCCGGGGGCGGGGAAAGCAGCGGAAACGTACCCGGCGGGACTATCCGGGGCAGGGGTGCCCCCGGTGACGGCAAGTCCCCTGAGCCCTGCCGGACGGGGCAGGACGTGGGGGATAGGGCCGGGACGGCCCGTGCGGGGCCGGGGTGCGGCCGGCGGCTGTCCGGGGTGCTGTGACGGTCCGTGGCGGCCAGCGGAGGGCCGGAACGGGAAGGGGGCGTTTCGGGACGGGGGCGGCTTTCGGTCGGAAGGGGAGTGGGCCGCCCGGGAAAGGCGGCAGGCGGGGACGGGCGGACAGGGGGGCGTCGGGGAGGCGCCGGCGGGGAAGGGGAGCGGGCGGGGGTGGCGTCCGCCGGGGTCGGGTAGGGTCTCGGCGGGCGTCAGCCACGCCGGTTGTACTCCGCCGCCGTCCGGGACATCTCCCGCTTGCTGTCGGCCTCCCTGATGGCGTGACGCTTGTCGTGGGTCTTCTTGCCGCGGGCGAGGGCCAGCTCCACCTTGGCTTTCCCGTTCTTGAAGTACAGCCTCAGGGGGATGAGGCTCTGGCCGCGCTCCCGCGTCTTGCCGTCCAGACGCTTGATCTCCTTGGCGTGCAGGAGGAGCTTGCGTTTCCGGAGCGGGTCGTGGTTGCCGTAGTAGGTCTGGCTGTAAGGGCTGATGTGGGCCCCCACGAGGAAGCACTCCCCGTGCGAGGTCCGGGCGTAGGCGTCTATCAGGCTCGCCTTGCCCATCCGGAGGCTCTTGACCTCGGTGCCGGTGAGCACCAGGCCCGCCTCGTACCTCTCCCCCAGCTCGTACTCGAAGGACGCCTTCCGGTTGCGGCAGATGGCCGACTCGCTCTGTCTCTCTTTTGCCGACACGGTGGCCACCTGGGTAGCCGGGCGGGCCCGGCGGAAAGGCCTGCGGGAGCGCGGGCCCGACGAGGGCCCTGCGCAGAAGCCTCCGGGCACCTAGACGTTTACCCTCCATGATACAACAGCATGATAGTGAGGATCAACGTAGGGAACGTGAGGTTGGGCGCTAGAGGAGCTGGCCGGGGGGCCCTCCGGCGCCCGGCGCGGCGTCCGGGGGCCCCTGCCCCCGCATCCCCCGCCGCCTGTTGCCTCTTGCAAAGCCGGGGCCGCTGGGGTAATATCACTCTGCCTTTCGGGGGGCTCCGCCCCCGCCATGACGGCGACCCATGCGGGGATGTAGCTCAGTTGGGAGAGCGCGGCGTTCGCAATGCTGAGGCCAGGGGTTCAAGTCCCCTCATCTCCACCAATTCCGCGCCGTCCGTCGATAGGTGCCGTGAGTGCGGCAGGCGGCCGTGCCATACCCAGGGCTTTCTTCCGTTGCCCAGGAGGGCGTCCGCCCAATGCCGGGGCGTGCGGCGTGCCTCCGGGGGACGGAGTCGGCCTTTCCGCCGGGAATGACCGGCACCCCGCTCCCGGCCTTTCCCGGTCGCGGCGGCATCCAGGAAGTGCCGGTGAAGGGCCCTGCAGGCGGGGCATCCCCAGCACGGTGCAGTTCAGGATCGCTGGGATCCCCCGGCAGGGTCGGCCTCAGTCGTTGCGCCCCGGCCGATCCCTGGGCCGGGAGGGACGTCCGCCAGGCTCGCGGAGGGCGGCACGTGCCCCGTGGCCGGTGCCTCCGGGCGTCTCGTCGGCCTCGGGAAAACAAGGGATAATGATCCTCTCACCCAGGGATCGGGGAAGGGAGCCCCGTGACTGTCATGATTCCCCGCCCGGCTGTCCGGCAGTCCCGGGCGCACGGGCTCCTGCGGTCGGCAGCCGGGTCGTTCCGTCCCATCTCTGCCGCGTTTCTGATGAGACCATCTCTGCCGCGTTTCTGATGAGACCAGCCGCGGCCGCCCACCTTCCGCGCTTGCGTGAGGCGGGCCAAGGGTGCCAGCGGGGATTAAGCACGTCCAGGCCCCTCCCTCCTGGCGTGCCGGCCTGCGGTTCCGGTGCCGTCCGGCCCCGTGCGGGCTTCCCTGCGCCCCGGACGCTTGCGGGGTCCGGTGCCGTCCCGCGACCGGACGCCCGTTAAGTCCCGAACCATTGAAGCCGCGCGTTGGAAATATTTGGCAGCCCTGTCTACCATTCCTTTTATTCCCCGCTTCCCCTTTTCTCCGATCCAAAATTCCCCGTTCCCATTCCACGCTCCCCTTCTCATTCCCCATTCCCTGACCTCCATTCCCCGCTCCCCTAATCTCCGTTCCCGTTTCTCCGCCCCCCCGTTCTCCCGTGCCCTTATATTAAAGCGTGGGTTGGATCTAGGCCTGCCTCTATCCTTCCATGCGGGCCTCCCCTGAACCGGATCGGCCCGGTCCAACGGGGAAGCGATGCTCAGTATCCCGGATCATTCAGGGTGACTCAATCGTAGGGTTTCCCGAGCATCCGCTGCCAATGAAGCCGTGAAGGGCGTATGCGGGGGAGGGGGGCACGCCGGGGCGGTCAGCGCTCTTGCGGCTGTTCCCAGCGGGAGCCGCGCCGGCGGACGGTGGAGGGGAAGGGCAACGTCCGAGCCGGTAAGCGCCGCGACGCGTGTTCGGGAAGCCGCGGCGGCGATGCCGCAGGTGTGCGGCGGAGCCCATGCCTGCCCCGCCCCCCCTCCCGGAGGCCGGCGGGGCGAGGGGAGGCACCGCCGGCCGTGCCCCGGTTTCCCGGGAAACCGGCGGCCGTCCGTGCCGGGGCTCAAGGTGCCGCCCGCCCCGCCCGCACGCGCGGCGCGGCCCCCCCGGCCGGCGGGCGGCTGCCCCGGCTCCCCGCGGCGGGTCCGGGCGCCGGAGCGCCGGCGGGGCTTGAAAACCGCCCTCCCGCCGGGTAAAGTTAGATCCCGCCACAGACTGTCGCGCCCCCCCGTCCCGCCTGTCCTTCCCCGTCCAGGCCCGCCCGGCCCCCCCGCGCCTCCCAGGAGTATCCATGCGCCTTCCCCACCCGGCATTCCCGCGTCTGGCGGGAGCGTCCCTCGCGGCCCTCGCCGCTGCGGCGGCCTCCCTTTTCCTCGCCTGCGGTCCCGCCGCCGCGCAGCCCCCCCCCGCGCCGGTCAGGCTCAAGATCGGCCTCCTGCCCATAGCGGACACGGTGCTCCTGATCGCCGCGGCCGAGCGGGGCTACTTCGCCGAGAAGGGCCTCGACGTGGAGCTCGTGAGCTTCCAGAGCGCCGTGGAGAAGGACGCCGCGGCGATAGCGGGCTCGCTCGATGGCCACTTCTGCGAGATCATTTCCGCCATCGTCCAGCAGGCCTCGGGCCGGGACTTCAAGGTCGTCGCGGCCACCTCCGCCACCTCGCGGGAGCGCCGGATGTTCGGGCTCGTGACCTCGCCGGGGTCGGCGGGCCTCTCGCTCGCGGGGCTGCGCGGGAAGACCCTGCTCACGGCGCGGCAGACCATCACGGACTTCCTGGCGGACGTCTTCTTCCAGGCGAGGGGGCTTCCCGCGGACTTCATGGAGCGGCGCGACGTGCGCAAGATCCCCGTGCGCATGCAGCTCCTGGCCTCTGACCAGGCCGAGGCGACCCTCGTGCCGGAGCCGCTCCTCACGGTGGCGGAGAGCGCGGGAGGCGCGGTGCTCATGGACGACCGCGAGATAGGCGACATGCCCCTCGCGGTGGTGGCGCTTTCGGGCGGGCTCCCGGCGGAGGTCTGCGCCCGCTTCCGGGAGGCGCTGGCGCTGTCGGTGGCCTGGGTCAACTCCGACCCCGCCGCGGCCAAGCTCCTCATGACGGAGCGGGGGCTCGTGCCGCCCGCGCTGGCGGAATCCTACCAGCTCCCCGTCTTCGATCCCGCGGCGATACCGGGGGGGCTCCCCGACACCGGCCTTTACCGGGAGTACGTGGGCTACCTCCAGCGCATCGGGGTGCTGGAGGGGGGCCCCGGCGGGGCCGGGCTCCCCGTCCCGTCCTACGCGGACGTGGTCCGCGTGCGCGGGAGATAGCCTTGCGGGCGGGCGCCGGGGCGGCGTGGGCGCGCGGGTGACCGCCAGGGGCCTCGGCAGATCCTACGGCGAGGTCGAGATCCTGCGGGACATCAGCTTCGAGATACCCGCCGGGGGATCGCTCGCGGTGGTGGGGAGCTCGGGATCCGGGAAGACCACGCTCCTGAACCTGATAGCCGGCCTCACCCCCCCCGGGGCGTGGGAGGGTGAGTTCGCGGTCGATCCGCCCGGGGCGGGACGGAGCTACCTCATGCAGGACTGCGCCCTCTTCCCCTGGAAGACGGTGCTCGCCAACCTGGAGCTCCCCCTCGCGCTCGCCCGGGTGCCCGCGGCCGAGAGGCGCGCCCGAGCCGAGGCCGCGCTTTCCGAGCTGGGTCTCTCCGGGCTCGCCGGGCGCTACCCCGGGGAGATCTCGGGGGGGGAGCGCCAGCGGATAGCGCTGGCGCGGGCGCTCGCGGCGCGGGCTGACCTGGTGGTGCTGGACGAGCCGTTCTCCGCCGTGGACGCCATCGCCAGGGAGCGGCTCCAGGACGCGGTGGCGGGGCTCCTCGCGGGGAAGGGCCTCACCTCCGTCGTGGCCACCCACAGCATTGAGGAGGCCGTGCGCCTGGGGGACGAGGTGCTGGTGCTGGGGGGCAGGCCCGCCTCGATCACGGCCCGTTTCGGGAACCCCGGCCGCTGCGGGCCGGGCTTCCGGTCGACGGAGGGGTTCTTCCGCCTGGCGCTCGCGGTCCGCCGGGCCCTGGAGGACGCGTGAGCGCCGGGGCGTCGGGCGGCGGCCCATCCAAAGCCGCGGGCTACGCGCGGGCGTTCCTTCTCATCCTGGGCCTCTGGCTCGTCCTGAGCCTCGCCCTGGGGCCTCTAGTGCTCCCCCGGCCCTGGGCGGTAATCCGGAACCTCGCGGGCCAGCTCGGGAGCCCCGTCTTCCTGGGGCACGCCGCCGCCTCCGTGAGGCGGCTCGCCTGGGGCCTCGGGGCGGGTTTCGCCGCCGCCTTCCCCCTGGGGATAGCCATGGGCCGGTCGGCGAGGCTGGACGCGTGGCTCGCGCCGGTCATGTTCCTCACCTTCCCCGTGCCGAAGGTGCTGTTCCTGCCGGCGCTCCTGGTCGTCTTCGGCTTCGGCGAGGCCCCCAAGGCGGTGCTGGTGGCCCTGGTCACCTTCTGCCAGATACTGGTGGTCACCAGGGACGCGGCCAGGAACATGGATCCCCGCTGGGAGGACTCCTTCGCGACCCTGTGGCCGGCGGCCCGTGCCGGGGAGAGGCTCGCGAGGCGCCTGTCGCTCCTGCGGCACGTGGTCGCCCCCCACGCCCTCCCGGCCGCCGTGACCTCCCTGCGGATAGCCTCCGGCACGGCCGTGTCGGTGCTGTTCATAGCCGAGAGCTTCGCGACGGACAGGGGCCTGGGCTTCATGATAGTGGACGCCTGGGGAGCCATGAACCTGCCCCGCATGTGGAGCGGCATCCTGGCCATGGGGCTCCTGGGGGCGCTCATCTTCGAGGCCGCGGATCTCCTGGAGCGCCTCCTGTGCCCCGGCGCGCGGGGGATGGCGAGGTAGGCGGGCGGGGCCGGGCGGCCTCCGCGGGACAGGCGGCCCTCGCCCGGGCTAGTGGCCTTCCGGCACGGCGGGATCCTGGAGGCCGGGAGTGGCCTGCCGGAGGAAGCTGGCCATCTGCCAGATGAGGCCCTCCACGGTCTCGATGAATTCCTGGCAGCCGTCGAGCACGGCGGCGCCGTCCCCCTCCTTGGCGGCCCTCTCCAGGGCCGCGGCCATCTCCCCCACCATGCGGGCCCCCACGTTGAGGCTCGAGCCCTTGATGCTGTGGAAGACCTTGGCGCTGTCGACGACCTCCCCCGGGCCGATGCCGCGGAGCCGGTCCAGGAGGGCGGGGGTGGAACTCACGTACATCTCCAGCACCTCCAGGAGGAGTTCCTGGTCGCCTCCCAGCTGGGAGAGGCTCTGGGCGGGATCGAAGCCCCCGTCCCGGCCGGGCCTGCCCCCGGCGCCGCCGTCCGCGGGAGCGGGGGGAGGGGCGGCGCCGGGGGCAGTGTGATCCCCCCGGGCCGGGGCGGGCCCTGCGGCGCGCCCCGCGGGGGCCGCGGCCGGGGCGCTGGCGGGTGACGGGGCCGCCTGGGCGACCGGCGGTGGGGCGGCGGAGGGCTCCACTATCTTCGCGGGGGGGAGCCACTGGCGGAGGATCCCCTCGAGCCTTCCGATCTCGATGGGCTTGGAGATGAAGTCGTTCATGCCGTGGCAAAGGAACATCTCACGCATCCCCGAGACCGCGTTGGCGGTGAGCGCGATGACGGGCACCCGGTTGCCTGCGGCGCGGATGCGCTCCGTGGCCTCTATGCCGTCCATGCCGGGCATGACGTGATCCATGAAGATGATGTCGTAGAGGATCTCGGAGGCGAGCCTGACCGCCTCGGATCCGGACTCGCAGGTGTCCACCTCCACCTGGAAGGGCTTCAGGAGCCCCCGGGCCACCTTGAGGTTCACGGTGAGATCGTCCACCAGGAGCACCCTGGCTGACGGCGCGGTCAGGCCCGCCGCCTCCGTCCGGTCGCGGGCCTGGTGCGAGCCCGCCCCCGCCTCGCCGTTCAGGATTCTCGCGACTGGGAGGCACCAGAGCGGGAAGGGGGAGCCCAGGGCCCCGGGGTTCCGGCAGCCCTTGGCGCCGGGGGGCGAGAGCCACACGGGGCGGATCCGGGTCCCGGCCCGTGTGGCGATGGCCGTGGCGGCGAGCTCCTCCTCCTCGGGGGCGAAGAAGTAGGCGAAGCCGTCGGCGCCCCGGAGCGCGCTCGCGAAGTCGTCCAGGCCGGAGGCTATCTCGTAGCGGGCCCCGAGCCGGACGAGGGTCCACTCCAGGGACTCCGCCCGCAGGGGATCGGGCTCGAGGAAGAGGGACCGGTTGCGGGCGGGCTCGTTCAGGGCGGCCAGCGGCTCCCGCGGCTCCGGCGCCAGCTGGGGGATCTCCGCGGTGAAGACCGATCCCTGCCCGTACTCGCTCTCGACCTTGATCTTCCCGCCCATGAGGGAGGCGAGGTTGCGGGTGATGGCCAGCCCCAGTCCCGTGCCCTCGATGCCCCGGTTGGTCTCCTTGTCCACCTGGGCGAAGGTTCCGAACAGCCTGTCCATGTCCTCCTCGCGGATGCCGATGCCCGAGTCGGCGATGACTATGCGCAGGAGGATATCGGGGGCGGCGTCGCCGCCCCCGCCGCCGGGGGGGCCGTCCCAGGGGCCTGCCGCCCGGGCCCCCGGCGCCGCGCCTGTGGTGCCGCCCTCGCCGGGTGGGCGCCGGGGGGGCCAGGTGCAGCTGGGCCCCGGCAGGGGGGCGGGGGCCGCGCCTGCGGGCCCCCCGCCCCGCGCTGGCCGCCCGGGGGCGCCGTCGCCGGGCGGCCGACGGGGCGGCCAGGGGCAGCTGGCCCCCTGCGGGGAGGCGGGCGCCGCGTCCGCGGGATCCTCCCACTCGATCCTCAGGCGCACCCAGCCCTTCCGGGTGTATTTCACCGCGTTGGAGAGGAGGTTCAGGATCACCTGGCGGATGCGCACCTCGTCGCCCACGAGCCCCGCCGGGAGCCGCGGGTCGACTTCCACCAGGAACTCCACGGGCTTGCCGGAAAGGCGGGTGGTGGCGATGCCCACGGCGTCCTGCACCAGGGCCCCCAGGCGGTAGGGGGCGGACACGATCTCCATGCGGCCGGACTCGATCTTGGAGAAGTCCAGGATGTCGTTGATGATGGTGAGAAGCGAGTTCCCCGCCCGGAGGATGTTCGTGATCATCTCGGAGGCCTCGTCGGGGAGCCTCTCGCGCAGGGCGAGCTCCGCCATGCCGATGATCGCGTTCATGGGGGTGCGGATCTCGTGGCTCATGCGGGCCAGGAAGTCACCCTTGGCCTTGAGCTGGCGCAGGGCCTCCTCGCGGCGCTCGTTGAGCTCGGCCGTGCGCTCGCCCACGACGGCCTCGAGCCTGCGCGACTCGTAGGACTTCCTGCGCACGAAGGCTATCGAGAGCGCGAGGAGCAGCACCAGGAGCGCCGCGAGACCCGCGAGCCAGGGGACCCGGGACCGCGCGAGCTTGCCGCGGTAGTCGAAGCTGCGCCTCAGCCACTGGTCGGTCACAGAGTCGCAGTCCACGAGGGTGATGGCCTTGGACAGGAGCGATTGCACCATCGTCTCGTGGATGTTGAGCCCGAAGGAGGACTCGAAGGCGGTCTCGAAGGTCAGGTTCACCTTGAAGCCGGGCCGCTCCCTGTAGTTGGACTCGCCCAGCACCAGGTTCCGCGAGCCCATGAGGAGATCGATCTCGCCCCTCTCGAGGGCGTCGAAGCCCAGGTCGCTGGAGATGTACTCGCGGACGTTGGGGTGGTTCCTGAACCAGCTGAGGAAGGCGTCGGCCCAGGCCGAGTCCTTGATGAGGCCCACCCTCATGGCGTGGATCTCGTTCGTGGTGAGCTGCCGGGTGTCGTTGCGGGAGATGAGGGCGAACTTGTCCACGCTGAAGGGCGGCTCGGCCCACAGGAAGCGCCCCGCACGCTCGGGCGTGGGGATGAGCTCGGTGACCATGGTCGCCTCGCCCTCCTCCAGCATCCGCAGGAGTTCCGGCCACTCGACTGGCGCGTCGTTGGCGGGCCGGAAGGAGAGGCCCGAGATCGCGGATACCTGCTTCAGGATGTCGATGGCTATGCCCTGGAACTCCCCCTCCTCCCCGTTCCAGAAGGATATCGGGTAGTTTTCGTGCTCGGCCCCGAAGAGGATTGGATCGCCCGAGCTCTGGCGCTGCTGCAGGAAGCGGAGCTCGCCCGGGGCCAGCCTCAGCGTGTACTGGTGCCTGCGGTACTCGGCCTCGCCCTCTATGTACATGGCCAGGAGCTCCTCCAAGGCCCCGGCCGCGATGGCCTTGTCGACCACGTCTATCACGGCCCTGTTGGCGGGCGACCGGGCGGAGAGCGACACCTCGGAGAACAGCACGGGGTAGAACACCTGAGCCACCACGTCCCTGCGGGAGTCGATGACGGCCTCGGCCGGCGCCTCGTGCAGGAACGCGTCCGCCCGGCCGTCGGCCAGGAGGGCGTAGGCCGACTCGAAGTCGGCGGCGCCCACGGCCTCGAAGTCCCAGGCGCCGGTGGAGGCCACGTCCATGGGGGTGACCGTGTCCTCCAGGAACGCGAACCTGAGCCTGCGCTCCCTGGCGATCTCCGCGAGGGGGGGCGAGCCCCGGAGCCGGAAGAACGTCAGCCCCCGCTCGGCGATGGGCTGGGTCATGAAGAGCTCCCGCCTCCGCTCGGGCGTGGGAGTGAGATCCCCCGTGAAGTCCACGTCCCCGTTCTTCAGGGCCGACACGAACTCGTCCCACTCGAAGATCCGGAGCTGGACGTCTATCCCCAGCAGCTCGGTGAGCCAGCTCGCCATGTGGGACGAGAAGCCCCGCTTCTGCCCGTCGTAGGCGTTGAAGGCCTCGGTGGACCGGCAGCTCCCGTACACCAGGAAGCTCCGCTCCCGCTTGAGCCGCTCGATCGCCTCTATGTCCTCCCGTGTGACCCCCGGGATCTCCCGGTAGTCATGCCACCTGGGCGTCCCGAAACCCCTGTCCCCGTCCTCCCGGGCGCCGGTGGCGGAGGCGGCGCCCGCCCAGGCGGCGGAGGCCAGGAGGGCCAGGGCGCAGAGTAGGAGGGCGGGCGCCCCGGGCGGCCTGCCCGCCTCGCGGGCTGCGGGCCGGGCGCGCGGCGCCCGCGGCGCGCCCCCCCCGGCTGCGGGGGAAGGCCGCCCGCGGCCGCCCCCGGCTTCCTGCGCGGTGCCGGGCGGGAACGCGTGTGT
>JAITEZ010000053.1 GCA_031281735.1 Deltaproteobacteria bacterium | reverse complement strand
GGGAAGGACGGCCGGAAGTACACCCTCTCCCAGTACGACTCCTACGAGCTCGCTGTGGCTGACGTCCTGAACGGCCGCATCGACGCGGCGGTCATGAACGACGCCCCCGCCGCCAAGGCCGTCTCCGAGCAGGACGTGAAGATCATCGGCGAGGCCGGCATCCCCACCGAGGAGTTCGCCTACGGCGTCAACAAGGAGAATCCCGAGCTCCTGGCACAGCTGAACGAGGGCCTCACGGCGCTCATGGCCGACCCCTTCTGGCAGACCCTGAAGGACAAGTACCGCCCCGGCGAGTTCCACTGAGAGCGGCGAGAACCGCGGGCCCCCGCCGCCCCAGGCGGGGCCCGCGGACAGCCCGCGCAAACCAGGCCCGGGGCCCCCGCTGGGGGTTCCGGGTTTTTCCACGCGGCGGGGCCCGCCCTGAGGGCCCGCGCGGCAACGGGCCCCGCCCCGGGCCGACAGCCCCGGGGCGCCGGGAGGCGACCAGGGGCTGGCGCCCCGGGCGGGAACAGGGCCGGGCTACCGGACATCATGGATTTAGTCGAGTACCTCAAGGCAGCACTCTACATACTCCAGGGCACTGGTTACACGGCGGCGCTCATCCTGGGGGCCATGAGCCTGGGCTTCGCGATAGGCCTCCCCATCGCCTCCCTCGAGATATACGGCCCCAGGTGGATCGCACGGATCCTCAGTCTCTACGTGTGGTTCTTCCGGGGCATCCCCATCCTGGTCCTCCTCTTCCTCGTCTACTTCGGCATCTACTCCGCCATCGAGAGAATCGCCATGGCGCACTTCGGGCTCCGGCTCGAGCTCTCGCCGTTCTCGGCCTCGCTCGTGGCCCTGGGGCTCGCCAGCGGCGCCTACCAGTCCCAGATCTTCCGCGGCGCCATTCTCTCGCTCCCCCGCGGGCAGTTCCTGGCGGCGACGGCGCTTGGCTTCACCGCCCGGCAGGCCGTCTTCCGGGTGGTGATCCCCCAGGCCCTGCGGATCTCCATACCCGCCTGGTCCAACGAATACTCCATCCTCCTCAAGGACTCGGCCGTGGCCTACATGCTGGGCACCCTCGAGATCATGGCCCGCACCAAGTTCATGGCCGCCTACACCTACAAGCACATCCCCTTCTACGTTTTCGCGGGGCTCCTGTACTTCACCCTCACCTGGCTGGGCGTGAAGGGCCTGAAGGCACTCGAGAGGAGAACCCGCATCCCCGGGCTGGGCCACGAGTTCTGAAGGCGCCGTCCCGCGCCGCGGCAGCACCCCTCGACAGCGTCCTGCCGCCCCGCGCCGTCCCGCCCGCCGCCGCCTGCCGCCCCGCCCGTCCAGGACGGCAAGGATCCGGCGCATCCCCAGCCCCGCGCTTCCCGCGCCGGGAGCGGCGCCCCCCCGCGCGCCGAAAGCCGGCGCGGGGGGGTCCGACGCGCATCCAGCCAACGCATCGCCGGCCACGGTCTCGCAGACGAAGTCAGGATATCACAGCGCATCCCAATGACAGCACAGCTTCAAAAGGCGACCGCCCCGCCCGCGGGACGCCCCGGCGACCCGGAACGCCCCGGCGCCACCTGCACCCCGTACGCGCCCGGGGCCCCGCCCGTCACCGCCGCGGCGAGTCCAGCCCCCCCCCACCTCCTGGAGGCCTGCGGGATAACCAAGACCATGGGCGACAAGATCCTCCTGCACGAGGTGTCGCTCACCCTTGACCGGGGCGATCTCAAGGTCCTCATCGGCCCCTCAGGCGGCGGGAAGTCCACCCTCCTCCAGTGCATCCATTTCCTGAACCCCCCTGACGGCGGGGACGTGTTCCTGGACGGGGAGTCGGCCCGGGACATGTCCCGGATGAACATCTGCCTCTTCCGCCGGGAGATCGGCATGATCTTCCAGGACTTCAACCTCTTCGACCACCTGACGGCCAGGGACAACGTCGCGGTGGCACTGCGCCGGGTCAAGGGGTGGGCGAAGCGGGAGGCCTACGACAGGGCCATGGCGGAGCTGGACCGCGTGGGCCTGGCCTCCAGGGCGGATCTCTACCCAGCCCAGCTCTCTGGCGGCCAGAAGCAGAGGGTGTCCATCGCCAGGGCGCTCGCCATGGATCCCAAGGTGATGCTCCTGGACGAGCCCACGAGCGCCCTGGATCCCGAGCTCATCGGGGAGGTTCTCAAGGTCATCCAGGACCTCCACGAGGGCGGGATGACCATGCTCATGGTGACCCACCAGGTGGGTTTCGCGCGGCACATGACAAAGGAGTTCCTCTTCATGGAGAGTGGCCGCATCACCGAGAGCGGCAGCCCCGAGGAGCTCCTGCGCGACGGCTCGGGATCTCGCACCTCGGACTTCTGCTCCAAGCTTTCAGAGATCCAGGGGGGTTAGGGTGGGAACCCTCGAGTTCTACCGGACCGTCCTCTTCCCCGCCCTGAACAAGGGGCTCTGGGTGAGCATACAGATCATAGTGCCCTCGGCCGTCCTGGGCGTCGCCATCGGCATCCTCGCGGGGGTCGGCCGGTCCCTCGGCACGTCCCGCCTCTCCAGGGCCCTGGACGCATACGTTGCCGTCTTCCGCGGCACGCCGCTGGTCGTCCAGCTCATGATGTGGTACTACGGGCTCCCTACGGTGGGCGTCTTCCTGGAGTCCCAGTTCGGCCCCGGCGTCAGCCCCCTCTCCTCCCTCTTCCGCCTCTCCCCCTACGCCTCCTCTGTCACCGCCTTCGCCCTGTGCTCGGGCGCCTACCAGTCGGAATACATCCGCGGCGCCCTCCTCTCCATCAAGAAAGGCCAGTATATGGCGGCGCTGTCCCTGGGCTTCACCAGGGCCCAGGCCTTCTGGCGCATCACCGCCCCCGCCGCCGCCCGCCGGGCGCTCCCCGGCTGCGGCAACGAGATAATCTACCTCATCAAGTACTCGTCCCTGGCCATGATAGTGACCATGTCCGAACTCACCGGCCAGGCCAAGGGGATAGCCACCATGTACTTCAGGTACCTCGAGTGCTATCTCGCCACCGCCGGCTACTACCTGGCCCTGGTGACCCTCGCCACCTGGCTCCTCTCCTGGATGGAGAGGAGGCTGGCCATCCCCGGGGATCCGGGGCTCAGCTGAAAGGCGCCTCCGGGGGGCCGGGAAGGCGGTGAGGGACGGCGGTGTTGCTGCGGGAACCGGCCAGGGGGACGGAAACGGAAGATGAAAGGAGGCGGGCGGGGTAGCCGCAGGCTCCCGCATCGGCCCCCGGACGGTAGCCCGGCAGCTCAGGATCCGTATAATGAAGGCCTTGGGATTGTCCCGTCTTTCTGGCATTTATCTCATAAACAAAAATATACAATCAGATAATTATTTTATAAATTTTAATTATCTGATTTTTTATTTATATTAAATATTTTAAATTTATAGTACATCTGCATGGATTCAAGAGGAGAGTCACCCTATGGACGGCGCCATCGAGGCGAACGGGGCGGGAAAAGGCGAGACGCCTGCGGCCGATACCCTGGCCGCGGCGCGGGACGTGGCGGAGGCCGCTCCCCCCCCTCCCCTGGTCGCGGCCCGTGACCTGGGCCGCGCCTTCGGCTCCGCCGAAGCCCTGAAGGGCCTCACCTTCTCCCTGAGAAGGGGCGGCAGGACGGCGCTCCTGGGGCCCAACGGGGCCGGGAAGAGCACCCTCATGAGGCTGATAGCGGGAGTCCTCCCCCCGGACGGGGGCGAGATCCTGGCCGACGGCATGAGCCCCGCCCGCGCGAGGGAGACGCCGGGCTTCCTGGGCTGGCTCCCGGAGAAGGCCCCCCTGAACCAGGAACTCACCGTGCGCGAGCACCTTGTCCTCGCGGGGAAGCTCAGGGGGCTGGACCCGGCCGGCACCCGCTCCGAAATCGAGCGGCTCTCGGCCGCACTGGATATGGAGGGCAAGCTGGATCGTCTCGCGGGGAGGCTCAGCCTGGGCACCCGGCGGCAGGCGGCGCTGGCCCTGGCGCTCCTGGGGGGGCCGCGTCTCCTGCTGCTGGACGAGCCTTCCAGCAGCCTGGACCCGGAGGAGGTGAGGCGCCTGAACTGGCTCGTCATGGCGCTCCCGGAGACGACGACCCTCCTGGTCTCGACCCACGTCCTGGAGGAGGCCTATCTGCTTACCGACTCGGCGCTGATACTGAAGGAGGGCCGCCTCGCGGCCCACGGGGGATGGGACGAGCTGGGTGCGGGGCTGGGCGCGGGGAGCCGGCCCGGCGATCCCGGTTTCCCCGGGGAGGTCTTCTTCCTGGCCCTCGGCGGGGCCGTCCGTCCGGAAGGCCCGGGGGGCGGGGAGGGGCCATGCCGCGGCTGAGCCTCGGGAACTCGATTGCCCTGGCCCGCAGGGAGTGGAAGGGCTTCTGGTCGGGGCCGGCGGGCGGGCTCGCGGCCGCGGTGTTCCTCGTACTCGCGGGCCTGTGGTTCTACAACTCCGTGGCCTCCTACGCCTCCGCCAACCTGGACGCCATGGGGCGCGGCATGGCCCTGGACTCCACCCTCGCCCTGTTCTCGGGCTCCCTGGAGCGGCTGGGGCTCATCCTGCTCCTGGTGACACCCCTCTCCACCATGCGCGCCTACGCCGACTTCGCGGGCGGCGGGCACCTGGACATGACCCTGGCGCTCCCCCTCTCCCGGGCGGAGATCACCCTCGCGCACTTCCTGGCGGGCGCGGGCTCCATGTACCTCCTGGCGCTCCTGAGCCTCCCCCCCTTCGCCGCCCTGGCGCTCCTGGGCACCGGGAGCGCCAGGCTCCTGCTCTGCGGCGCCCTGGGGCTCCTCCTGGTGACGCTCGCCTTCGTGGCCACGGGGCTCGCCGTGGCCTCGGCCGCGTCCTCCCCCTCCGCCTCCGCCCTCCTCACCCTGGGCGTCCTGGGCGTCTTCTGGGCGGCGGGCTGGGCGGCGCCCTACCTCCCGTCCGGGGCCGCCTACCTGATCCAGGGGCTGGCCTTCGCCCCCAGGCTCTCGCACTTCGCCGCCGGCTTCATAGATCTGAACGACGTGCTGTATTTCCTGGTCCTGACCTTGGCGGGGCTGTGGCTGGCCAGGCCCTTCCCCGACCGCTGAGGCGGAACCGCTGGGGGGAAGCCCCGTCGCGGCACGGCGGCGGCCGCGTCCCGGCCCGTCTCTGCCCTCCCCCGCAAAGAACCCGTTGCCCCGCCGCCGCGCCACCGCCTGCCACACGGGAAACGCGGCCCTCCCGCGCCAGTGGACGGACGTGTCGCGTGACGGCGAGAACCGGATGAGTGACTGCGGGAACCGGAAAGTGGGCGGGAACCGGAAGGCCGTCGGCGGGAACCGGAAGGCCGTCGGCGGGAAACGGAAGGCCGGAGGCAGGAACCGGAGGCGGCGGCAGGGCGGCCTCAGCCGCTGTCTCCGCAAGATGGCCGCAGGCAAGAAGCGGAACGGTCCCTCCCAGACGGGGGCCTTCCCTTGCCCCTGGCACGGCGCCATGCTCCCCCAGGCGCTGCGGGGAATCCCGGCCGTTCCCGGGGGCACGGCGCCGCGCGGGCCGGGGCCGGGAAGGGGCCTGGGCGAGGGCCCGTCCGGGAACGCAGAAGCGGCGGGGCCGCCCGCGTCCGCATTCCCGGAGTGGACGGCCCCGCAGCGCTTTGAAAGGTCTGCCTGACGATCACCGGCCGGCGCCGGTGCCGGCGCACGCGGGTGAGCCGCGCCCCCCCGCCGCCTTGGCCGCTCCCCCGGAGGCGGGCGGGGCGCAAGGGCCCGGCCGCGTGTCCCGCCGCGGTGGGCCGCCCGCGTCAGTAGACGTACTTTAGCCCCACGTAGAAGTTGCGGCCCGGCCCTGGGTAGTTGTAATACACCTCGTTATCGTTATCGAAGATGTTCCTCGCCTCGAAGCGCAGCTTGATTGTCCCCTTGTCGCCGTCCTTACCGAGGGCGAAGAGGCCCTTCTCCACCGACAGATCAACGGATACCAGGCCGGGCTTGTGGGCGACCACGCGCGGCGGGGTGCCCCAGCGGATGTTGTGGTATACCGTCCCCATCTGGACGGCGTTTATGTTGGCGGAAAGGTCGATCCCCCGGTGATCGACTGTGACGCCGTAGGCCAGCGTCCATGCGGGGATGACCGGGAGCCTGTCGCTGCCGTCGACCAGCCTCTGGGTCTCGTCGAGGCTGACGGCCTTGGTGTAGCGCGTGAAGTTGAGATACGGCTTGAGGCTGAAGCCCCAGGAGAAGGCATCGCCGAGATCGGCGCTCAGGGCGAGCTCGATTCCGGATATCTTGGCCCTTTTGATGTTGACGTACCAGGAGCCGTCCAGGGGCGCCGGCCGGGTCTGGGAGAGTATCTTGTTCTGCCAGTCGGTGAAGAAGTACGTGAAGGAGGCGGAAAGGAACCGGTAATCCACGTCGAACCCGAACTCCGTCGTCTTGCTCTCCTCAGGCTGGAGGTTGGGGTTCGGGTAGTATGGCCAGCCGCCCGATAACCCCCCCGCGTACTCGAAGGCGGTGGGCATCCTGAAGCCCTCGGAGTAGTTCGCGCGCAGCTTCAGCCAGTCCAGGGGCAGGAACGCCACGCCCACGGAAGGGCTGAAGTTGCTCTTGCTCCGCGCCGGGAACTGGCCCGCGTCGTCCTCCTGGTTCTCGAAGCTGAAGGTGTCGTAACGTCCTCCGAGCGAGATGAAGAGAGAGTCGTCTAGGAGTTTGAGCTTCGAGGACAGATAGACTCCCAGATCCTCGGATACGCTCCTGCCGTCGTAAAGCCCCCTTATCTTGTATTGTATGTGATCGACACCGAGATCGACGTCGAAATACCTGCTGTTGAAGCCGAGCGAGGCGCCCCAGTTGCGCAGGTCCTGGTTCGTGTAGTTGGTGCTGTGCCCGTAAGTGGGGTCATTCCCCGTGGAAGGCCTTCTGTAGGTCGTGGCGCTGTAGAACAGGGACCAGTCGAAGGATCCGCCTTCCGTGGAGCCGTCGTACGTGACGCCGGCCGTCTTCACGTCCGTGGTGTACTGCCCGTAATTGTTATCGAGGTTGGAACCGGCCAGTATGTCCGGGAGGTAGTCACGGAAGTCGCCGGCCGGCCATTCCGAGACAGCCCTGTCGAAGGAGTAGTTCACCCCTATCCGGTGCCTCCCGAGGAATGTGTAGCCGACGTCAGCCATGACGTTGTGCTGGTTGAGCATCGTGTGGGGGATCTTCACACCGCCGCCGAGGGAGACCTTGATGTCCCCCCTCTGGACATGGGAAAAGGAGCCGGAGAAATCGAAATTCCCCACCCCGCCGCTGATGGTGAAAACCTCCTTGGCGAGACCGAAGCTTCCGAACCCAGCCTCCACAGTGCCCGTGAGGAAGTCGCCCTGCCCCCTCTTGGTGATGACGTTGATGACGCCGCCCATCGCCGACGTGCCGTACTGGACTGCGGCAGGCCCCCTGATTATCTCTACCCTCTCCACGTTCGCGATCGGGACGCGGTTCACCTCCTGGATGCCGGTCCTCCTCCCGTTCACGAGGATGAGCACTAACGCCTGGGGCTGGGTGTTGCCGGTGCTGTACATCCCCCGAATCTCCACGAACTGCGTGGCCCCGTAATCCACGCTCCAGAACCCCTGCTGCTGGAGAAGCTTGCCCAGATTGTCCGCGGGGGCGCGCTCGATGTCTTCCGCTGTCAGCACGGTGATGTTGCTCGAGACCTCGCGCAGCTGCTCCGCCGTCCGGCTGGCGGAGACCACCACCGTGCTCAAGCGATCGGCGGCGGCGCCGGAGACCTCCGACCCGTCCTGCGCCAGGGCCGAGGCGGGCGGCGCCGCGAGTGCGGCCAGGAGGGCGATAGCCGAAAGAATTCTATATGACATGACATTTCTCCTTGTCGCGATACCCAGGAGGAGGCGGAACGGATCCCTCTGCCGCCTCCCGCGGGATACAGCTTTCCCTGACGCGGCCCGGCAACCGGAAACCGCGCCCCGAGGCCCTCCGCCTCGTGACGGCGGGGGCGTCATCATTCCGGCGCGCCGAGCACCCGGACAACGGTACGGGGACGGCGTCCCCATGCGGCCTGGCCCGTCCTGCATCCCGTCCGGCGGCGGCCGAGCCGCAAGCGTGGACGCGCCGCTGATCCGCCGGCCGGCGGCTCGCGGGTGACGCGGCAGGAGGGCAGGCGCGGGAAACGCGCTGACGCCCGTAAGGAGTGTGGAGTGAGTGATCGGGCAGGGAGAACCGTGCGGCGCTGTATTGAGAGTGAGTGCGGACAGGAGGAGTGAAGCGGGGGGGTGCGGGGGAGTGAGGCTGCGAAACACATGACACTTAAATTATCTGATTTTAGTATATCACAATTTTTTCTTCGTTGAATCGGAATTATTGACGGTTATTGGGGTACTAAGATTGCAAGTATACCACATATGGGAGTGTTCGGGAAGCATTGGTAGCCTGGGAGTGACCGGGAAGCATTGGTAGCCGGGCGGGACGGTGCCAAGCCGGTAGCGAGCTATGCCCGGCTTCCCGTGCCGCAACCGGACCATATCGGCTCGCCCATGCCCCCCTCAAGCGGACAGACTCGTTCCCGCAGGATTCAGGACGCGCGGCGGTCGGGCCGATACCCCTGCCCGCGAACCGCAGGGCTTCTCACACGCGGCGCCTTCCGCGTTTCTCCCAGAAATCATGGCTGGCATTTATAGAATTTATTATTGATAATAATATAAATATTATATTAAATATAGCGAAGATCAGCCAGTCGATTCAGGGCGCCTCCCCCCAACGGAACCGCCCGACAGCAGCGTGACGGCTCTCCCGTCTCCGGAATCGCACTGGCTTCGTCCGCCGGTACCGGGGTGGCGTCGCCCCGGCCTGCATTGCCCTCCCTCGCTGAACCGGTGCGCCTTGCGGTTGCCGCGCCTGGGTCCAGCCCGGCCGACTAACGGCCTTTACCCGTGCGCAACACCTTCCGTCTCTCCGACCGGATGGAGACCCGATCCTTCCCTGTTTCATTCTCTCGTCATCGGCGAGGAATGGGAGGCACCTTTCGGAGCAACGATCGGAATCGGGTTGGTTCTCTTCCGGAATGGGTCTGTTCGCCTGCCAACAATATGACTCCTTATACTTTATGTTATTAAATATATTTTTAATAAATAACTTTTATTAATTAATTATATAATAAATATTAACTATAAAAAAATATTTTTTTTATTTATTTTTTCTAGCTGTTCACGATCGATTGTCTCATTGCCATCTGCAGGCGGACTGATGCCTATGGATATGAACAGAAGTCTCAGGTCATGTCCTAAGGCGAACGGCTGTCCCCGGCGCCGATCTCGCTTCCAGGGCTCAGGGGCCGGGGCTCAAGCAACATCGCGGCCTTTCAAGGTGCGAGGCTTCCCCCGGTGTCCGGCCGGACCTGTTTCTTTCCGGTAGACCCGGTAAACCCGGTAAACCCGGCAGATCGAGTCTATACGGTGCAGGGGCGAGACGCATGGATGCCAACAGCAGGGATCGTTCGCCTTGTTGCCAGGAATGCCATCGAGATCCGCCTTCGCTTTCGAGGGCTGGCAGCAGCCTCGGGCTCCTGCCCTGCGTGAGAGCCGCCGGGGCGAGCCACGGAATCCCTACGGGCGAACCCCGGGGCCTCGCCTCGGGAAGGGTGATCCCCCAGCCATTACGGCGGGGAACGCGGCGCAAGGGGGCCGGAGGCACCTGAGGCCCGGTTTCCGGGGCGTCTCCCATCAGGGGACGGGGGCGAGCCTGAGGCATCGCCCAAGGGGCGCGGCGTTTCCTCCCCTCCCTTCCGGTCTAGGGATCCAGGGCCACAGCCCAGCTGCAACGGTCTCCCGGCGGGCTTGCGGGCCGGGCCCTTCCCGGCCATGCCTGGAGGGACGGGCGTCTGCGACGCCATTCCACCTAGACAACCAAGCTCGTCCGGCCTTCGGGCCGCCCCCCCCGCGTGCCAGGTCTGGACGATCATGCGGCACGCCGCTCCTCCGGTTCGTCTTGCCAGGTACGGCTACCGGGGGTGCCTCCACCGGCCTCCCCTTCAGGGCCGACCTGCCATCCGAGGCTCTCCCCCCTGTGCGGGCGGCGTCCCTGGCCCGGGCTCTCCCTGCCCCGCTATACCGTGGAAGGACACTCTTTCCGCTTGCCGAGAGAATCCGGACCCGTTCCTTGCGGCTGTCGCCGCCTGCAGCGCCCCCCTTTGCCGGTTTCCCCGGGATCCGATCAGAAGATCAGTCTCGCTGAAAGACGGGCCTCTGGGATCAGTCTCGATGAAGAAGGGCTCTGAGAACGCGGAACCGGGGAAACCCGGCGGTACGTACACAAGACAGGGCCGATTATGTTACAATGGCTTGTATTATAGTCGCGAGGCCGATCTCCATTAGCTGTCGCCTGTCACTTATGCTCGATACTGACATGTCAATTTCCATCCATCATCACTATTTATGTTATTATCATTTAATTATTATATAATATATTTAAATATTACAAGATGTCACAGGTAATACAGAGACTCCCTTAATGAAATTCAGCCTAAAAGTGTCCCTCGGTGTTCACATTCTTCTGGTCGCCCATTTCTTCTCCGACGTTGTCAGGATTACCGGCAGACTCCTTACCAGAAGCACGGGCTGCAACCCTGTTGTCGTGCGCACCCTGGTCCTTTCGCTCAAGAATTCCGGCATCCTGGAGGTGACGCGGGGTCCACGGGGCGGGACGCGTCTCGTCCGGGACCCGGGGAAGATAACCCTCTGGGACATTTTCTCGGCGGTGGATCCCGAGTCCTTGAAACACCTGATGACAGGCGTCCACACCAGGTCCTCCCTGGCCTGCCCGGTCGGAAAACGCATCCCCGACATCCTCTGCCGTCCCTATGCCAGGATTGCCGCCGTCATCGAGACCGAGATGAGGCGCATTACGCTCAGCGACCTGTTCGAGGGACTGTCTCTAGACGAGATAGAAGCCCATCGGGCACTCCTCACCGGAATGAGGAAGGAGAGCCGCCCCGGGCGCGGCGCACCCTCCGGGTGACAGCAGTCGCCGTCCGGGAGCCTGCCGCCCCCGGGCCTCCCGGAAGACTGGCGCCGGTTTCCGCGGAGAGCCAGCACGGGATTCTGGACAAAGGCCGCTTCCCCGTCCGCGTGGCATCCGCCAGGGCGGAGCGGAACCCTCCCTCTTCCGGCGCGACGGCAGGCCGACGTGGGCTGCACCATGCACTTTCACTCTTCAAGGAGACCTACGACATGTCCAAGGATGTCCTCGAGTTCCTCAGGAACCACGCCCCGTTCTACTTAGCCACAATCAAGGATCACGGCCCCAAGGTCCGCCCGATGGGTTTCGCCATGGAATACCACGGGAAAATCTACTTCGCCGCCGGGGCCCACAAGCAGGTATACCGCCAGATGGTGGACAACCCGCTGGTGGAGATAGCCACCACAGGCAAGGAAGGCAACTGGCTGAGGCTCACCGGCCTCGCTACCTTCGTCGACGATGCCGACCTTTTCGATGCCGCCGTGCAGGCCTTCCCGCACCTCGGGGAGATGTACCCCAAGGGCGGGCCCAACAAGCTGGCCTTTTTCTATCTCAAGGACGCCACCGCCCTGTTCATGGACGTGAAGGGGGAGACAACGAAGACGGTTAAACTGTAGTTCCTCCGGGCAGCTGAGAGCCCGGTACGGGAGCATGTCCGCCGAGGCGGGAACGATTGTCGGCCGTGACGGCCTCGGCGGGCAGGGCCGGAGTGGACGGCCCGATGGTGCAAGCCTCATCTCGTGACCTAGTCTCCCGCCTTTTCTCCCCAATCCTTCAGACCGTCCCAGAGGCGATCAACCGCGGGTGCGGGGTTCGGAAGACACCGACCTTACGGGAGAGCGATCGCGGCCCGGAAGCGATGCCAAGGAACTCGTGCCGGAAACTACGCCCCTGGCGACTGCCGCCACTGGCCGTCCCTGCTCCGTGCCTCAGTCATGGCAAGCTTTCCGCCCAGGATGGCTCCGGGCTTCCGACAGGACAGCGGTCTTGCCAGACCTCCGTCCGGTCTCCCTCAGGGACTCCTGCCAATCAAGCGTCCTTTCATCTGGCGGTCTGCATGTGCCGAGGTCTACGGTACCGCAGGAACCTCTCTGGTGCCGTCTTCCGCCCCACCAGGAGGTACCAGCCGACGGGCGCCCTGACCCCAGCAGGCCGCCCGCCGATGACGGTCGATAGCAAGGTCTCAGGCTGGTTTTTTCGTTTTTTCTGGGTTGCGGTCAGAACCCTGCATGGTCATGGGACCGCTGGAGACGCTCTAAATGACTCATGCGGCCGCACCTTCATTCAGGCTCGCCATTGCCATAAAGAAAGCTCTAATTTAATATATCAATAGCAATAAAAATATAGAAATAATATATAATATAATTATTAATTATAAAAATAATTTAATAATAAAATATTTATAAATAAAATTTTTTTATTATAAAAAATAATAAAAATAATTTACTTATAATAATTTAAATATTAAAAATATATAAATATTAACCAGATATCAAAAAAATCGGCTCCGCAGGAAAAACTTAGGTTCCTGCCTTAACGTCCTCCTGAGAACTGCTCCTTCCCGCCGCGCTAGACATTGTAAAACTGGTCAAGCACCTTATGACGATCTTTAAGGAGGTCTCATGCTGACTGTCTGGATTGCTTACGCACGGTCTAAACTGAGTCAGGTCATGGGCAAGCTTTGACAACGTTCTCAGTGACCTTCCAGCCGCAATAACTGAAATCCTCCCCCTCGACCGACCCGACCTTTGCAAACCACAGCTCGAAAACTTGGCATCACAGTTTTTTTACAATCTAGATGCTCAATCTACAGAATAGCGGATACTCCTAACCTGCTATTTTATATATAATAATATAATAAAATTTATAAATATAAATAATTATTTTAATTAAATATTATTAAATTAAATATAATAAATATATTAATTTTATTTATTTTATATTGACAAAAACGATTCGATGGTGATATAAGACCTACAAATCACTTAACAATCAAGAATTCGGTTTGCAGGAACATGGAGGCTGCTAAATAATCTGACCAATTTCTTGTTCTCCATTCTTATCCAGTGGTTAGGATCGATGTGAGCACTGCCGTTTAGCTTGCCAGCCAACTATTATATTTGTGTTATATAGATAAATTTATATATTTATGCAATATTTTATACAATCCCCGATTTAATGACGACTTATTATCCCGCTTTTCATCAAATCCAGTCAAGACGTGTCTAAAGGAGGCATCTGATTCCGTAATCCGATGATTTTAAACCCCTTGAGAGGTGCTTCCTTCACTTTCTGAACCCCATCTATCATAAAATAGCGGATACTTATTATACTTAGTGGATCTATACTAGTGAGCGGATTATAACCCAGCGGATGCATCAAGTCAAATCCTAAATTTATAAAATTCCAGCAACCTACCCATCGGCGCGAATATTGGGGTTAGTCAGATAATAACTTTGTCACTTTATCTGCCATTAAGCTGCAAACTAATTATAATACAAATTTAAAATAATTTAATTATTTATTTTAATATTGTATATAATTATAACTTTATTTTACATATATTATTAAATATATTTTTTTATAATTTTTTTGGCATTAGTCTAAATAATTTTTCTTAGTTGCAGGTTAATCGGCAGTCAAATGATAGCTTTAATTATTTTATGTCATTCTTTATCGAAAGAATACGACCTTTTCCTGCGGTGACTCTCCAGCAAAATACAGTTTTCAGGATCCGTCTATCTCTCCAGACCTTTCTGTGCCGACCCTGCGCCCCTCGCTGATCAACATCACCCGTGTTCCAAGATAGTACGCATCATAAGGACACTCAAGGCTACACACTATGGTTTTCTGACCTCGTCCGCTTGCGATACTTCATCCCTTGCTCTCAAGCCGGTTTATTCAACAGCACACTTCACTCCCTCACCCCGCTCAGTGCCCGCCACGGGCGGCACGCTTCAGTCGGCAGGCTAAACAGCATCTCCTGACCGCATTCTTCACCACTTCACTCCACTCCTGTCCGTTCACTCCAGTCTTGCATCCTCACTCCTTTCTGTAACGCGTCACTCCTTCCCTGATCATCACTCCCTGTCTACGACTCCAGATCCGGTGGGACATGCTTCCTTGACGGCATCGCCGCGCCCTCACGCGACTTTGCCATGGGGATACCTGTCCAGCCTCGCCTTTGCACGCCGGTCGACCGGCATGTCGCGGCAACGGCATCACCAAGCGGGAGGCCTTCTCAGTCCGGGAAGAACGCGCAACGTCCCGGCAGGCCCCCCTGCGGCCGATGCATCCTTTGGGCACCTTCGGTGTTGCCAGGCGGCGCCTTGACCGACGCTCAGATTGGACAGCAATAAAAGCTGGAAACAACAGGAGATTTGAATATGAACCGCTCCATATTCAGCATCATGCTGACGGCGGTATTCGCGGCATCCGGGGCTTCCTCTCTGTCCTACGCCCAGGAAGAGTCCGACAGCAGGCTGGACGCCATCGTCGTCTCGGCCAGCAAGCACGAGGAGACAATGCGTGAGGTTACCAGCAGCGTAACCGTTATCGACACGCCGACCATAGAAAGGACGGTCGGCAACAACCTCCAGGCACTGCTGGTCGAGCAGGGGTTCCAGGCCTACAGCTTCGGCGGGACCAACTACGGCAACGCGGCGACATCGCTGCTGTACGTCCGCGGTTACGGCCAGAGCTCGATGGGGTTCTCGGAGGTTAACGCCTACACGATGGTGCTCCTGAACGGGCACCGCATCAACAACAGCGCCCTGAACACGCTGAGCCTGGTCAACATCGAGAGGGTGGAGGTGATCCGGGGCCCCGCAGCCGTCCAATACGGTCCTTCGGCGCTGGGGGGCATCGTCAACATCATCACCAGACGCGGCGACGGCCCCGTGACGGCCAAGGCCGAAGTTGGGATCGGCAGCTTCAAGAGGGACGACGAGAAGGCGTCCATCTCGGGATCGTACCAGGGTCTGGACTTCTCCTTCGGGGGATCGCACGCCAGTTACGGCGACTACACCACGGCCAACGGTAACGTGTACAGGCACTCCCAGGTGGACGACCTGTCGGGGTTCGACGCCGACCTGGGATACACCTTCTCCGACACGCACCGCATAGGCGTGCACTACAGCTACCAGGGGCTGAAAGGAGAGGTGCCCGGCCTGGACGAGAAGACGATGCTTTACGCCCCCGACTCCTTCTCTGCCGTGGATGACTACTCGTACAACACCACCCTGAGCTACGAGGGGGCGACGCCCGGCGGGAGCCTTTCATGGTTCGCCAACTACACCTTCGCGAAAAGCCGCTCCGAGAGCACCGGTTATTACGATGCCAACGATCCCAACTATTACGTTGTCTACTATTCGCCGTATCCGGCGGAAGGTTGGTACTCCTTCGATGAAGTGGACATGAGGCAGATCCAGGCCCAGATCACCTACGATCACCCGGTGTTCTCCCTGACCCCCGGCTTCGACTACGTGGAATACGAGGGGGAGAGCGGCGACAGGACAGGGGTCACGTCCAGATCGAAATTCACCGACACTGCCGCCTACCTCCTGGCGAAGATCAGGCTCCTGGAGGACAAGCTCATAATCACGGCGGGCGGCAGATACGACACTATTGAGCTGACCAACTACACGAGGTCCTACAACAGGACGAAATTCACCAAATCCTTCGGAGTGGCCTATTCGCCGACAGACTTCCTGAAGCTGCGGGCGCAGTACGCCGAGGGCTTTTCGGTACCCAACTTCACCCAGCTCTTCGGATCCGGAACTTCCTACGCGCCCTCCCCCGACCTCAAGCCGCAGTCCAACCAGACCTTCGAGTTCGGGGCGGACGTCTCGCTCGACTATTTCGATGCAAGCCTGACCTACTTCATCTCCAGCTTCAAGGACAAGTTCATCGCCGTATCAACCGGCGGGACTCCGCGGGCAAGGTTCCAGAACCTGGACGGCGCCAAGCTGGCAGGCCTCGAGCTGTCCCTGAAGTACGATATCGGGAGGGCTCTGGCCCAGGAGTTCTCGCTCACGCCGTTCGTGAGCCTCACATGGTTGACCGAGGCGAGGAACAAGGACACCAACGTGGTCGTTCCCATCGCGCCCGAGGCGCTTCCTTACACGCCGGATCTCCTGGTGAGCTACGGCATCACCTTCGATTACCCGGCGGCCCACCTGAGCGCGAGCCTCAACGCCAGCTACTTCGGCAAAAGCTACGTCCAGGACTGGTACAACCCGGATGCTTTCAATGGCATGACGGGCCCCTGGCTCGAGCACGGCGGATTCACGGTCGTGGATTTCAACGTCCGGAAGCGGCTGCTGGATTTCGGCGACAAGGGGGCCCTGGAGCTCAAGGCCCAGGTCGGCAACCTCTTCAACACGAAGGATGGCTACGCCTATAAAATCACGATCCCTGGCCGCAACTTCCAGGTGGGGCTGTCCTACGAGTTCTGATCCCCCGGGCCTGTGGCCCGCCGCGATGCCCCGGCGGCCCTGGCCGCCTACCAAGCCTCCCCGTGCCGCCCCGTCACGGCCGCGCCGAGCGGGAAACCGCCGGCAAGGCGGCATCCGGCACGGCCCTGAGCCTGGACGCTGACCACTGGACGGCAACGGCGACGGAGGCACTGAGGGCCCGCCGACAACCGGTCCGCCGTCCGCCGAAACCGAAGGGCGCCCTTTCCTGACTTGTCAGTGGATGGGCGCCCTTCCCCTTCCCGTCCGCAACCTATCCGGCTGAGCCCCCCGCCGACTGCCTCCGGCGCTCACGCCACGATGGCCTGATGCGGTACCCTCCCGGCATCCCGCCGGCATGACAGCCCCCTCGCCTCTCCCGCGCTTCACCGGGCGAGTCCACTGGCGAGTTCCGCGAACCCGGGCTGGACGTCCTGGAGCCGCATGGCCTCGAGGGCGCTGGGGATGTCCAGGGGCGACTTGAGGCTGTTGATGGGGGACGCCTTCCTGCGGGTGAAGAAGAAGGTCCGCGCCCAGAAGCTGATGTCCCCCTGCACCGGCTGGAAATAGAGCCTCCCGTCCCTGACGGAGACCGGCATGTAGAGGCCCTCCTCGCGGATCCGCCCGAAGACCGACGCGGGTTCCAGGTAGTGGTTGAAGTTCTTGTTGAGGAAGCCGATGTCCCCGGGCCCCACCCCCTTCAGCCGGAGGCTCTCGACCACCACGTCGCGCCCGAGGGCGGGATCGAAGGCGTACATGCCCCCCTTGATGGGGCGCTCGGGGTTGTTGGGGATGACCTCCATCATCATGCCGTAACCCGCGGAACGCTTCCCTACGGCCATCCCCGCCGTCTCGAGATCCAGCGCGGCGGTGAGGTACCCCAGATCCTCGATGTTGTAGGAGACGAGATCCCACGCCTCCCCCAGGAGCCCCAGGAAAGCCTCGCGGGAAAGGGGCGCCCGGCGGCCGCTCCCGTCCAGGCGGAAGACCTGCCCCTCCATGGTCTTCTGCATGGCCAGGTAGCCGTGGTTGTGGAGCCTCCGCGGAGAGCGGGGATCGACCGCCCAGCCGGCCGTCCCCTTCTCCAGGCCGTGGAAGGCGGTCTGGATCATGAAGAGCAGTGACCCGCGCGGCATGAGGCCCGCGAGATCCCGGGCGGCCCCCTCCGCCATGGCGGGCATGCCCTCCTCCGGCACCACCAGGAGCATGCGCTGGCGGGCCATGGCCAGATCGGGGTCGATGCCGGACTCGTCCGCGAGCCGCCTGATCTCGTAAGCCAGCTGGACGAGGTGCCTCCTGCCCAGCTCCAGGGGCAGGAGGCCGCCGCCGGGGGGCGGCCCGCCGGACGCGGCGAGCCTCCGTTCCAGGAGCCCCGGGGCGATGAAGTACTTGGGCCCCAGCCCGAGGCGCGTGGCCTCCCCGGCCGCCGTGTGCTCCCAGAAGATCCTGCCTTCCAGCACGGCCCTGCGGCCGGCCTCGGCAAGATCCGTCCCCTCGTCCTCCAGCACCCCCGCGCCGGAGGGGGGCCCCAGGCTCTCGCGGCCCGGGTAGGCGTTCAGGTCGTCCGCGGCGAGCCCGACCTCCTCCGCGCAGGCGAAAGACGAGAGCCGCGAGTCGGCCAGCCGCCTCACTGACTGGAGATAGCTGTCGGGGGATTCCAGATCCAGTTCGGCCGTTGGGACGGTCATGCGGCGGGCCTCCGGGGGGCTCGTGCCGGCCGTGTCCGCCGCAGCCATAGGGGGAGGCCGGGTTCCTGCAATCCGGGCGCGGCAAGTCTGCCCGCGCCCGGACTCATGAGAGCATCGGTGAAACCGCCCGTCTCCGGGCACTGGACAGTCCCCGTTCCGGGAGCCGCTTCATCGCAGGTTTAGGAAGAAAGCCATAACAACATGTTTTGAAATAATTAATATTAAAAATCATCTTGAAAAGATATAAACAATTTAATTAAATATATAATTAAAATTATAAATTTATTATATAGTTAAATTACTAAAAAATAAATTAACTGCCTACAGATCTTGCACAACGTTCCGGGACATCGGAGGCTCCAGGGCATGACCGGGAGGCCGAGAGTGCCCGAGCCCGGGGCCCGTGCGAGGGAAGGAGGGGCAGGTATCACGGTCTCCCCGGCGTTCTGGAAGGACGGAAGGCGCGGACCGTTACCGCCCGGCCGCGCCCCGGGAGCGCCGGCCGGGGGTTCCGCTTGCCAGGCTGCCCCGGCGCCGGATCCCGAGCGCCGCAGCCCCGCCCGGGGGGATCTCGGCCTCAGCGGCACGAGACGGCTCCGGGGCCTCAGGGTGAAGTATCCGGGGCGGGAAGGGCGGAACCCGCCCCGGCCGACGGCCCGGCAGCCGGCGCCTGACCCCCCCCGGCTTCGGCGGCGGGGGGGACGCGCCTCCGAAGCCGGGACGGGGCCCGGGCAGAACCCCTGCGGACGGGAATCAGTCCTCGACCAGGGTCTTCTCGAAGATGCCCTGGACGGCCTTGACCGCCCGGCTCTCCTCGGTCAGGAAGGCGGTGGGCGAGCCGCTCTGGTCGGCGTTGTAGATGATCTCGTCGTCGGGGATCACCCCCGCGAGATCCATCTTCTCCCTCTCGATTATCTCCCTCACCTCGGGGAGGAGGTCGCCCCGGAGCCTGTTGACGATCAGGTACTTGTGCTTGATGCGGATCTTCAGCTCGTCCACGAGCTTCCAGATGCGCAGCGCGGCGACGAGCCCGCGGCGGGAGGCGTCCGAGACCACGAAGAAGATGTCCATGTAGCGGGCGGTGAGCCGGGAGATGTGCTCCATGCCCGCCTCGTTGTCTATGACCTGGTACGGGTAGTTCTTGAGGGTCTTCTCCAGTACCGCCGCCAGGATGGAGTTGGCCGCGCAGTAGCATCCCGACCCCTCCGGCTGGCCCATGACGACCAGGTCGTAGTCATCGCCCTCCACGATGGCCTCCTGTGTCCGGAGCTCGATGAGGGTGTCCTTGGTGATGGAGACGTTGCCCCCCGAGGACTTCATCTCCTCGCGGGCCTCGGATAGGGTGTGCTCGTAGGTCATGCCGAGGACGTCGGCCAGGTTGGCGTTGGAATCGGCGTCCACGGCCAGGATGGGCACCTTGCCGATCTTGGCGAGGTATCTCACGGCGAGGCCGGCGAGGGTCGTCTTGCCGGTCCCCCCCTTGCCGGCCATACCTATTATCATCGTCATAGCTTGTCTCCGATTAGGCGGGCCGTACGCCCGGCCGAGGCTCGGCCGGTCCGTCCGGCCAACGCGTTCTGATCCGGCCCCGGGGGGCCCGAAGGGGGCGCCCCGGGGGCTCGGTAAGCGTGCTTGCGCGTACCATTCTACAGCATCCCGCCCGGGAGATCGATCGCCCGGGGGGTGTGGGGGCGGGTTCCCCGCTGGTTTCCCGGCGGTGCGCGGGAAGGCCGCCGGCTGCCGGGAAGGCTTCCCGGATACGCCGCCGCCTGCGGCGGCCCGGAGCCTCCGGGCCGCCGTCAGATAGGATCGGCCGGGGCGGCCTGTCCGGGGCGTCCCCCGCGCGGCGGCCGGCCGCCCGGACGCCGGGACCGGGGCGGCTGGGGGAGGCCGGCGCGCAAGGCCGGCGCAGTTGGGCGCCGCGCGCCAGGGCGCGCCGCAGGGCCACCCGAACGGGCAGGGAGGGGGGGATGAGGGCAGAGGTCAAGCCGCTTGTCGTCCGCCAGTAGAATGCGCGGGAGGCCGGAAACCCCCGCCCCTTCCGGGGGCGGACGGATCCGGGAGCCCGCCGGGATGGACCGGGGCGGCTTCGCGGCCTGAGGGGCGCCCCGGTTCCCGCGGCGCGGAAGCCGTCCCGCGCCGCCCTCCCGCGAAAGCGTCCCGGAACGCCCTTGGCCGGCAGGGCCGCCGCCATGCCTTCCTTCCCGCTGGGGCGCCGATCCGCCCCAACGTCTCCCGCTGGGGCGCCGATCCGCCCCAACGTCTCCCGCTGGGACGCCCCCGCGGGCCGCGGCCCCGGTCCCGGCCCTGCGAGCCCGCCGCGTACCGTCGCCTACGGCGCGGGCGGGCGCGGGTTCGCCATCCACCGCATGAGCTCCGCATCACGGCCGCGCGCAAGGCGAGGGGAAGGGAATGCTGGAGGGAAAACCGAGGCTACACGGGCATCCCCGGCCGCGGCCCCTGACCCTTACTCCCCGCCCGGGGGGCCCGCGCCGGGAACGCCCGGGCTCGGCGGGGCATTCCCGAGAAACCGTCCCAACGGCACGAGCGCAGGCGCGTCACGTGCCGCCGGGGATCATAGCAGACGCGCGGACGGGTCCTCCCCGGGCTCAGGCGGCCTGGGTGCACCTTCCCAGCGGCATCCTTCGCGACTCGGGCCACGTTGGCGGCGCCGGGGGCATCAATAGGAAAGGCGTGCGGGAAACCAGCGGGAGCAAAGCGCTCCGCCGCCTTCCGCCCCCCGTCGCGGAACCGGGCGGAACGGATCCGCCCGGCGTCAGCGGAATGCGGCATGGAGGCCAATCTGCCGGGGGCACGGGCCTCAGGGACAGGATTGTGCCCCGTTGCTGGACCTGACGATCTCTGTCCTCCCAGACCGAAAGACAGCTCGACCAGATATTTCCACCAGATGGTTTGACCAGACCGTTAGTACCGATCGATCATAATTGGCTTCGGTTCTTACCTGCCGGATAACAATGACAACGCCGTCCGCACATTCCTGATGACGCCGTCCGCCAAGACGCCTGCGACGGCGGGTAGCAAAGGGGACGCCTTTCGGCCTTCCCGCGGAAAACGCGTGGAAGCGCACCCGGCCGGCCAGCCGCATGAGTGGCGGTGCCGCCTGATTGCCAAGGCTGATCCCGTCCCTGGCCGCCTTGCCGACACAGGACGCCGGCTTTCGCGGAAGCCTGGACGGAGCTTCGCTTATGCCTGTCTCGCGGTCCCGGCACCCCATTGACCGGGACGGCCGTTACCGGGACGGCCGTTACCGGGGCGGCCGTTACCGGGGCGGCCGTGACGGGGGAGGCGCCTCCCGCGCCCCACCGTCAGAAAGCCCGGGACGACGCGGGCCGCGGAACCCTGGGCGGCCCGGATCCCGCCGCCCACCCGGCGTAAGCGCGGCGGCTGCCCCGGGCAACCCCTGTCCCCGGAGTAGAGGGGGTGCCACGCCGCGGCGGGATCCCTAGAACTCCAGGTTCCCCGGTGTCCGGGGGAAGGGAATGACGTCCCGGATGTTGGGGACGCCGGTTACGAGCATGAGGAGCCTCTCGAAGCCCAGCCCGAAGCCGGAGTGGGGGGCGCCGCCCCAGCGGCGGGAGTCCAGGTACCACCAGTAGGCCTCCGGATCCTGGCCCAGCTCCTCCATGCGCGCGAGGAGAAGCGGCAGCCTCTCCTCGCGCTGGCTCCCTCCCACTAGCTCGCCCACCCGCGGCACCAGGAGATCCATGGCCCCGACCGTCCCCCCCTCCTCCTGGCGCATGTAGAAGGGCTTGATGGAGGCGGGGTAGCGGCTCACGAACACCGGGCCCCGGAAGTGGGTCTCGCAGAGGAACCGCTCGTGCTCGGTCTGGAGGTCAGAGCCGTACACGGGCGGGAACTCGAAGCGGCCGCCGCTTGCCAGGAGGATGTCCACCGCCTCGCGGTAGCTTATCCGCGGCCAGCCGCCCCCGAGGAGCCCCTCCAGGCGGCGGACGAGCCCCGGCTCGACGAAGCGGTCGAAGAGCGAGAGGTCCTCCGCTCCCTCGCGAAGCGCGGCCCCCACCACGTGCCTGACGAGGCCCTCGGCGAGATCCATGTCGTCCTCGAGATCGAAGAAGGCCGCCTCGGGCTCGATCATCCAGAACTCGGCGGCGTGGCGGGGGGTGTTGGAGTTCTCGGCCCGGAAGGCGGGGCCGAAGGTGTAGACTCGCCCCAGGGCTAGGGCCAGGAGCTCCGCTTCCAGCTGCCCCGAGACGGTGAGGGAGGCGGGCCTCCCGAAGAAGCCCCCGCCGCCCGCGGCCCCCTCCCCGGAACCGGGGCGGCCCTCCGCGGGCTCCCCGCAGGGCTGGGCCGCGGCGGGCCGGCCGGCCGTCACGGAGAAGAGCTCGCCCGCGCCCTCGCAGTCGTTGCCGGTGATGATGGGAGTGTGGACGTGGAAGAAGCCCCTCTCCCGGAAGAAGGCGTGGACGGCGCCCGAGCAGAGGCTCCGGAGCCGGAAGACCGCCCCGAACTTGTTTGTCCTGGCCCGCAGGTGGGCCTTCTCCCGCAGGAACTCGTCTGAATGCCGCTTCTTCTGGAGGGGGTAGCCGGGGCCCGCGGGCCCCAGGACCTTCACGCGGCTCGCCACGAGCTCCCAGCGCTGCCCTTTCCCCTGGCTGGGGGCGAGCTCGCCCTCGGCCTCCAGCGCGGCGCCGGTCGTGATGTCCTTCTGGCCCTCCGCGCCGGGAATCCCCTCCGGGACTATGAGCTGGAGGGAGCCCAGGCAGGAGCCGTCGTTGAGCTCCACGAAGGAGAAGCCCTTGGCGTCGCGGCGGGTCCTCACCCAGCCCCTGACCAGGGCGCGGGGGACGGGGGAATCGGATTTCAGGAGGGCTGCTACCAGGCTCGGGGAAGGCTTCATGGGGTCGCTCCGTAAGGCGGCATGGGGGGCGCGCGGCGGGGGGCCGCCCGCCGCGGCAAATCTACTGCTTCCGGGGCGGGACTGCAACGGCGCGGCCGGGCGGCCGGGGCGGACCCGGCCGCCCGCGCCCCTCCGGCGGCTCCCCGCCGACCCGGATCCGGACCGGCCACGGAAGCCGGAACAGCCGTCCCGGCGGCCCGCCGCCCGGAACCGCCGCCCGGACCCGCCGCCGGTGTCCCGCGGGACTGGAAGAGCGGGGATACTTATTGCCCTGAGCCGACCGGCTCGCGTATAATGGGCTCTGAAATAACCTAAGCTTATATATACAAATCTATTTTTTCACGATAGACAACAACGATCGCCGAAGACGACAACAATCTCCGAAAACCGCAACGGATCTCCTCACCCCCGATTCGGCCACGCCTCCCGCCGGCGGGGCGTCCGCCCCTGGTATCGGCGCGCCTTCCCCGCCACCCCAAGACCCGCGCGCAAACCCGTCCACTCCAGAAAGGATAACGTGACCGTACCCTGGGGCGCCATCATCAACGCCGTCACCGTCTGCGTCGGCGCCACCCTCGGCCTCTTCCTGGGGGGCTTCATCTCCGACCGGATGCACACCCTGGTCTTCCAGCTCTTCGGGCTCTGCCTGGTGGCCATAGGCCTGAGCATGATGGCCGAGGACGCCAACATCATCCTGGTGCTGCTCTCCTGCGTCCTGGGCGCGGTCACGGGCGAGCTCATGAGGCTCAAGGAGAGGCTGGACTCCCTGGGGGACGCCCTCAAGGCCAGGATCCGGTCCCGCAACCCCGCCTTCACCGAGGGGCTGGTCACGAGTTCGGTGCTCGTCTGCGTGGGGGCCATGTCCATCGTGGGATCCTTCGAGGAGGGGCTGGGCATGGGGCGCACCACCATCCTCACCAAGACCCTCATCGACTTCTTCGCGATGATGATCCTGGCCTCCCGGATGGGGGCCGGCGTGATCTTCAGCTCAGTGACCATCCTGATCTACCAGGGCCTTCTCACCGTCCTCGCCTCCCTCATCCAGCCCTACATGACCCCCGGCGTGGAGTCAGTGCTCTTCGCGACGGGGGGGGTTCTGGTGCTGGGCATCGCGGTCAACATGATCGGGATCAAGCCGCCGGTCTCCATATCGAGCGCCATCCCCGCCCTCGCGTGGGCCGTGATCCTGGGGGCCCTCTTCGGCTGAGACGGGGGGCGGCCTCACCCCCGCGCGCCAGGGGGTTCCCCGGCCGCCGCCTTCCGGCGACGCCCTCCCCCGGCGCCCCGCGCCAGGCCGCGCCGCCCCGCCGCCGGGCGCCTACTTCACCGTGATGAGCTCGTACTCCTGGGTGCCGAGACCGATCTTCTCCGCGTGCTGGAGCTGGCTCCGCCAGTCGGTGGCGGGGTGGATGGAGGAGAGGACGCCGTCCGGGCCCGCCTTGGCCTCCGCTCCGAGGGTGCCGGGGAGCGCCGCCTCCCGGTTCACGGCGTCGATGGAGGCCCGATCCACGGCCACGATGTCGCGGCCGCAGAAGATCCCGATGTCCGGGACGACCGCGGCATCGCTCTCGGAGTGGCAGTCGCAGTAAGGGGAGACCTGGTTCACGACGTTGATGTGGTAGTTGGGCCTGCCGTCCAGGACGGCCTTGGCGTACTCGGCCATCTTCCAGCTCACCCGCTCCGGGCCCGAGGACCAGGAGTTGACGATGGCGTTCTGGGGGCAGGAGGCGAGGCACCGCCCGCATCCCACGCAGAGCCCGTGGTCGATGGAGGCCTTGCCGCCCTCGACCGTGATCGCGTCCTGGGCGCAGAAGCGCCGGCACTCCCCGCAGCCCACGCAGGCCTTCCCCTTCACCTGGGGCTTGGAGTCGTTGTGCATGGCCATCTTCCCGGCCCGGCTCCCGGAGCCCATGCCGACGTTCTTGATGGCGCCCCCGAAGCCCGTGACCTCGTGCCCCTTGAAGTGGTTCAGGGACACCACGACGTCGGCGTCCATGATGGCGCGGCCGATCTTGGCGGTCTGGACGAGGATGCCGCCCCTGACGGGCACGTCCGCCTCGTCCGTGCCCCTGAGCCCGTCCCCGATGATGATGTGGCAGCCCGCGGCGTAGGGGCCGTAGCCGTTCTCGTAGGCGGCGTCCAGGTGCGACAGCGCGTGCGTCCGGCGTCCCACGTAGAGCGTCCCGCAGTCGGTGAGGAAGGGGATGCCCTTGAGGCGGGTCACCGTCTTCGCGACGGTCCTAGCGAAGTTGGGCCGCAGGAAGGCGAGGTTCCCCGGCTCGCCGAAGTGGATCTTGATGGCCACGAACTTCTTCCTGAAGTCGAGATCCTCGAAGCCCCCGGCCTTGAGGAGCCTCTGCAGCTTCATGAGAAGGCTGTCGCCCATGCCGCAGCGCATGGAGGTGAAGAAAACCCTGGCTTTGGACATGCTGAACTCCCTGTAGCCGTTCAGGCGTCTCCGTCCGTAGGGTCGCCCAAGGGGACGCGCCTCCCCGGGCGCAGAGGCGCGCCTGGGAGACTCCCCGGGAGGGCCGGCGGGGGCGGGGCCTTTCAACGGCAAGCTGTTGTGCGGCTTGCTGATGGCTCTTTGGGCAGGGGACCGGCGGAGTCGCGGACCCCTGCCCAAAAAGCCGGGAATGGGACGGGACAAGACAGCGCGGGACGGGAAACCGCGTCGGACGCTGAGGCCGTTCGACGCGTGTCAGTTCCGGACAACACGGTACCCGACAACACGGGATCGTGACTGCACGGAACCGCACAATACAGTACCGGACGATACAAAACCAGACAGAACAGTAACGGACGATGCAAAACCTGATGAAAAGGCGCCTGACCGGATAGTACCTGACGGGACAGGACCGGTATGGACGTGGCCGGTCGGCGCCGGAAATGACGGCGGGTCAGACAGGATCGCGCCACACGCCGCCAGGCGGGGCGTGAGGGCCATGAACTCGGGGGGGATCAGCGCGCGCGGCCGGGCGGTTCCTCACGGGCCGGCAGGGGGCGGTACGCGGCGAGGGAGGGCCCCCGAAGCCTCCGGGGCCCGCAGCCCTCACGCCAGGCTCCGGGCCAGGTAGTCGGCGGCGAGCAGGCCCTTCTCCGAAGGGGCGACCCGCCCCCCCCCGCGCAGGAGGAAGCCCCCCGCGACCAGGCCGGGAAGCGCCCGCGCCCCCGCGAGGGCCCCCTCGTCCAGGCCCTCGGAAAGCCTCAGGCCCAGCATGAGGGCCTCCAGGCGCGCCTCGGAGGGGCCGATCTCCTCGGTGAAGGCCCGGGGGGGCCGGCCCTCCGCCAGCGCCCCGGCCCAGCCGGAGAGGGAGGGCACGTTCCCCCAGCGCCGGAAGCCGTCGAAGGAGTGGGCGGCGGGCCCCAGGCCCAGGTAGGGCTGCCTTCTCCAGTAACCCAGGTTGTGGCGGCACTCGTGGCCGGGAAGGGCCAGGTTCGAGACCTCGTAGCGCCGGAGGCCCCCCCCGCCCAGGATCTCACCCGCCGCCAGGAACATGTCGGCGAGCTCCCCCTCGCGCGGCAGGGGCGCCGCCTCCCCGGCGGCGAGGGCGCGGGCGAGATCCGTGCCGTCCGCAGGGGTGAGGCAGTAGCAGGACACGTGGGCGGCCCCGGTGTCGCGCGCCAGCAGCAGATCCCTCTCCCAGACGGGGAGCGTCTCGCCCCCCCAGCCGAAGATGAGATCCAGGCTCAGTTCCAGGCCGGCGGCCAGGGCGGCCCCGCAGGCCCGGAGAGCCTCCCCCGGGCCGTGCGCCCACCCCAGGGCGCGGGCGAGTCCGTCTTCCGAGAAGCTCTGGGCGCCCACGGACAGCCAGTACTGCACCCTTTCCGAGTTGACCTCAACATACGAGGGATCTTCGGTCGGGTGGTACTTGCCGATCTCCTCGATCACGCGGCCGTC
>JAITEZ010000017.1 GCA_031281735.1 Deltaproteobacteria bacterium | reverse complement strand
CGGGGGCGCGGGCACTGCCCGGCTGCCCCTGGCTCCCGGCCCAGGGGCCTGGGGTGGCCGGGCCCGGTGATCCCGGGGACGGGGTGGCGGGAGCCCCCCGTCCGGGGTTACGGGCGGGGAGGGATCCCGCCCCGCCGGCCGGCGGGGCGTCCGGGAAGCGGGAGATCCTCCCGGCGCGGGCCCGGCGGCGGGAGGGGGCCCGCGCCGACGTCCTGTGCCGGGCATGGTATCCGGCGGCGCAGGAGGCGGCCGCAGGGGGCGCTGGCACCTCCCCGGGCCGCTGCAGGGAGGCGCGGGCCGGGGCCTCTCGCGAGGCCGGGCCTGAAGATGGTGGGTGGTGGCGGTTCGGCAGGGGATCCTCTGCCCGCTGGGCTGGCGGCGGGAGGCCCGACAAGGCCGGAGGGGGGAGTGGCGGGGGCCAGTCGGGGCCGGGAAGGCGGGGCCCGTCCGGGGCGGGACGGATGTGGTTCCGGGGCGGGAACCTGGCAGGAAACGCTACCGTCCGGTTCAAAGCTATCAGATCAGGGGCGGGATGTCAAAAAGCTGGGAACAGTAACCGCCCGGACTGCGGTGCCGGGACGGCGGCGCGTGCGCGGCCTCTCCCCTGCGGCGGGCGCGGCTGCGGCAGGCCGGCCGTGGCCGGGAGCGGGCACTGCGCGGGCGGTCGAGGCAGGGAAGGCGCGGAGCCTTACGGGACGGGAGCAGGGCAGGTGACGCTACCGACCGGTTCAAAACTATCAGATCAGGGGCGGGATGTCAAAAGTTTGAGCACGAGGACAAGAGGGTTGTCACTGGTCCGGGCGGCCGTCCAGGCGGCGCGGGCGCGATCGTGCCCTCCCCGCGGCGCGCGTTCCTCTGCGGCGCGCGCGCCCTCCCCCGCGGCGGGCGCGGAGGCGGCCGGGTCGCCGGGGAACTCAGGACGCCTCCCGCCCCGCCAGCAGGAAGAACAGGTAGATGCCCCCCAGCTGGATCAGGTAGACCGGGAGGCGGAGGCGCGGCGCGCGCCTCAAGACGGCCGCGCCACCCGACAGGAGGGCCAGGGCCGCGGCGGCGAAGAGCCAGATCCCCGGGTCGTCCACCTCCTCGGGGCCGCCGGCGGCCCGGAAGCCGTGGGCTCCCTCCAGGGCCAGGACGGTGCCCGCCCCGGCCAGGAAGAGGGTCGCGGAGTGGAGCTTGCGCCGCAGCGAGAGGAGGTTCGGCGTGGCCTTGTGGACGCATACTTCCCTGCCGCGCGAGAGGCCCTGCCAGAAGCACAGGACGCGGGCGGGGGCGGCGAGGAGGTTGAAGAGCACTGGCAGCAGGAGGGCGGCGGCCCAGGACCCCGATGCCCAGACGGCCAGGAAGCCCGCCAGGGAGCAGAAAGGCAGCCAGGTGTTCCAGAAGACCTGATCCCCCACGGCCCCGGCCATGGAGGCGAGCGAGGCCACTATCTCCTCCCGTTCGGCGGGGGGGACGCCGAAGCCCTCCGCCGCCTCCCTCTCGAGGGACAGGGAGGCCCCCAGGACGAGCCCGCAGGACACGGGGTTGGTGTTGAAGGGGGCGAGGAGACGCGAGGGCGGCGGCCCCGCCCCTTCCGGGAGATCGCGCAACCCGGCCCCCACGACCCAGGCGCGTCCGAGGTTCTGCTGGCCGTCGCAGTTCCAGGAGGACTCCAGGAAAAGGCTCCTCAGGCTCGCCGCGACGGCCTCGAGCCTGGACCCTGCGGGGGAGGGGCGTTCCTCCGGCATGGGCACCGATCCTCTTCCGGGGCCGGTAGGGGGGAGGCGGAGGTGGCCCGAGGGGCCGCCCGCCCGGCGGCAGGCCCCGAACCTGAACCGCTTCCGTGATCATAACCGTCCGGTCTCAAAAACACAACATGAAGGCAAGAAATGTTAGATTGCCGATTAAAAATATCTAGATATATAAATTCCGTATTGGTAGTTATTAAGTGGATTGACCCACGCGGCGGGCACTCGCTGCGGCCCCGCGTCGCGATCCCCCGCTGCGGCCCCTCGCGGCCACTGCCCGGGGACAGTCCCTCCTCCGCCCCCTCCGCTTCAGGGGCCGGGTCACGCCCCCGGCGGGACTGAGCCCGTCGTCCCCGCCGGGGGCGGGGGCGGGCCGGGGCGCGGCTCCGGCGGCCGGTCCCCGGCGGGATCCGCGGCCCCCGGCGCCGGGCCCGGGCCCCCGGCGGCCTCCCCGGCTTCACCGCCGGGCCCGCCAGCCCCGGGGTGGCCGCCCGTGAGGCCGTCCTCCTCCGGGATCGCCCCGGGCGGGGCTGGGGGGAGGGTGACAGTCACTATCGCGCCGCCTTCCTCGCGGTTGCCCAGGGTGACGGTCCCGCCGTGGGCGTCGATGATCTTCTTCACGTGGGCTAGGCCCAGGCCGGTGCCCTTGGCCTTGCTGGTGAAGTACGGCTGGAAGGGGCGGGCGAGCTGGATCCCCGGGAAGCCCGGGCCGTTGTCGGTGAAGGTGACGATGGCCTCCCCCCCCGGGCCGCGGGTGAGCTCCGCCTCCACCCGGGGCGGGCTGTCCGGCGAGTTGCCGGCGGTGGCCTGGAGGGCGTTGAGATAGAGGTTGAGGAAGGCCTCGGCCAGCCGCCTGGGGTCGGCCATGGCCACCAGGGGGGCGCGGGGCACGGCGAGTTCGGGGCCCGCGCCGCACCAGTCGTCGTCGTGGAGGATGAGGTCGTGGAGCCTTTCCAGGAAGGGGCCCATGGCCACGGGCCGGGTCCGCACCTGGCAGGGCCGGCCGTAGTCCATGAACTCGGTTACCGTCTCGGACATCCGCTCCACCCCCGCGAGGATGTTCTCCAGGGCCTCCCGGATCCCCGGGGCGTGCTCCCTGCCCAGCAGATGCTGGGCGAGGCCCTTGATGGAGCTGAGGGGGTTCCGGATCTCGTGGGCCACGGCCCGGGAGAGATCCCCCAGGGCGGCCAGGCGCTCCTTCTCGGCGAGCTGGGCCCTGAGCTGCGCTATGTGCCCCACGTCCGCGGCGAGCACGACCCGGCCGGCCTCGGCCCCGGAGTGGTCCAGGAAGGGCCCGGCGGTGACGGAGACCCTGGCCCTGCGGCCTCCCGCGAACTCCACGTCCAGCTCCACCCCCGCGATCTCGCGGCCCTCCGGGAAGGTGCCGCCGGTGAGCTCGCCCAGGGTCTTCCCCAGCAGGTCCCGGCGCGGGAGGCCCGCGACGGCCCCGGCCTCCTCGTTGGCGAGGGTGACCCGCCCCCCCGGGTCGGTCAGGAACAGCGCCGCGGGCATGCGGTTGTAGATCTCCTCGGCCCGGGCGGCCGCGTCGCGCTCCCTGTTGCGGGAGATGCGGTAGTTGTTGGCCCAGACGAGGCACAGGAGCATGGCGAAGGCCGCCAGGGCGGTCAGCACAACGAAGATGAGGCCGTCGGCCCGGGCGTCCCGCTCGGCCGCCTCGAAGTCCGCCATGTCGAAGGCCACCCAGAAGTACAGCACCGATCTGGGGTCGGCGGAGCCGGGCGCGGCCCTGCGGAACAGGGGCGGCCCCCCGGGCCCGGCGCCGCGCCAGTCCGGGGGGCCGCCCCCGCCGGGGGCGGCCTGCGCCCCGTTACGCGGCTGCCGCCGGGGGGGGCGGGTGCGGGGGAGCCATCGCCGGCCCGCCGGCTCCGCCGCGAAGCGGAGCGGGCGGTACACCCAGAAGACCTCGCGGCCGCCCGCCTCGGAGACCCGCCTCTTGGGCCACGGGCCCCTGAAGGCCTCCGGCGGGCCGGGATCCCGGAACGTCCCCTCCCCGAAGGCGTCCGGCGGGGCGGAGGACGACAGGATGATCCCCTCCATGTCGGTGAGGGCGAGGTATACCGGGCCCCGCCTCTCGCCGCCCGGCCTGCCGTCGGCCCGGCACCCGGCCCCGTCCCTGCCGCAGGCCATCCGGCCCCTGTGCCCCCCGTGCTCCGCCCTCCCGGCGCCGCCCCCCTCGCGCCCGCCGTCCCCGCCGTCCCCCTCGTCCCCCTCGTCAAGCATGCCCTGGAGATCCAGGAGGGACGCCGCGGAGCTGATGTCGGTCCAGCCCCGGAAGGCCGCCCCGGCCAGCGTGCGTATGACGGCCTCGCCCTTCTGGAGGTAGAACTCCTCCAGGAAGCGCCTCTCGCGGCCCCGGTCGCGGTGGGCGGCGGCGAGGGCCACCGCGGCGGTGCCGAAGGCGAGCACGATGTAGAGCCACCAGGGGTTCCTGACGAGGGTCTGGGCTCCGGCTTTGACGGTGGCGGCTGCCATGGTTCGGACTCCGGATTCAGGTTCCCCGCGTAGCCGCGGGAGGCGGGGGGCGGGGGGGCCCGGCCGGGGGTTCGGGAGGCGGGAGGGAGCCGGGGCCCTGGACGGGCCGGTGGACGCCCGGCGGCGGATCCCCTGCGGAGGGGGCTCCGGGAGGGATCCGCGCATTCAATATAACAGCAAGTCAGGCGCCGACGGCAGGTGGGGCCGCCGGAGCCGTGACCGGCGGGGCGCGGGCCCGGGCGGGGCCGTTCAGGCGCGGGTCGCCTCGGTTGCCGCGCCACGGGGCCCGGCAGGCCTTCCCCGCGGTGCCCCTCTCCCCCGCGCCCTGCTGGCCCCCTCCACCCCCCCGCGGGCGTTCCGGGTGCCCGGCATGCCCTGGCGGCCGGGCACCTAGCGGGGCGTCCCGGCCCGGGGCCGGGTTCCCTCTTGCCTGCCAGGAGTCACCGGGCGCCGCGGGCCGACAGCCGTCCGCCCGGCAGGCCGCGCCCGCGCGAGGGCGGCCGGGCGCGGCCTGCGGGATGGCGACTTTCCGGTTGAGTGCGGTGCCGGAAAGGGCTATATTTACAGATTGTTTAGAGTTACCGTGCCCCAAGGGCCTTCCGTCTCTCCGGCTACCCGCCGGGGGGGACGGGGTCTCCCGTGCCCGCCGGGCCTCCCGGCCGCCTCTCCCCGCCCAGCGCGCCGGGGGGCCCGCGAAGGGGCGCGAGCCGGCGGCCTGCGGTATAGCCTTGGCCGCCGGCTGGGTGGCGGCCGCCCGGATCCTGGCGAGGCATGTCCGGGGAGGCCGCCGGCATCGCCGCATCGTGTCCGGCCCCGCCTGGACGCGCGGGTGCCTTCGTCCTGCGGGCGGCCGTGAGGCCTCGTCCGGCCGCCCCGAGGAGGGTTTCCGCCCATCCCGGGGGAGCATCAAGCCGCCCCGAGTGGGGCGGCAGGCTTTCCCGGGGGGCGGCAGGCTTTCACGGGGGGGCGGCAGGCCCCCAAAGGGAGCGTCAGGCCATCCCAAGGAGAGAACGCATGTCCTTCAAGAGCATCCTGCGCGTACTGAGCCTTTCCGCAGCCCTGGCACTGCCGCAGGCCGCCGCCGTCAAGGCCGCACCTTCCGCTGCGGACGCGGGCGGCGGCACCCGGGGCGAGGCGGCCCCCGGGAAGCCCAGGGACGGCTCCGACGATGTGGTGGGCAAGCTCTCGCTCGCGGCCCGGCTGGCCGTGCAGGGACGGAAGGCCAACTCGCCCATAGAGCTCGCCGCGGCGGCCGAGATCTACGCCACCAATGCGGTCAAGGACGCCAAGCAGGACAAGACCTCCGAGGGGGGCGCAGCCCCCGCCGCAGGCGCCGAGCCGGTCCCCTTCCCCGACTTCAACGCGGCGGACCTCTTCGCAGAGGCCGCCGCCTCCGCCCGCTCGGCGTCCGACGAGACCCTGGCGGCCGCCATCGAGCAGAGGGCCAGGAACCTAGTCTCGCGGCCGCCGGTGTACGGCAGGGGGGGGCGGCACCGGGACCGCGTGAACCCCCACACCACCGACGTCTACAAGATCCGCTTCAGGGGAGGCGAGCTGGCCCGGGCCACGGTCATCGCGGACGATGGCTACGACCTGGATCTCTTCGTCTACGGCGACGACGGTGCCCTGGTCGCCTATGCCAACGACGGCTCCGGCATCAGCGTCTGCTCCTGGGCGCCCGACAGCACCCGGATCTACACCCTGAAGGTGAATAACACCACCGACAGCTTCGTGGGCTACCTCGTCTACACCAACTAGCAGGCGCCCGGCCGGCGGGGACCTCCCAGGCGAGGCCCGCTTCCAGACGGGGCCTGCGGCCCACCCGGCGAACCCTTGCCGCCCGTCCGCCTGCGCGGAGTCCCCTCCCTCCTGCGCGGGCCCTCGCCGCCCAGGCGGGGTTCGCCGCCAGGGCCCTGGCTCGCCTTCCCGGCCCGGGAGGGGCGGCCGGCGGGTTCCGGGTAGATTCTACCCTGCGTCCGCGCTTCCGGGCGGGTAATTAGTATCCTAAGCCGCCGTGGCGGCCGCGGCGGCGTGGCGGGCCCCGGGGCCGGGCGGCGCGCCCCGCCGCCGGACATGCAAAGCCTCCCGCCCGCCCGGCCCCGCCCCGCGCGCCCGCTCGGGGGGGCCCGGCCGCGCGGGGCGGGGCCGGGCTGGCACGCCCATTGCTCCGGTCACGGGCAGTTCGCCCGCGCCTCCGCCCGCCACCCTGCGGGCGGCCGCGCAGGCCGGAGCGCCCCGCTCCCAGTCCGCGCCCGGCAACGGGATTCCCTTCCCCCCGCCGGGATGCCCCATACGGAGTAAGCCATGAAGAATAACCTTGTCGCCGCGACGGCCATCGCCGCGGCCGCCATCGCCCT
>JAITEZ010000309.1 GCA_031281735.1 Deltaproteobacteria bacterium | reverse complement strand
CTTTCCCGCCTGGCCGCCGGGTATCCCGCGACGGCCCGCGCGTCCGCAAGGCGCACGGGCCTTGACGTGCCCCGCGCCACCGCAATGCCGCCGCGGCCCTGCGGAACCGCGCGCGCTGCTTCCCGGCCGGGAGCCGAACCGTTGCCCGCCGGCGGCGGCCTCTCCCGCACTCCGATCGCCGCGGCTCCGGGGCCGGACGGGCCGACGTACGCACGGCCCCGGAGCCCCCGGCTGCCCTCACCAGCGTCGAGGCGTCCGGACAGGTATCGGCTCAGCCCCCGGGGCAGCTCCCGCAATCCTTGAGCCAGAACGGCTCGGATGCCGATCACTGTGTCCCGGTCCGCGGCTTCATCAACCGCCTCAGGCGCCTCCTGCCGCCGGTGGTCACCGGCACCCCGCCGTCCCCCGATTCGGCCGACGCTCCTTCCAGGCCCTGGGATTCCCGCCCCGGCGGCGGCCCAGGCCCGTTACCGCTTTCCGAGGTCATGATCAGCGCGGCGAAGGGGCGGGGCATTCCTCACGCAACCGTCTCCGCGGCATGGTGGCGCGGACGCCTCGCTCCAGCGCCGCTCCCAGGAAAGGGAAAACGCCAAGCTATCCCGCGCCGGCACCGGTTCGCGGAAAGCGGCCGAGCGCCACCGCAAGCCGCGTCCGCCGGGACGCGGAAGGCTCCGAGAACCCGAGCCCGCATTCTATCCCGCCACGGTCAGGAGATCGCGCCGGCCGGCCGCAGTCACCCTTATCACCGAGAAGGCGCCGCGGGCGGCGCCAGGCACGTTCACGGGAAAGGCACCAAGCCCGGGCAAGGTTCCCCTCCGTCCGGCCAGAACGTGCGGCACGGGCCGCTCCCCTTCCCGGCGTCCGCCTCCGTGCGGAGGCTGACACGCCTGCCCTGACCCAGGCCGCGATGCTCGCCCGTGACGGCGGCGCCGCAAGCGCCGACGGGTGCGCTTGCCGGGCCCCGCGAAAGCCGGACGCACCGATCCCGCGGCCTCACGCGCCATCCCGGCGCGCTCCACTGCGCCCGCGGCGCAGGGCGCTCCGCCGCCGGCCACGCGTCCCGCGCTGTCCCTGCCGCCAAAGGCCCAGTCCCGGGCGGATCCCGTGCCAGACACGCCAGGCTCCCCGCCGCGGGCCGTCACGGGGGATGCGGCAGGTCCCACATGGGGCCGGGACGGGCGGCGCGAGCCACGGGAAGGCCCGCGGCAGTGGAAAGGCGGCGGGCTGGGCTTTCCCGCGGCGGCCCTCAGCCGCCGCGGGATGCGGGGTCGCCGCCCCCCTGCCTCCGGCACTGGAGGGCGAGGACGGCGCGTCGTGCGCCGGAAGGGAACCGGCCGGTCTCCTTCCAGGCCGTTCCCGGAGGGCGGCCGCCCGCTCGCCGCGCGTGCCGGAGGCGGGCGCCGCCGCCGGGAGCCGGGACGCGAGGCGCACCCCGCCTAGGGAGCGCCCTTCACGGAAGGCCTCCGCGCCGCAGGTGACGTTTCCCTGCGGGGCCATGTGCGCCCGCCGCCCCGATCCGCCGCCGTCCCCGCCGGGGCGTCCGCACTGGTTCCCGGTGGCGCCAGGGGATGCCGGGACGCGGCCCGCCGGACGGGCCGTCCCGGCCGATACCGCGGAGTGGCGGACCCGATCCAGGGAGCCTCCCCTCCCTGAGGCCTCCGGCGCATGCCGTCCGGAAGCGACAGGCCGGGCACCCTGCCCGGTTCACCGCCGGAGGCCCGGCGCCGGCCTGGGAGAATATCGCCGGGCACCCGGAACGGGCCGGACTTCCATACGGCGGGATGACGGCCTGGCCGCCCATCGTCCCCGTCTCGGGCGGCCTTCAGCGCGGATTCGGGGTCGGCTGGGCACCTCCCCCTGGCAGGTGTCCTCAGAACCGCCTGCCGGAGGGATGAACTAGCCAATCTATTCAAATGATTAAAATTAATTAATATTATTATCAAAATATATTATATATTTTTCATATAAAAAAATATATTTTGAAAAAATAATAATATAATAATTTAATAAATCTAAAAAGACAGAAACACGCTCTGCCTGCTACACCCGTTCCAGCCCGTGTAGAACGACATCTGAATTCCAGCCCGTGTAGAACGACATCTGAACCGAATCGCCGCAACCCGGCGCATCCGATCCCCTGCGCAGGGCGGTCATGACATGGGAGCGCTCCGCCGCGGGGCCTGCGGTTCCGAGCCGTCCCCTGACAGGGACTCTGCGGCAACGGCATACCGCAAGGCGCGGAACGGCGCAAAATCCCGCAGGACCCGGTCGCGAGGCACTTCCTCCCAGGGCGCTGGGAAGGACATGTCTCGGGCGCGGCATCGCCCCGCTTTCCGCCCGCCCCTCAGGCCCCCTGCGCACGGCCACCGCCGGCCGCCGGGCGGACGCCCTGGAAGCCGCCGGCCCCGTCCGGTTGCGCCCCAGTTCCCGGGCCGTCCCCGCTGGAACCGCACGCCTGACAGGGCACTTGATGCGGAGACTGGAAGGTGGTATATTCACAAAGTTTTAGCGCCCCCTTGCCCTGCTTAAAAAAGACTGTCTTTTCAACAGGTTAAGGTGGCAACCATCCCATGCGCCCCATTTGCAAGGTGCCCCGCTCGGGGTCTCCGGGGCGTGAAGATCCAACCTTGAGGTAAGCGACACATGACACTAGTCAGCATGAAGGAACTCCTGGAGGCCGGCGTCCACTTCGGGCACCAGACCAGGCGCTGGAACCCGAAGATGAAACCGTACATCTTCGGAGCCCGCAACGGGATCTATATCATCGATCTGCAGAAGACCGTCCAGCTCTTCAAGATCGCGTACAACTTCGTCGTGAACACGGTGGCGCAGGGACGCAGCGTGCTGTTCGTGGGGACGAAGAAGCAGGCCGCCGACGCGATACAGGAGGAGGCCAACCGCGCCGGGATGTTCTACATCAACTCCCGCTGGCTCGGCGGCACCCTCACCAACTTCGTGACCATCAAGCAGAGCATCGAGAGGCTCAAGAAGCTCGAGCAGATGAAGGCCGACGGCACGATCAACCTCTACTACAAAAAGGAGATCATCCAGCTCGAGAACCAGATGCTGAAGCTCCGCAAGAACCTCGGCGGCATAAAGGAGATGGACCGGCTCCCCGGCGCCATCTTCGTGATCGACCCCCGCCGGGAGAACATCGCGACCGCAGAGGCGCGGCGTCTGGGGATCCCCGTCGTGGCGGTGGTGGACACCAACTGCGACCCCGACGAGGTGGACTACATCATCCCCGGCAACGACGACGCCATCCGCGCCATCAAGCTCATGGCCTCCAAGATCGCCAACGCCTGCCTCGAGGGACGCGCCCGCTGGGAGGAGCAGGCCCGGGCGGGCTCCCGCGACAAGGAGGAGCAGGACGAGCTCCCCGGGGAGGACAGCCCCCAGCTCCCGCCCGCCGCCCCCGCCTACGGCGACACGGCCGAGCCCGAGGGAGTGATCGACTAGGGGAGGGCCGGGATCCAGCGGGCGCCCGGCGCCCCGGCTAGCGCCGGGCGGGCGGCGGTACTCCCGCCGCCCGCCCGTTGCCTTCAAGGGATCTCGCGGCGGGGTGCGGGCCGTGCGAACGGGCCCGCCCGCACCCCCGGCCGCGGAACGACACGACACGAAACGCACGGGCCGCGCGGCCCGCGACCGGACGCCGGGCCCGAGGGCCCGCGTGTCCCGTCCGGGGGGCGCGGGCCGGGGTCGCGGCCCCGCCCTGGAAGCGGGCCAGCAGGACAGTTATGGAAATCACCGCAAAGATGGTAAAGGAGCTCCGGGACAAGACCAACTCCGGGATGATGGACTGCAAGAAGGCCCTGACAGAGACGGGCGGGGACATGGAGAAGGCCAGGGACTGGCTCCGCGAGCACGGGCTCGCCACCGTCAGCAAGAGGTCCGGCCGGGTGGCCCGGGAGGGCATCGTGGCCACGGCGGTCTCCGGGGACGGCAGGAAGGGCGGCATCGTGGAGTTCAACACGGAGACGGACTTCGTGGCCAAGCTCGAGAGCTTCCGCAGCATCGCCTTCAACATAGCGACCGCCCTCTCCCGCGACGCCGCCTGCTCCGACGTGGAGGGGCTCCTGAACGTCAAGTGCCCCGTCTGCGACAGGCTCTTCTCCGAGGTCATCACCGACAACACCGCCACCACCGGCGAGAAGTCCGAGATCCGGCGCTTCGCGGTCATCGAGGCCGAGGGGGACGCCTTCGTCCACGCCTACAACCACGCGGGCGACAAGCTCTC
>JAITEZ010000282.1 GCA_031281735.1 Deltaproteobacteria bacterium | reverse complement strand
CTCAGTTTCCGGGACGCGAGGCCGCCACGGGCGGCAGCCGCTCCGCCGTCCGGGGCGAAACCCCGGCACCGGTAGGGAGACGTGTTCTGGCGGGGCGTTCGAACCAGACCCTGCCACGGGGAGGATGACTGGCCGGGCTGCGGGAAGCAGAAGCGGCGGGGCCCGGCGGGCCAGTTGCCTTGGCCAGTCGCCGGGGCCAATCGTCGGTAAATTTAGACGTAGATGCCCGCCGGACCGTGCCGCGATTCGCGGCCTGTGCCCCCGGCACCGTCAGCAAGCCGGGCGGCGTGGCCGGGGAGGCCGTCAGTGGCGTGGTAGCTGAGGGAGCCGCAGGCGACGCGCCCGGCGCCGGGGCCGGAGCGGGCACGGGGAGGCAGGAGGGCGGCGCGGAGGAAGGCTGTCACGCGTGCGGCTTCACGTGCGCGAGGCCATGGGTGAAGGGACAGGGCTGCGGCGGTCAGCCGCCGGAAGCCGAGCGGCATGCCGGGACCCCCGGCGGCCCCGTGATCGCGGCGGGCGCCGTCTGCAGGCGCGTAGGCGGCAAGGGCGGGGAACGGTAAGATGGCAGCGGGACAGATAGCGTCAAGATGATTATCCTGTGCGGTAATCACAAGATTTGAGACATCTATTAAAATACGAAATGCATATGCTGTATCAATGTGGGGATCCCGGAAGGGATCCGCGCCGTCGGCGTTCATCGGGAGCCTGCGGCGGGACAGGCGGATGCCCCGCTCCCGCGCGGACCCGCCGCGGCGGCCGCGGGGGCTGCCGCGTGAGCAGCGGGGATCCCCGTCGCGGTACGGGAGAGGACGTTTCCGCCGGGAGAGGCGAGGAGGACTGTTCCGCGGGAGGGGCCGGGCCCCGCCGGCGGCGGGGGCGGCGGGGGGGGCTCCCGGCGCTGGAAGCCGCCGCGGGTTGCCATCGTGCCGCCTTTGCTGTAAGATTCCAGGTGTCTGGAGAAGCGGTTCCCCTGAGCGGGACTGGCTTACGGGCCCCGGATCGTAGCCGGGCCCGCCCGGGCCGCCGGAGGCGGCCGCAACGTCAGCGGAGCCAGGGGAGACCCGCTCCGTCCTGCACTTCAGTGTGCCTCAGGCCCCTGTCCTCCCCGTTCACCCGGCACGGATGGGCCTCCCGCTACAGATAAACGTCATTCGGCTCATGAAGACCGAGACCGTTCCCCGTCAGGGAGAGCGGCCGACGGTCTTTTTTTTTGCCTTCCCCCGGGGCCGCACCGGGCGCGGACGTGTCCCGCTCCCAGGCACCCCGTCCCTCTTCCCACTGACCGCGGCCGCCTGCGGCGGCCGCGCCCTAACGGAGAAAACGATGCGAAAACTGCTTACTCTTCTCGCGGCGCTGGCCGCGGCGGTATGCCTCCCGGCTCCTCTCCTCGCCCACGACCTGTGGACTGGCGCCTCCGCACCGGCCCCCGGCAAGCCCTTCCCCTTCGTGGTGGGCTACGGGCACGCCTATCCCGAGCCCGAGGCCATCCCCGCCGGGGAATACCCCCTTTTCAAGGTCAAGCTCGTGGGGCCGGACGGCGAGATCCCCCTCGTCCCCGGGGATCCCAACTTCCGCTGGACCACCTCCGGCCCGGTCAAGGCCGGGAGCTACGTAACCGTGGCCGACGTCGATCCGGTATTCTGGACCCGGACGAAGGACGGGTGGTCGATGAAGCCGAGGAACGAGACGCCCGGGGCCACCACCTGCGGGCACTACATCGAGAGCGGCAAGGGCGTGGTGAACGTGGGCACCGCCGGGGGCGCCTCCTCCGTCACCACCCCGGTCGGCCTCCCCCTAGAGATAGTGCCGGAGGTGAACCCCGCGGCCGCGGAGCCCGGCAAGGCCATCCCCCTCACCGTCCTCCTCAAGGGGCAGCCGCTGAGAGGGGCCGAGGTCAGCGGGCGCTACGCGGGCTTCGACAAGCTCACGGGCTCGTCCGATACCAAGGCATTCTACGGGGTGACCGACACCTCCGGGAAGCTCAACTTCGTGCCGCTGGTGGCGGGCGAGTGGCTGATCACCGTCCGCAGCGAGGAGCCGTACGCGGATACCGCCGCCTGCGACAAGACCGATTACGGGACCTCGCTTCATTTCACGATCAAGTAGGGCTACGGCCGTCAAGTAGGGCTGCGGCCGTCCCCCCGGCCCCGGAACGCTGGGCGGGGGGATCCAGGCAGGCGCCGCCCTCCGGGACGTGCCCCGCCGCCCTCCGGTAGCCCCTGCCGCGCGGCTCGGGAGCCCTCCGGCCGCATCGACGCCCGGCTGAGCGGCCGGGCGGCCGCCCCTCCGGCGAGTCCCGCCGCCGAGACCGCGCCGGAGGGGCTTTTCCCGTCCGGCACGGCGTGACCGGGCGGGGCCGGAGGCGGCGGGGGCGGGATCCGGCACCCCTGGGCGGAGAGGCGTCTCCCTCTCCCCCGGCGGATGCGGATAATGCCGTCCCCTGCGGGAGTACATGCCAGGGGGAGCGGGTGACGCGCCTGTTTCCGCGCGGGATGACTGCAGGGGGCCGCCGCCCGGCGGGGAAAGACACGGCAGAGAAAGGGAATGGATAATACTTATATTAGTATAAATAAATTAATATAAAATAATAATATTGATATAAAATATTATAAAAATAAAAATAAATAATAAAAAAAGAAAATAAAAAACAGGATAAGTAAAATACGGTTGACGAAAAGGAGCCCGTATGGGTAACGCGCTTGCCACGGCAGTGCGAAACGGCTATATTCATTGACGCGGCGAGACCCGCGCCGGGTGGCGCTATGACGCTCCCGTCCCGCCACGCCCCGGCAGCCGGAAAGCGTGGTTGCGGCCGGGGCGGGAACGGGAGCCCCTGAAGGCGCCGGGCGCGGCCGCGGCGCATCGAGGTTCAGGCGGCGAGACACCGCCGGCGCCGGGCAGTGCCCGGCCGGCTGCAGGAAACCCAGACCAGGCGAAAGACGGATCCCCGGCGGGCCGGGGGGGAGCGGCCGCCGCGGTTGGCGGGCGCCTTCCCCGCGGGGGTTTCCCGGACGTTCACGGAACGGCATAAGGCGTCAGGCGCGGCGCGACGGGAGGACTGCGCTCATGTCCCCCCCGCCGGTCCGGCCCTCCGCGCACGGTCCCCGGCCGGCGCGGCCCGGAGGGCCGGACCCGCGGGGGGGTGCGGGCATGGCGTCTGCCGCCTCGGAGCGCCGGGGACCGCCACCAGTCCACCCACGCCGCCTCCCCGGGGCGCCCGGCCTGCGGCGCGGGGGCCCGCGCGGGGACGGCCCCGGCGGCCCCGGCCCGATCCCGCCGCGCCAGCCGCCGTCCCCGGCGGGATGACATCGCCCTGACAGAACCGGTCACCGCCCGGCAAGAGCAGATCGGCCCCGCGCCTGTCCCCGTCCCGGGCCGGCGCCTTGACGCGGCGGAGGAGGCCGCGAGAGGAGATAGCCGTCATCATGATGAAACAAATCCAGCGCTTCGGCGGCGCTATGTTCACCCCGGTTTTGCTGTTCGCCTTCGCCGGACTCGCGGTGGCGATATCTACCCTGTTCCAGAACGAGGCGGTGATAGGCTCCCTCGCCGCCCCCGGCACGATGTGGAGCGAGATCTGGGGCGTGGTGGCAAAGGGCTCCTGGACGGTATTCGTCAACATGCCGCTGGTCTTCGTGGTGGGCCTCCCCATCGGCCTGGCCAGGAAGCAGAACGCCAGGGCCTGCCTCGAGGCGGTGGTCCTGTACCTTACCTTCAACTACTTCCTGGGCCAGATCATGGAGAACTGGGGCCCCACCTTCGGGGTGCCGAACTTCGCGGAGGGCGGCCCCGGCGTTACGACCATCGCCGGCATCAAGACCCTGGACATGGGCATCCTGGGAGGGCTCATCATCGCCGGGGTAGTGGTCTACCTGCATAACCGCTTTTTCGACACGAACCTCCCGGAGTGGCTGGGCATATTCAAGGGCTCGACCTTCATCTACACCGTCGGCTTCTTCGTGATGATCCCCGTGGCCTTCCTGGCGGCGGTCGTCTGGCCGCACGTCCAGCAGCTGTTCGCGGCCTCGCAGGGGTACCTGACGCACGCGGGCGCGCCGGGCATATGGGTCTACGGCTTCCTCAACCGCATACTCATACCGACCGGCCTGCACCACTTCATCTACACCCCGTTCCTCTACGACAACGTCGCCGTCCCCGGGGGGATACAGACCTACTGGATACAGCACCTGAGCGAGTTCGCGGCCAGCGACAAGCCGCTCATCCAGCTGTTCCCGCAGGGGGGGTTCGCCCTCTTCGGCTCCGAGAAGGTCTTCGGGTGCCTCGGCATCGCCCTGTCCTTCTACGCCACGTCCAGGCCGGAGAAGCGCAAGAAGGTCCTGGGCCTCCTGATCCCCGCGACGCTGACCGCCATGATGGCCGGCATCACCGAGCCCCTGGAGTTCACCTTCCTGTTCGTCGCCCCCGTGCTGTTCGTGATCCATTCCGTCCTGGCGGGGTTCATCGAGATGACGATGTACCTCTTCGGCGTGGTGGGATACTTCACCATGGGCCTCATCGAGTACTCGACCATGAACTGGATCCCGCTGGGGCCGAGGTTCTGGGGCACCTACCTCGTGCAGGTGCTGGTCGGGCTCGCGTACACCGCCATCTATTTCATCATCTTCTCCTTCCTGATCAGGAAATTCAATTTCCGCACCCCGGGCCGCGAGGAAGACGACGAGGAGACCAGGCTCTTCACCAGGGCCGACTACCAGGAGAAGAAGGAGGAGCTGAGGGCGAAGGCCGAGTCCCCGGCCGGGGGCGGGGTGAAGGGCGAGCCCAGCGAGAACGCCGTGAAGGCCGCGGCCTTCCTGGACGCGCTGGGTGGCAGGGAGAACATCGCGGAGATCACCAACTGCGCCACCCGCCTCCGCATCACGGTCAAGGACGAGTCCCTCGTGCAGGACGGGTCCGCGTTCAAGGCGTCCGGGGCCCACGGCCTCGTGGTTAACGGGCCGGCGGTCCAGGTCATCGTGGGGCTGTCCGTGCCCATGGTGCGGGAGGAGATGGAGAACCTGATGGGCAGGGAGGGCGCGGAGCCCGAATAGCCCGAGGTCAAGGAGCCTCAACCCATGAGCAAGTATTCCATAGTCATCGCGGGGGGCGGGAGCACCTTCACGCCCGGCATCGTCCTCATGCTCCTGGAGAACCTGGACCGCTTCCCCATCCGCCAGGTCAAGTTCTACGACAACGACGCCGAGCGCCAGGAGATCGTCGCCAAGGCCTGCGGGATCGCCCTCAGGGAGCGGGCGCCCGACATCGCCTTCTCCTACACCACCGACATCAGGGAGGCCTTCACCGACGTGGACTTCTGCATGGCCCACATCCGCGTGGGCAAGTACGCCATGCGGGAGAAGGACGAGAAGATACCCCTGAAGTACGGCGTGGTCGGCCAGGAGACCTGCGGGCCGGGCGGCATCGCCTACGGCATGAGGTCCATCGGGGGGATCCTGGAGATCCTGGACGCCATGGAGCGGCACTCCCCCGGCGCCTGGATGCTCAACTACTCCAACCCCGCCGCGATCGTGGCCGAGGCCACCCGCCTGCTGCGCCCCGCCTCCAGGATCCTGAACATCTGCGACATGCCCATAGACCTGATGGAGAAGATGGCGAGCATCGCCGGCCTCGGGTCCCGCAAGGAGCTGACGGTCCGCTACTACGGGCTGAACCACTTCGGCTGGTGGACCGACGTCCGCGACGCGCGGGGCAGCGACCTGCTCCCGGTCATCCGCGAGCACATGGCCAAGCACGGGTTCGCCCAGGCCCCCTCCGCCACCGCCCAGCACGTCGAGAAGAGCTGGGGAGACACCTTCGCCAAGGCCAGGGACGTCTACGCCCTCGACCCGGAGACCATCCCCAACACCTACCTCAAGTACTACCTCTACCCGGACTACGTGGTGGAGCACTCCGACCCCAACCACACCCGGGCCAACGAGGTGATGGAGCACCGGGAGAGGAACGTGTTCTCGGCCTGCCGCGCCATCATCGAGAGGGGCACCGCCGAGGGCGGGGGCCTTGAGGCGGACGTCCACGCGAGTTATATTGTGGACCTGGCCACGGCGATCGCCGAGAACACGCGGGAGAGGATGCTCCTCATCGTGCCCAACGGGGGGGCCATCGAGAACTTCGATCCCGAGGCCATGGTGGAGATCCCCTGCATCCTGGGCTCGAACGGCTACGAGAAGATCAGCATGGGGAGGATCCCCCGCTTCCAGAAGGGCCTCATGGAGCAGCAGGTGGCGGTGGAGAAGCTGACCGTCGAGGCATGGATCGAGGGGAGCTACCAGAAGCTGTGGCAGGCGCTCACGCTCTCCAAGCTGGTGCCGAGCGCCCGCGTGGCCAAGCTCATCCTGGACGACCTGATCGAGGCCAACAGGGATTACTGGCCGAAGCTCTCCTGACGCCCCCCCGTCCGCGGGACCGGGGCCCTCCCCTGGCCTGATGACACTCCCCGGGAGGGCCTGGATCCTCCCGGGGAGGCCCTGGATCCTCCGGGGAGGGAGCCGCCCGCCCCGGCCGGGGCCTTCCCCCCGCGACCGGCGAGCCACGCCCGCGGGGCCCCGAAACCCCCTTCCGGCCGGCGCCCGGCCGCCCCCGGCGGCGCCGCGTCAGCCCTGGCAACGAGGAGCCCACCAGATGCTCTTTTTCAAGAAGAAGGAAACGGTCCTGCTCGCCCCGCTCTCGGGCAGGTCCGCCAAGCTGGACGAGGTGCCCGATCCCGTCTTCGCGGACAGGATCCTGGGCGACGGCGCCGCCATCCTCCCCGAATCGGGCACGGCGGTGTCACCCGCGGACGGGACCGTGACCAACGTCACCGAGACCTTCCACGCCTACGGCATCACCACCGCCGACGGGCTGGAGGTGCTCATCCACATCGGCATAGACACGGTCAAGATGAAAGGCGAGGGGTTCACGCCGCTCGTGAAGGAGGGCGACTCCGTGAAGGCGGGTGACCCGCTGTGCAAGGTGGACTTCGCCGCCGTGGAGGCCGCCGGCTACAAGACCTGGACGCCCGTCATCATCTCGAACTCCGACGAGATCAAGGAGCTGACCGTCACCGAGGGGCCGGCCCAGGCGGGCAAGACAGCGATCATCAGGTACTCGAAAAAGAAGAAGTGAGCTCGCGAAGGGAAGAAGCGACCGCGCGGCCCGGTGCCTCCCCCTGCGGCCGGCGGGGGTGCGCCCGCGTGGCGGCCGGTCAGTCCGGATAGCCTGGCCCCCCCCTCCCCCCCGTGCCCGGTGGGGAGGGTCCGCGGCCCGCGGGGTGCCCCTGGCGGCGGATGGCGCGGATCAGGTTCGCGAAGACCATGGCCGCCGTGAGGGAGCCCACCCCCCCCGGCACGGGGGAGAGCCTGGCCACGATGCCGGCGGCGGCGGGATCCACGTCCCCGGCGATCCTCCCGTCCGGCAGCACCGAGATCCCCGCGTCCAGGACCGTCTGGCCCCCCCTGAGCATGGCGGGGGCGATGAGCCCGGGACGGCCCGCCGCGGAGATCACGATGTCGGCCCCGGCCACCGCCTCCGCGAGGTCCGCCGTGCGGGAGTGGCAGACGGTCACCGTCGCGTGCCTCTTGATGAGGAGGACCGTCAGGGGGAGCCCCACGGTCTCGCCGCGGCCCACCACCGTGACCTTGCGGCCCTCGGGGCTCACGCCGGCGTCCTCCAGCAGGGCGAGGCAGGCCAGGGGGGTGACCGGGTAGAGGGCCCCGGCGCCGCCCCGCAGGAGCCTCCCGCGGTTCAGGAGATGCGCCCCGTCCACGTCCTTGGCCGGATCCAGGGCCTCGAGCACACGGCCCAGGTCGGCCTGGGGAGGGAGGGGCAGCTCGACCAGCACCCCGTGGACGGACGGGTCGCGGGAGAGATCCCCGGTCTCCCGCGCGATGTCCCCTTCCGGGGCGCCGGGGGGGAGCGAGCGGAGATCCATGGACACCCCGAGCTCGGCGGCGATCCGGATCTTGGAGCGCGAGTAGGCCTCGGAGGCCTCGTGGCTCCCCGCGTAGACCACCCCCAGGCGGGGATGCAGCCCCCCGGCCCGGAGCCTCTCCACCTCGGCCCTGAGTTCCGTCTTGAGCCGCGCGACGGGGCGGTCCGCCTTGAGCGATGCCGTTTCTATGGGAGCGCCTTTCCGCCCGGCGCCGCGGGCGCGGCCTGCCGCTGAAACGCGGGCAGGGCCTGGGTTATGGCGGCGCCGGGACCGAGAACCGGAGTATATCTTCCGCGGGGCGGTTTTTCCAGCGGGGGCCGGGCGGCGGTGGCGGCGCTTCCGCCGGCGGCCCGCGCGCCAAGGATCCGGGAGGGATTCCCGGCGGGAGGTGTCCCGCGGATCCCCGGCATGCCGCCGCCCGTACTACGGGATAAGGCCAGGAAGGCCCGCCGGTGCTATAATCACGGGTGCGGGGCGGCTGCCCGCGACCCCGCACCCCCCTGCCGCGCCTCCCCATCCCCCGGAAATGATCGATGTGAAGAAGCCCAATCCAGTCCCCGCCGCCCCGGCGGCGGACGGGCGCCCCCGCCGCTCCCGCGGGGGGGCGCCCCCGCGCTCCGGGAGGCCAGCCGCGCCGGCCCTTCCCGGCCCCCCCCCGTCCCCGCCCTTCCC
>JAITEZ010000277.1 GCA_031281735.1 Deltaproteobacteria bacterium | reverse complement strand
GGCGCCCCCCCGTCCGGACGGGGGGCGGGGCCGCCCCCGCTTGCAGGCGCCGCCCCGTTGTGCTATTGAGAATACCGCCCCGGGCCAGGCGGCCCCGCAGGCGACGGGGGACGCGGCGCCCCCGGAGGCGCCGCGCGCGGGGCCCCCCACCAGGCCGGGGCGCCGTCCGGGGACTCGGCCCCGGGGACGTCCCCCCGGGATCCCGGCGCCCGCCGCGCGTCCAGGCTGCGCCCGGCCCGCCGTGCCGCGCCCGCGGCGGCGGGCCAGTACCCAACACTCCTGTGACTGTTACCCATGACTGATCTTCTTATTGTGGAGTCGCCGGCCAAGGCCAAGACCATCAGCAAATACCTGGGCCCCGACTACCAGGTCATCGCCTCCCTGGGGCACGTGAGGGATCTCCCCCAGAACGCCCTGGGCGTCTCCATAGAGAACGACTTCGAGCCCACCTACGTGAACGTGCCGGGCAAGGAGAAGACCCTGCGGGAGCTCGAGAAGGCCGCCAGGGGCAAGGGCACGGTCTTCCTGGGCCCCGACCCCGACCGGGAGGGGGAGGCCATCGCCTGGCACATCGCCGACTTCCTGGGCCGTGACAAGCACAACTTCAAGCGGGTGCTCCTCCACGAGCTCACCCCGGCGGCCATCAGGAGGGCGCTCGCCGACCCCGTCGACATCTCCCAGAGCCGCTTCGAGTCCCAGCAGACCCGCCGGATCCTGGACCGGCTCATGGGCTACCTCATCAGCCCCGTGCTCTGGGGCAAGCTCAAGCGGGGGCTTTCCGCCGGCCGGGTCCAGTCGGTGGCCCTGCGCCTCGTGGTGGAGCGCGAGCGGCAGATCTTCGCCTTCACCCCGCGGGAGTACTGGACGCTCGAGGCGCTCTTCCGCAAGGACGGCCAGCCCTTCAAGGCCCAGCTCGCCAGGCGGGGCTCCGCGAAGATCGAGCTCAAGACGGGCGACGAGACCAGGGCCTGCATGCAGGCACTGGAAGGCAAGCCCTTCCTGGTGGCCTCCGTCAACTCGCGCGAGCGCAAGCGCCACGCGCCCCCCCCCTTCACCACCTCCACCCTGCAGCAGGCGGCCTTCGTGCGGCTCGGGCTCCCGCCCTCCCGCACCATGCGCCTGGCCCAGCAGCTCTACGAGGGGGTGGAGCTCCCCGAGGGCACCACCGGGCTCATCACCTACATGAGGACGGACTCCGTGCGCGTCTCGGACCAGGCCGCCGCCGAGGCGCTCGAGCTCGCGTCCGCGCGCTTCGGGAGCGACCACGTCCCCGGCCAGCCCAACCGCTACCGCAACCGCAAGGGCGCCCAGGACGCCCACGAGGCGGTGCGGCCCACCTCGGTCGCCCGCGCCCCGGACACGCTGGCCGGCCAGCTCCCGAGCGATCTCCTCCGCCTGTACTCCCTCGTGTGGAGCCGCTTCCTGGGCAGCCAGATGACCCCCGCCGTCTTCCTCCAGTCGGGCGCTGACCTGGAGTGCGAGGGGCACGTCTTCCGGGCCACGGGCCAGACCCTCAAGTTCGACGGGTACCTAGCCGCCTGGGGCGCCGGGCCGGGCCAGGCGGCCGGCCCCGGGGAGGCCGCGGGGGAGGCCCTGGCCGGAGTCTCCGCCGACGGCGTCGACACCGGGACCGGGGCCGCCCCGGGCGCGGACCCCGGGGACGGCGAGGCCGCGGAGGCGGCCCGCGAGCCCGACCCCGAGACGGGGACGCTCCCCCAGCTCACGGAGGGGGAGACGCTCCTGCCGGAGAGGCTGGTCCCCGCCCAGCACTTCACCCAGCCTCCCTCCCGCTTCAACGACGCCACGCTGGTCAAGGAGCTGGAGAGCAAGGGCATCGGCCGCCCCTCCACCTACGCGGCCACCATCTCGGTCCTGCGGGACAAGGGGTACGCCGAGGGCCAGAAGGGGCAGCTGAGGCCCACCGAGATGGGCTTCATGGTGAACGACCTGCTGGTGGGGAGCTTCCCGCGGCTCCTGGACGTCGACTTCACCGCGGACATGGAGGAGGATCTCGACCAGATCGAGGAGGGCCGGGCGGAACGCCTCTCCGTCCTCCGCAAGCTCTACTCGCCCCTGGCCGAGTCCCTGGACGCGGCCAGGGCGTCCATGCTGAACGTCAAGGCGGACGGGCTCCCCGTGCCCACCGCCTGCCCCAAGTGCGGGGAGTCCGGCCAGATGCGCATCCGCTACGGCAGGTCCGGCTTCTACCTTTCCTGCGGCGCCTGCCAGGCGACCTGCGACTTCACGCGGGACGAGCGGGGCCTGCCCGTCCCCGTGCCGGAGCCGGAGCTGGAGGCCGAGATAGCCTGCGAGCTCTGCGGGCGGCCCATGTGCGTCAAGAAGGGCCGCTTCGGGCCCTTCCTCGCCTGCACCGGTTACCCCGACTGCCGCAACACCAAGCCCGTCAGGGTCGAGAACGGCCGCGCCGAGCCCCTCCCCGACGAGGCCCCGCCGCCCTTCCCCGATGGCGTCCCCGAGAGCTGCCCCCGGTGCGGCGCCCCCATGCAGGTCAAGCGGGCCCACAAGGGCTCGTGGTTCCTCGGCTGCTCCAAATACCCCAAGTGCAAGGAGACCCGCCCCTACCCCACCGGCTTCGTCTGTCCCGTGCCCGGCTGCGGCGGCCACCTGGTGGAGCGGACCTCCCGGCGGGGGCCCTTCAACGGCTGCTCCAACTACCCCGGGTGCCGCTTCATCGCCAGGGGCGAGCCCGTCAAGGATCCCTGCCCGGAGTGCGGCTTCCCCTGGCGCATCCGGCCGCAGACGGCCGCGGGCGGCGAGGCCGCCCTCAACTGCCCCAACCGCGAGTGCCCCACCTACGTGCCCTCAGCCCGGGACCGTGACGCGGCCGGGGAGGGGGGGGGCCCCGCTGGGCCCGGACGCTACCGCGCCCGTGCCTCCGCCGCTCCCAAGGCCTCCGGGACTGCGAAGACGGCCGGGCCCGGGGCCGCCGGGAAGGCCAGGGCGGCCGGGCCCGGGGCCGCCGGGAAGGCCAGGGCGGCCGGTTCCGGGGGCGCCAAGGCGCCCCGTGAAGGCGGCAGCGCCCTTTCCGGGGAAGAGTGACACGGGACGACCGGGCCCGTACTCCTTCCCCGCCGCGGCCGGTGCCCGCAGCAGGTGCCCGCGCCATGGACCGTGCCCATGTTAGTGATATGCTCCCACCACCTAACGCTGCGCGTTTTAGGTGGGGGCTTCCCGTTAAAGGCGTCTCGGGCCCGCCAGATCAGCGTCCGGGCTAACCCCGCGTATCCCGCGCGGTTCTCGTCTCCAGGGAGGCCCAGCATGCGGAGCCCCTCCCTCCTGATGTTCAGGGCGGCGTTCCAGTCCCGATCCAGGACGTGCCCGCACCGTTCGCAGGCATACGTCCGCTCCGAGAGGCCGAGCGCGTCCCTCACGTGGCCGCACCGGGAGCAGGCCCTGCCCGGCGGGAAGGATCTCGCGGCCGCGACCGGCCTCTTCCCCTGTTCCCCCAGCTTGTAACCGAGCATCGAGACGGGCATCCCCCGGCCGTTGTCGCCCACGCTCTTGCCGGAGTTCAGGGCCCGGGCGAGGCCCTGCATGTCCAGATCCTCGATCGCGACCGCGTCGCTGGTCTTGGCTGTCGACCGCGACGGCTTGTGCAGGAAGTCCT
>JAITEZ010000265.1 GCA_031281735.1 Deltaproteobacteria bacterium | reverse complement strand
GGCACCGGCCCAGCGCCCGGCCGGCGCGCGCGCGCGCCGGCCCCGCGCGCCGCCGGGGGCGCCCCCACCGGCGCGGCGCGGCCGGCCCGCCCCCGCCGCGGCGGGGCGCCCGCGGCGGTGCCGCCCGGCTGCGCCTGCCGCGCCCGGCGCGCTGCCCGGCAGGCGGGGACGATGCCTTCGCGGGGGGCGCCTCCGCGACACCTTCCCCCGGAGCTGGGCGGCCCTGTGCCGGCTTCCGGCGCGCCCACGGCCCCGCCCTCGACCCCTCTCCTGATCAGGCGCCGCAGGCCGCGCCTGCCTGGGGGAGGGGCGGCATCACGCGGGGACGGGGCCCAATCCCGGGCCCGCCCGGGCGGCGGCCACCGCCCGGGGGACGGCGGGGAGTGCGCGGCGCGGATGGGGGCGGCCGAGGTTCCGGCGCTCAGGCGCCTCCGGGTCCGTCCGCCCCCCCGCGGCCGCTGTAGGCGGCCTCGGCCAGCCCCGCCAGGAAGGCCCGGCCCAGGAATCGCGCCACGGGGAGCGCCACGGCGTCTCCCATGGCCCTGTAGCCGTCGTTGGGGGTGCCGGGGAGGGCGAAGCCCTCGGGGGCGCCCATGAGGCGTGCGGCCTCCCTGGCGGAGAGGAACCTGGCCCGGGCGACCCCGCCCTTCTTAACCACCAGGAACTGCTTGCTGCTTCCGCCGTCGGGGGTCCTCAGGCATCCCGCCAGCCCGTCGAAGCGCAACTCGAGGCGCTGGCCGCCCTCCCGGACGCGCCGGTAGCCGGTTGCCACGGCGTCCCCGAGGGAGTCGAGCGCGGCGCGGTGGCGGGGGGGGACGAGGCTCAGGACGTCCGTCCTGTCGCAGGGGAGCGAGAGGTCCAGGAGATCCTCCAGGCGGGGGGGCGATTCCCCGGGCTCCGGCGCGCTCCACCAGATCCAGCCGGGGAGCTCCGCCCCCAGCGCTGCCGCGGCCCTGCTGTGGAGCCAGCAGGGGCCGCCGGAGACGAGCCCCGGCGGGAGGGCAACGCCCTCCCGCACCGCGATCACGAAGACGCGCGGCCGGGACTGCGGCAGGAAGCGCGCGGCGTCCACCACCACCGCCCCGCTCCGGTAGCCCGCCTCCGCGAGCGCCGAGTGGAGCTTGCGGTAATGGGCGCCCTTCCCGGCGGAAAGGAGCCCGTGGACGTTCTCCGTCACGAGCACGGCGGGGGCGCCCGAGGGGCCCCTGGCCTCGCGGATCTCGCCCAAAACCCGCAGCCATTCCCAGACGAGCCCGCTCCGCGCGGCCTCTATCCCGCCCATGGGTCCCGCCAGGGAGAGATCCTGGCAGGGGAAGCTCGCCCAGGAGAGGTGGGCGGGCGGCAGGTCGCGGCCGCGCACCCCCCGCACGTCGCCGAGCCGGAAATGCCCGGCGCCGGCGTTGGCCCGGTACACCGCCGCCTTCCTCGGGCAGGAGTCGTTGGCCCACACGGGCCGGAACATGCCCGCGAGGCCCAGGCCCACGAGGCCGCTCCCCGCGAAGAACTCGTGCATGTCCCACGGCGCCGCGCGCCCCGCCGGATCGGGAGGCGCGGCGGCGGCCTCATGCGAACTGTCGCCGGTTCTCATCGCCCCCCCGCCGTCGGCGGGCCGGTTGCGCCGCCGCGGGGGCGCCGCCGCGGCCGCCGCCCGCGCGGGGGCGGCCGGACCGGGGGGGGCGCGGCCCCGCGCGTGGGCTCGCCGCGGCGAAATGATAGCGACGGCGCCGCCCGGCCGCAAGGCGGCGCGGCCGGCGGGGAAGCGGCGGGGGGCGCCGCAGGCGCGGGCGGGGTGCCCCGGCGGCCGCGGGCCGTCCGGCAGGGGTTCCCGCGTGGCCGCGCTTACGCGGGGCGCGCGGTCTCCCGCGCCGAGCCGCCGCGGGCGTTTCCGTCCGGCCCGGCCGCCGCGCCGTTCGGCGCGGCCTTGCCCCAGGCGCCAGGGCGCGGCCGTCCGGCGGTCCCGCCGGGATCCGCCGGATCCCGCCGCCGGCGCGTCCGCCTTGAAGGCATAGCGATCCGAAAGTTATAATCGGCGCGCCCGGCTGCGGGAGCTTCCCGCCGCCTGCCGTGCCCGGCAGGGACACGGCGCGCGACCGCGAGGAGGCCGCATGAGTTCGCCCATCCGGATCTTACCCCATCCCGAGGCGGGGCCGGCCGTCCCGGCGCCCCCGCCGTCCGGGGACCTTCCCGCCGGATCCGCCGCGGCCTGCCGTCCCCGCCCTGCGGCCCTCGCCGCGGGCCCGGCGCTCGCGGCGTGGCTGGCGCTCGCGGCGGCCGCCGCCGGAGCCGCAGCCACGGAGGGGCCGCCGGAAGCCGCCTGGGCGCGCGCCTACGGCGGGCCGGGGGACGACGTTTTCTGGGCGGCGGCGCCCGCCCCGGACGGGGGCCTCGTCGCGGCCGGCTGGAGCGCCTCCTCGGCAGGGGATGTGGAGTCGAGCCGTGGCGGACGGGACGCCTGGATCCTCCGGCTCGACCGGGACGGGGAGGTGGTCTGGAAAAGATCCCTCGGGGGGGCGGGCGACGACGCGGCCCGCTGGATCCTGCCCGCGCCCGGCGGGGGCTGGATCACGGGGGGATCGACCGAGTCGGAGGACGGGGACTTCTCGGGGAAGGCCGCCGGGGGCGGGGACGCCTGGGCGGCGCGGCTAGCGGACGACGGGGGCACCGTGTGGCTCAGGGCTTACGGGGGCGGGGGGAGGGAGACATCGTCCTCTGCGGCGCCGGCCCCCTGCGGGGGCTGGATCCTGGCGGGCACGGCCGCCGGGGGCTCCTCCGGGCGGGGCTGCGGGGAGGACTCCGCCGAGGACTCCGCTGAGGGCGCTGATGGCGCGGCGGGCGCGGCGCGGCTGTGGATCCAGAGGATCGATCCCGAGGGCCGCTCCCTTGGCGCGGGTTGCCCGGCCAGGGGCGGGGCGGGTTTCGCGAGCGCGGCGGGCGCCGACGAGGCGGGGGTCCTGGTTGCTGCCGAGCGGCTGGACGGGGGCGCG
>JAITEZ010000209.1 GCA_031281735.1 Deltaproteobacteria bacterium | reverse complement strand
GCGGGCGGCGCCGCCCGCCCCCCGGCCCCGGCCCCCCGCCGGCGGCCCGCGGCCCGCGCACGGCCTTGCCGGCCGCGCCTCCCCGCTCTCGCTCCCCCTGCCCCGGGCCGCCCCGCGGCCCGGCACCATGCCGGACCGCCGCCGCACGCTGCGACGGCCGCCCGAGCCCCCCGAGGGGCGGACACTCCCTCCAACCCAAGTCTCACTCCAAGGACAAGGGACGACGATGTCTCCACACAGGGCCTCCCGGCCGGAGGCGCGGGGCACTCCGCGCCCGGCTGGACTGGCCTCCGCCCGCAGGGACGCCACGCAGGCGCCACCCGCGGCCTCCGGCGGGCGGGGGGGCCTCCCCCGCCGCCTCCCCTCCTCCCGCCTCACGCCCGCTTTCCGCAGGTGTCTCGGAGCCTGCCTCGGCATCTGCCTCGCGGCCCTGCCCCCCCTTCTCGCCGCCCCCCCTCCCGCGGCTGCCCAGGGGGAGGCGGGGGCGCCGCACCCCCCTCCCCCGCCGGGCGCGCCCGGGGGGGACGGGCCGCCGGCCTTCCCCGAGGACGCCGGCGAGCCGGGGGCCCCCGGGGCGCGGGAGGCCGACTCCACGCGGATCGTCATCACCCGCGGGCAGTTGGACGCCATGAAGGTGGTGAAGATCCAGGACGCCCTCAACCTGGCGGCCGGGGTCTCCGCCTCGTCCTCCTCGGTGACCATCCACGGGTCCTCCAAGGTGCTGGTGTTCCTGGACGGGACGCCGCTGAACGATCCCACCTCCAGCTACGGGGCGATAAACCTGGACCACATCTCCCTCGCCCAGGTGGAGTACATCGAGGTCATCAAGGACGCGGGCGGCCTCCACTACGGCCAGGACGCCACCGGCGGGGTGATCGTCATCCACACCTCCAGCGCCGCGGCGCGGGGGGTGTCCGGCCAGGTGCGGGCCTGGTCCGGGAACCACCAGGCCTTCCACGCGGACGCTGACGTCATGGCGCCCGCGGGCGCCTGGACCCTGGCCGTCAAGGCGGGCTGGGAGGCCTCCGAGGGCTTCAAGCCCAACAACGACTCCGAGCGCAGGCGCGGGGGGCTGAAGGCCGCCCGCGATTTCGGGCCGGGGCGGAGCCTCTCCGCCTCGGTCGACTACCTCCAGGAGGAGATGGGCCTCGGGGGCCTGCCCGAGTACCCCACCCCCCACTCGCGCCAGATCACCGCCAACCTCGCTGGCACGGCCGGGCTCAAGTGGGGCGGGTTCGCGAACACCTTCTTCTTCAACCGCGGGGACGTGCGGAACAGGGACTGGACCCGCGGCCTCGACCAGCGGCTCACGGTCACCGAGTTCGGGGACTCGGTGTCCTGGGAGGGTGCCTTCGGGCCGGGGGATCTCGCCCTGGGCGCGGGCTACGAGGAGTCGCGGGCCCGGTCTAGCGAGTTCCAGGACCAGAGGGAGTACACGGTGCACCTCTTCGCCGCCCAGAGCGCGCGGCTCCCCTGGGTGCCCGTGACGCTCCGCGCGGGGGCGCGGCTCAACATCAACTCCGCCTTCAAGAACTCCTGGAACCCGGAGTTCAGCGCCTCGTTCCGGCACGGCCCCTTCGAGGCCGTCTACAAGTTCAGCCGCGGCGTGAACCTCCCCTCCTTCCAGCAGCGCTACAACCGCTCGACCTCGTCCGCCCCCAACCCCGACCTGGCCCTCGAGACCGCCATCAACCAGAGCCTCTCGCTCACCCTCGCCCCCGGCGACTCCCTCTCCCTCAACGCCACCCTCTTCCTGAACCGCCTCAAGGGCCGCATCTCCTACGTGCGGGAGCTGGACTCGGGCGTCGGCTCCTACCGCAACCTCGGCCGCACCGTCTACCGGGGGGCCGACCTCTCGGCCGGCTGGAGGCCGGTGCCGGAGCTCGAGCTCAAGGGCTCCTACACCTACCTCGAGGCCCTGGACCTCGACATCGGCAGGTTCCTCACGAGCCAGTCCCGCAACTCCTTCACCCTGGAAGCCGTGCTGCGACCGGCCGAGTCCCTCACGGTCGCCGTCAAGGCAGACTACCAGAGCAAGACCTTCGTCGACCGCGAGAACACCCGCCCCATGTCCAGCCGGACGCTGTGGGGGCTCCGGGCCGAGAAGTCCTTCGGCCCCTGGGTGCTCTTCCTCGACGCCGACAACGTCCTGGACAAGGAGTACTACTACGTCGACGGCCTCCTGGCCCCGCCCAGGACCTACATCCTGGGGCTGAGGCACGGGTTCTGAGGCCGCGCGAGCCCCGATCCCCCTCCCGGCCCCGGCGGGCCGGGAGGGGACGCCGCCGCCCCGCCGGCCCGGCCGGCCTCCCGCCCGCCGCCGGCCGCGGACGGCGGGCACCGGCCTCCCCGACGCGGCCGGGCATCCCGGCCCCCGGAAGCCCCGCGGACGGCGGCGGACCGCTCCGGCCGCGGCACGCCCTTCCCGGGCGCGGACCGGCCGGCATGGCCGCCCGGATCGCCCCGGCCGGGGGGGCAGCCGGACGCGGCCGGGGCGCCCGGCGGGCTTCCCGCTTCCCGGCCACGGCCGGTTCCCACAGGAGGTGCCAATTGCCTATCCCCGCCAGTCTTCCGGAGCCGCCGGACGCGGCGACACCCGACATCCCGACCCCTGCGCCGGGCGGGGGCCGCGCCCCGCGCGGCGCCCG
>JAITEZ010000192.1 GCA_031281735.1 Deltaproteobacteria bacterium | reverse complement strand
CGGGCGCCGGGGGATCCACCCCGGCCGCCCGCCCGGTCCCGTCCGGGGCGGCGGGCCGGGCAGGCAGGGAAGCCGCCCGGGGCCGGCGGGGGGCGTCGCGGGGGCCGGGTGCCCGGAGGCCAACCCCTTTAAAACCGCGGCCTTTTGCCCTATGCTGGAACCCCGATCGCGGGCCGGCGGGAAAGCCGCCCCGCAGCGCGCCGCCCCCCCCCGCCACCGCGGCGGGGGGCTCGCGCCCGCAGACCGGCCCGCGGCGGCCAGGGGAAGGCCGCGCCGCGGGCCGCCAGGTGCACCATGAAGATAAAATGCCTGGGGGCGGTCCGCACCGTGACCGGCTCCTGCTACCAGCTGGAGAACCCCGGCGCGGGCCTCACCCTCCTCGACTGCGGCCTCTTCCAGGGCGGGCGCCAGACGGAGCTCCGGAACTTCAACACCCAGGTCTACCGGCCCGGGGAGGTCTCGGGGATAGTGGTGACCCACGCCCACATGGACCACTCGGGGCTGGTGCCGCGGCTCGTGCAGGCCGGCTACCGCGGGCCGGTGTACGCGAGCGCCGCGACTGCGGATCTCCTGGGCATCCTCTGGGAGGACGGGGCGCACATCCAGGAGCTCGAGAGCCGCTGGAAGACCCGCAAGAACAGGCGGCAGGGGGGGGGCTACGTGGCCCCGCTCTACACCTCGGACGATGCCGGGAGGGCGGCGGGGCTCCTGCGGCCCGTCGGCTACGGGGAGGACGTGGAACTCGCGGGGGGCCTGGGCGCCAGGTTCTTCCAGGCGGGGCACATCCTCGGCGCCGCGAGCGTCCAGATCACCTCCGGCGGGGGGGAGGCCCGGGTGCTCTTCTCGGGGGATCTGGGCCGCAAGGGCCAGCTGCTCATCCCCGATCCGGACACTCCCCCGCGTTCGGACGCCGTCTTCATGGAGACCACCTACGGCGACCGCCTCCACAAGAGCCTGGACGAGTCCATAGGGGAGTTCCTGGGGGTGGTGGACGAGGCGGTCAGGAGCGGGGCGGGGCGCATCCTGATCCCCGCCTTCGCGGTGGAGCGGACCCAGGAGATCCTCTACCTCCTCGCGAAGGCCCACTTCTCCGGGCGGATCCCCGCGTCCCTCCCCGTCTTCCTGGACTCGCCCCTGGCCATCGGCGCGAGCGAGATCTACCTGAGGCACCCCGAGCTCTACGACGAGGAGGCCTCGGCGGTGAACGACTCTGGGCGCGGCCCCCAGCACATGCCCAACCTGAAGGTCACCCGCACCGCCGAGGAGAGCCAGCGCATCAACGACTTCAAGGGCCCCGCCATCATCATCGCGGGCTCGGGCATGGCCAACGCGGGGCGCATCCTCCACCACCTCAAGCACAACCTCTGGCGCCCAGACTGCCACGTGGTCTTCGTGGGTTTCCAGGCCCAGGGCACGACGGGACGGCGGCTGGTGGAGGGGGCGACGGAAGTGAAGATCTTCCGGGAGCCGGTAACGGTTAAGGCGAAGATCCACACCATCGGCGGCTTCTCGGGCCACGCCGACCGGGACGAGCTTACCGAGTGGCTCAGGCCCCAGATCCATGACCGGCTCACCGTGTGCCTGGTTCACGGCGAGGAGCAGGGCACCCTGGCCTTCCAGGAGCACCTGGGGAAGGTCTTCCCGGGGCTGGCGACGGTGGTGCCCCACTGGCTGGAGACGGTCGAGTTCGCCGGGAGGGAGGCCCACGTGCTGCCTGCCGAGGCCCGGGCGGCCAGCGCCGCCATGGCCGCCCCGGACTACCTCTCCAGCGCGGAGGGCCAGAGCATGCTCCGCCGCCTTGACCGGCTCAAGGAGCACCTGGGACGCAGATCCGGGGCCTTCCCGCCCAACTCGCTCGCCAATCTGGAGGCCCTTCTCAACATGGCCGAGGAAATCATCCTCCGCTGAAGGCGCCGGCGGCCCCAGGGTGGCGCCCTGGAAGCGGCGCGGGGGGCGGCGCGTGCTGTCCGGGGCGGGGATCCGCCTGCCCTCCGGGGCCCCGTCCAGGCCGGCCTCTCCGCAGGGGCCGGCGAAGCTCAGGCCGGGCGGGAAACGGCAGGGCCGGGAGAGCGCCGGGCGCTCCCCCGGGCTGGACGGGACGGCTCCGCCGGAAGCCGGTCCGGTATGGCCCTGGATCTCCCCGGATCCGGCGCTCCGGCCCTCGTCCGGGCGCCGGAGGGGTCGCGGCCGGCTCCCCCTGCCGCAGAGCGAAGCGGGCGGCGCCCGCCGGACGGGAGCAGGGCACGGCCGTGCCCCGCGCTCACTCCGGCCCGCCAGCGCCTGCGCGCGGCCGGCACGGTCTCGTTACGGCCGGGGCCACCGCCCGGCCGGGGATGAACCCGGCCTCAGGGAGGCAGAAACGGCGAGTCCGCGAGTTCCGTCTCGGTCGGGGATCGCCCTTCATGTGGTGGTGTGAATCATGGATTCCTCTAAAAAAGGGGAGACGTTACTAGCCATGTGAAGGGCGTTTCATGGTCGGTGATCGTGGAAGCCGTGTCCAGCAGGCGTTTGCGGAACATATGTGAAGTAATCTTCACGCTTGTGGCAGATCACCCTCTCACTGTTGCTTCGCCTTCCCTGGCCAGATGTGCAGTCAAGTGCACAGAAGGACTCCGGCCTGCCTGGATCCGGGGTCAGGAAGACCCCGGCATCCCCGGAAAAAAAGCCTCCGGAAAACCTTGAGGATTTCCGGAGGCTTCACGGCAGTTTTGAGGCTTGGCCGGGGCGGCCGGGCCAGGCTGTTACGGAGGATGCACGATCGGAGGGATCCGCGCGGGGGATGCCGCGCGGATGGTCAACTGGGCGTGAAAGCTGGAAATATTGGCGCGGGCGCCTGCAGGGGGCGCGGGGGGCCGTGAAGGCGTTTTCACGCTCCCCTGGCTCCAGGCAAAGCTCGCGGCCGTCCCGGGGTTTGCCTGGATGGCTTTCGCGACAATCCTGGACTGCGCGTCAGCCCGGTTCCCGGCAAGAGGGAGGCGGACTTCAAGCGCCTGATATCAGTGAGTATTCGGCACGCCAGCCCGGGCTCGCCCGGCTCCTGCAGGCGGCGGGGAACCGTTCCGGCGGCCGCCGGCAGGGCCGGGAGGCCCCCGATCCCGGCCGCTGCCCGATCCCGGATCCCCCGGGGATGCCATGGGTGTGCTTCCAGCTTCACGGCCGGTGGCCGAAAAGCAGGTGAACCTGATAGTCAATATATTGAAATAACAGAATTAATTTACCATGGCACAGGGGTTGCTATTTGGGTTGACGTGAATGAACCGCACGGAGGCCCGAAATGGTCAGCTCTTCCCCTTACCGCGAACTGGACATCAGAGAGGGCGCCAGCCTGAACGAGATAAAGGCCGCTTACAGGAAGGTGGCGAAAAGCTGCCATCCGGACGCCGTTTCCGGGAAGGCCGACCCGGACAGGTTCTCCAGGGCTTCCGAGGCCTACCGGAGCCTCCTCAGGGAGGTGATGGGCGCCCTCAAGGGCGGGCCTTCCAAGGGCCCTGCGGCCCTGACCGGGAAGGCCTGCGCGGCCCCCTACAGATTCATCGGCAGGAAGGCCCTCGGGCTTGACGTTTTTTACGACCTCCTTCTTCTCAGGCCGGCCCCCGGCAGCACGGTAGAGGTCAGGCTTCCCTGGACCCGCAGGGATGCCTGCCCCCGCTGCCTGGGCAAGGGCGAGACGGTCAGGCGCTCCGGCGGGGGCTTCGTCTACAGGCCCAGCCCCTGCCCCCGTTGCCAGGGGAAGGGCTACGTCGAGGAGGAGAGGCTCTCGAGGGTGTCCCTGACCCCGGAGATGATCGCCAGGGGCCGGGTCAGGGTGAACGGCGCCGGGGGCTACCTGCCGAAGGAGGGCCGCAGGGGCGACCTCGTGCTGAATATCCTGGTTGCGGAGACGATGCCCCGGGACAACTAGGCCGGGCGGACGACCCCGGGCCCGGGTCGGCGGAGGCCGGCCTGCGGGAGCCCGGGCGGGGGGGTGCCGGCCAGGGGGGGAAGACGGGTTTTCCGGGTCGGGGACGGAGGGGGCATGACCGGGCAAGGGAGAGGGAGAGGGCCGTCCGGGGATCCCGGATCGGGGCCTCCTGTCCGGCCGTGGACGGCGGCCCCCCCCGCGGGAGTCCGCGCCGCAGGCCGCGCGTGCGGCGGCGATCCGGAAGAACCTCGGAAACGCGCTCCGATCCGGCTGAACCTGACAGCGAGCTTTGGCGTGTTCCGGGGGCGGGCGGGGGAAAAACCCTCGCCGCCGTCCCCCGATCACGCGGGTGAAGGCGGATTCTGCCGATAAGTTAGGTGAAGGGGATCGTCCCGCGCGTCCGTGCCGATCCCGCCTCCGGCCCGCCGGGTCACGGGGTTGCCTTTCCCTGGCAGGAGGCCGGGCCGGGAGTCGCAGGCGCCGCTCCGGGGGCGGCGGCCTGCAACAAACGCGGCGGCGCGGGCGGCGCGCGGACGCCGCGGCGGGTTTACGGCGGTACCAACCGCCGGGTGCCGGGGCCGATGCTTGACAACTGCTTTGGCGCCAACTAAACTCACCCCTTCGCCTCCTCCTCCCGCGCGGGAAGCGGCCGCCGCGCCGGCCTTCCCCGGACGCCGCCCGGCGGCGGCGGCCGGATTATCCCGGAAGGCCTCCCGCCTTACTCGCCGGCGGACGGCATCGGCATCCCGGCGGAGGGGGCGCGGGCTTCCGGACACCCTCATGGGTTCAGCCGGCGGCGCCTCACGGGCGGAAGGCCGCCTTCCGGCGGCGTCCTCCCGCAGAGGGGCGGCCGGCCCGGCTTTCCCGGGGGATCCCGGGCGGGGGGCGACCCGAAAAGGCCGCTATCAGGCCGCGCAGGGGAAAGCGCTCGTGAATGTAGGTTAGGCACGCGTCATGGTGCGCTCGACTGCCAGTTCTGACCCTTCATGAGGGGTGCCCAAATACCCCTTGCCATCTTCAATTAAAGGGTTTAACATCCGCTGGTCAAAAGTCAGAAGAAGGGAAAGCCACGCGCCATCACTCCCCGGAGGCCGCCTGTCCCCTAACGGGCGGACTCGATGACTGAACTATGAGCCGAACCCTGTCCATAGGGGCCGTCCCCGCCATGATCATGCTGACGCTGGCCGTCTCCTCCTGCCGCACCATCGAGCAGGGGGGCGCCGAGCCG
>JAITEZ010000107.1 GCA_031281735.1 Deltaproteobacteria bacterium | reverse complement strand
CCCGCCCAGGCGGGGGACGGTCCCCGGAGCCCCGCCGGGGCCCGGGGTGTCCCCGGGCGTCCGGGGGGGGCCGCGCCCGGGACCGCCGCCGGGAATGCCGGCAATGCTTAGTTTTTTTTTACAGAATCAGGTACAATTTTATCGCTCAAAAACCAGCCGGTCCCGCCCCCTCCCCGCCGGGGAGGGGGGGCCGGGCCCAGCGGCAGTCGCCCGGCGCGCCCCGCCGCGCCGCGTGGGAACGGTTGCGCCCGCCGGCCTGATGACCCGCCTCCCCGGAGGGAGCCCCATGAGCAGCAGATCCATTTTGAACCTCACGCCGGAGCAGAGGAAGATCTTGGAGGAGGCCCGCCGCCTCCGCGAGGAGGCCGAGAGGGCGCTCCGCGAGGAGGTGCGGAAGGCCATCGAGGCCCGCGAGGCGAAGCTCCAGTCGCTCGTGGCGGACCAGCGCGAGGAGCTCATCCGCGAGGGTCTGGCCAGGCTCAAGGGCTCGGGGAGGCTCGAGACCGCCGCCGGGGGCGCGGGGGCAGGGGGGCCTGCCGGATCCCCCGAGGCCCTGGACATCGTCGGGCGCTGCCAGGCCTACTACAGGGAGATAGGGGAGATCAGCCCCGAGGCGGCGCGCGCCCTGGACTTCCTCATGGGCGAGCTCGCGGAGGGCATGGACCGCTCCCGCATGCTCCTCATATTCGACTCGGTGCGGGTCGCCCTCGCCAAGGAGATAACCATCGCCCTGCGCACGGAGCTCCACCGCCGGGAGCTGGCGGGCTTCGTCAAGGCCCGCCCCGCCGGGGCCCCTGGCGACGAGCTAGTGCGCCGCGTCAACGCCCTCGCCGCCCAGAGGCGCATACGCGCCGAGGACATGGAGTCCGTCCGCGCCGAGTACCTCTCCCTGCTGGAGGCCGACCGCGTGGCCGCCATCGCCGTCGACCTCATGCGCAGGACGCGGGAGCAGCTCTCCGAGCGCGGCTACCACATGCTGGATGCGAAGGGGAAGCCCGTCGGGGCCGGCCTGCCGCTCGCCCGTGACGGGGTATACTACTTCGTGGGCGCGAACCCTGACTACCGGGTGCGCTGCCAGGTGGACCGCCAGGGGGGGCTGAACCTCCAGCAGATGCGGGTGGTCGCCTCCAAGGAGGAGCTCAAGGCCCTGGCGAGCTCCTACGCCAGGGAGGTGGAGGCCTCGGAGACCCGGAAGTGGTGCGAGGCCCAGCGGGAGGCGACGGAGGCCCTCGAGAGGGAGGGCGTGAAGCTGACCCACTCGGTGCTCCGGGAGACGGGGAGCGGGCCGCTCCCCGTCCTCGTGGACAGGCACAAGGACCGGTTCTCGCGGGCGGCCCAGAGCCAGCTCCAGTCCGGCAGGCCGCTGGCGGCCCGCCGCGGGGGCGAGGGGGAGTAGGGCCCGGGGGGGCCGCGGCCCTCCCGCGCCCGCGCGGCCCCGGGCCGGTAGCCGCCCCGGGCCGGGAAAGGATTCCGCACGATGGCCGACCCCAGTAACCCCGCCCCCCCCAGGAGGCCGCCCGACGGCCGGGGGCAGCCGCCCGCAGGGGCGGGCGACGAGCTCCGGCTCCCCAAGTGGGCCCGGGAGATCCAGAGGTTCCTGGGGGTGAAGTCCCAGTTCATCCTCTCGGGGAACGTCTACGACGTCTACCCCATCCCCATCCCGGGGGGCCAGGCGAGCGGCATCGGGACGCTGGACGCCTTCCTCAAGAGCGTCCTGGCCGAGAGGGGCTACCGCCTCTTCTTCAAGTTCGAGCCCTTCGCCCTCACCGCGCTCCTGGGCCAGCAGGAGGGGGAGGCGGACGGGGGGCTGGAGCTCCCGCCGCCGGGCGCGACGGTCACGCTCGAGAGGCTCGCGCGGCTCGCGCGGGACCTCGCGGCCCGCCCCGAGCCGTCGGCGCTCCTCGTGAGCTACGCGTCGAGGCTCCCCGAGCTCTGCCCCGCGGAGTACCAGCCCTTCCTGTACGAGCTCTTCCGGCTGTCGGTGACCGCGCAGGCCCGGTCCGGGCGCTTCAGCCTGGTCATCTGGTCGCTCGACAAGGAGAACGACATACCCCCCTGGTACCGGAACTCCCGCGTCATGCCCGTGCCGGTGCCGCGCCCCGACCACGACGTGCGCCGCCGCATAATCCGGGCGGCGGGCCCCGTCATCTCGGGCTACCGGGAGGCCGCCGAGGCCGACCCCGGCCGCCTGCGCGGCCTGGTCAACCGCTTCGCCGACCAGACGGGGGGCCTCTACGCGGGCGAGCTGGTCTCCATCGCCTCCATGGCCGCCCAGGACCGCACGGACTTCGGCAGGATCTCGGACGCCGTGCGCCACTACAAGCTGGGCGTCCCCGACAACCCCTGGGACAAGCTGGACCGCGAGGCGGTCCTGGCGGGCGAGGGCCTGCTCTCGCGCCGCGTCATCGGCCAGGCGAGGGCGGTCAGCCACAGCCTCGACATCATCAAGCGCTCGGCCTTCGACCTCTCCGGCGCGCAGTTCAGCCCCCACTCCCAGAAGCCCAAGGGCGTGCTCTTCTTCGCCGGGCCGACGGGAGTGGGGAAGACCGAGCTCGCCAAGGGCATAACCGAGCTCGTCTTCGGGTCCCCCGAGAACTACGTGCGCTTCGACATGTCGGAGTTCAACCAGTCCCACTCGGACCAGCGCCTCATGGGGGCGCCCCCGGGCTACGTGGGCTACGAGGTGGGCGGCGAGCTCACCAACGCCGTGCGCCAGCGGCCCTTCACCCTGCTCCTCTTCGACGAGATAGAGAAGTCCCACCCGCGCATCATGGACATCTTCCTCCAGATCCTGGACGACGGCAGGCTCACCTCCGGGCGAGGCGAGACGGTGTGGTTCACGGACGCGGTGCTGGTCTTCACGAGCAACCTGGGCGTCTACCGCGAGGCCCCGGACGGGACCAGGGAGCTGCTGGTGACCCAGGGCATGCCCTACGAGGAGGTGGAGGGCCGGATCACGGGGGCCATACGGGACTTCTTCACCTTCACCCTGAACCGCCCGGAGATCCTGAACCGCATCGGCAACAACATCGTGGTCTTCGACTTCATCCGTCCCGACAAGGCCGGGGGCGTCTTCGACAAGATGCTCGGCAACGTCGTCGAGCGCCTGGCGGACGCACGGCGCATAACCCTCGAGCTGGACGAGGAGGGCCGCCGGCTCCTGTGCGCCTGGGCGACGCGGGATCTCTCCATGGGCGGCCGCGGCATCGGGAACGCCCTGGAGGAGTGCTTCGTGAACCCGCTCTCCCGGGAGCTCTACGCGCTCCCCGCCCGCCGCGGGGAGAGGATCAGCTGCCTCGTGCGGCCGGGCGCCGACGGGCGGCCCGAGATAACGCTCTCGCGCTTCTGAGGCGGCCCCGCGGGCCAGTGGCGGCGCGGGGCGGCGCGGGGGCGGCGCGCGTCTGCCCGCGCGCGGCGCTCCTTGACAGGCCGGCCGGGGCGCGGGACTGGCCCGGGGGCGCGGGGCCCGGGCGGCGCTCCCCGCGGCAGGATACGGGGCGCCGCGCCGGCGGCGGAGTCTGGCGGACGGGGCCCGGGCGGATCGCCCGTCCCCGGGGCGGGAGGCGGAAGCAGTTGGGAAGGGAACGGGAAGGGGACGGCGGCCCGGACGGGGCCGGGGATCCCGGCGCAGGGTGGGAGGCCGTGCCCGCGTCCGGCGGCCACGGGGGTCCCGCGTCCGGCGGGGGCGGCGGTGCGGCCCCCGCCCTGCCGGATCCCGGTTCCGTCCCGGAGGATTTCCTCTTTCTGGGCTTCACCCACGCGCCGCTGGCGGCCTTGGGCCCCGGCCTCAGGGTGGGCGTCTGGACCAGGGGATGCGAGCTTTCCTGTCCCGGCTGCCTCAGCCCCGAGCTCCAGAGGGCCGGCCCGGAGGACGCCGTCCGGGCCTCCGACCTCGCGGCCTGGGTGGCGGGGGCCGCCAGGGCCTGCGGGGCCGCAGGCCTCACGGTCTCCGGCGGGGAGCCCTTCCTCAGGCCGGAGGCCCTGCGGCGGCTCCTCGCGCTCTCCCGCGAGGGGGGCGTCGGGGACGTCCTGGTCTACTCGGGCCGGAGGGTGGGGGAGCTCGTCTCCGCCTTCCCCTGGATCCCCGGGCTAGTGTCCGCCCTCGTGGACGGCCCCTTCGAGGAGGATCGCCCCACGGAGAGCCCCTGGAAGGGCTCGGAGGGGCAGACCCTCACGGTCTTCGACCCTTCCCTCGCGGATATCTACTCCCGCTGGGAGCGCTCGGAGGAGAGGCCGCTCCAGTTCGCGCCTTTCCCCGGCGGGCTGAGGATCCTGGGTATACCTCGGATCGGCACCTATGATAGTATCGCCTTGACCTGCGGCCCGGGTTTGCCGGACGGTGGCTGAAGCCGCCGGGTGGCCCCCCCCGGCGTCCGCCCGGCCGTCCCGGCGCCTGCCCCGCGCCCGCCCATCCCGCGCCTCGAGCCCCGGACAGTTCCCCTATGGCCCTTGCCAAGACCTGCGCCTGCGGGCGCCGCAACCCCCCGGAAAACCTCTGGTGCGAGGACTGCGGCTCGGATCTGAGCCGGGTCCCCGCCGAGGAGGGAGAGGCGGCCCCCGCCACGGGCCCCGGCGCGGCCCCGGATCCACCCCACTTCGCGGCCCCCGGCCTTCCCGCCGCCGCCGCTGACGCCTCCCCCGGCGGCGGCGGATCCCCGGGGCCGCCCCGCGAGGCCGTCGAGACATCCCTCGAGGCCCCCCCCGGCCCCTCGCCGCTGACCGAGCCCGCGGACGACCCCTGCGCCGTCCCGGCGCTCGAGGTGGACGCCCCGGGCATGCCCCCGGACGGGGCCGCGCCCCTCCCAGAGCCGCCGGGGCCGGACTCGCCCGTCAAGCTCTGCGGGCGCGGCCACGTGAACCCACCGGGGGCCGTCCTGTGCCTCGCCCCCGGCTGCCTGGAGGACATCGCCCTCGCCCCCATCGTGCGCTACGGGGACGTCCTGGCGCCCGGGGGGGCCCCCGCGCCCGGCGCCGCGGGCCCCGGCGGCTTCCAGGCGGGGGAGGGGGAGGACGGCGGGCCGGAGATCTACTACCCGGAGGAGGAGCTCGTCCTGCGCGCCGACTCGGGGGGGCGGTTCGCGGTGCGTTCCGGGGACACCGTGGGCAGGCTCGCCAAGGGGGCGGACCTCCTGCAGTACACCCCCACGGTCTCCCGCAGGCACCTCAAGGTGGAGTTCCGGGACGGCCGCTGGTTCATGAGGAACCTCTCCTCCAACGGCACCTACGTGAACGGGTCCTTCGCGGACGAGGGCGAGGAGCTAGAGGTGAAGCCCGGCGACGAGCTCATGCTCTCCTCGCGCTTCCGGCTCACGGTGGACAGGTGAGGGCGTTCGCCTTCACCGACCGCGGCGGCCACCGGGAGCGCAACGAGGACGCGGTGCTCTGCGGGGAGGTCATCGCGCGGCAGGAGATGGAGGCCCCCGAGGAGTCGCAGCTCCCCCCGGGGGGGTTCCTGGGCGCGGTGGCGGACGGCATGGGCGGGGGGCCGGGGGGGGCCGAGGCGGCGCGGATCATCCTGTCGGCCCTCGCCGGGGCCGTGCTCCCGGGCTTCTGGGAGGAGGCGCGCGAGCTCGTCCAGGCTGTCTGCCGCCATGCGGCGGAGGGCCTCACCCGGCTCGCCGGGGGGCGCCCCGAGCTCGCGGGGCTGGGCACCGCCGTGGCCGGGCTCTGGGCCCGGGGGGACAGGGCGCTCGCCTTCAACTGCGGGGACTGCCGCGTCTACCGGATCCGCCACGGGTTCTTTGATCTCCTCACCAAGGACCATTCCCTGGTGTACGAGCTCTACGCCTCCGGCGCCCTGGAGGAGGAGGCCATGGCCGCGCACCCCCTGAAGCACATCCTGACCTCCTCCATACAGGACTCGGCCGACCCGCCCCGCGTGTTTTTCCGGGAGGTGCCCCTGATCGCCGGCGACTCCTTCTTCCTCTGTTCGGACGGGGTCTGGGAGGCGCTCCCCCGCGCCGAGCTCGAGCGTCTGGCCTCCTCGGGCCCTCCCGGGGAGTCGGCCTCCCTGGTGGCGAGGGCCCTGAAGGGTCTCGGCGCCCGGGACAACACGTCCTTCCTGTGGATTTGCTGAGCCCGGCAGGCGCGGGGCGCGGGTCCGCGGCGCGCCGCCCCGCCGGGGGGAGCCGGGCCGGGGCCGCCGGCCGGTCCCCGGCGCGGCCGCGCGGGGGAGGGCGCGGCGGGGCGCCGCCCCTTTCCCGCCTCCCCGGCTCTCGCGGCGCTGGCGGTCTCCGCCGCGCTCGCCGCCGCCGGGGCGGCCCTCGCCTCCCCCCCCGGCGGCGTCTCCGTGAACGGGGCGGGCATGGAGTTCGTGCTCGTCCCCGCAGGATCCTTCATCATGGGGGATCTCGAGGGGGAGGACGACGAGGCGCCTCTCCGGGAGGTCACGATCAGCCGCCCCTTCCGGCTGGGCCGGCACGAGGTCACACAGGGGCAGTTCGAGGCGGTCACGGGCCGCAACCCCAGCCTCTTCAGGGGCCCCGACCGCCCCGTGGACAGCGTGACCCACGAGGACGCGCTGGAGTTCCTGAGGCTCCTGAACGCCCGTGAGGGCGGCGGCCGGTACCGCCTGCCCACCGAGGCCGAGTGGGAATTCGCGGCGCGGGGCGGGACGCGGACCCGGTACTTCTTCGGGGACGATCCCTCGCCCCTGGAGAGCTACGACTGGGTGGGCGGGAACTCCGGCGGGGAGACCCACCCCGTGGGCGTCAAGGCCCCCGGCCCCTTCGGGCTGCACGACGTCCTCGGCAACGTAGGCGAGTGGGTGGCGGACTGGTACGGATATTCCCACTACGCGGAGGCGAGGAGGGTCACGGATCCCCAGGGCCCGGCCCGGGGCACGGAGAGGGTGGTGCGCGGCGGCTCCAAGCACGACGTGCCTTTCCACTGCAGGCCCGCCGACCGCCTGGCGACCGATCCCGGCCGCCTGCCCCGGGGGATCAGCAGCTCCTACGGATTCCGTGTGGCGTATTCCCCGGAGAGGGTGACGAAGCGCCTCTACGCGGGCGGCCGCCGGCCACGCTGAAGCCCCGCCTGCGGCGGGGCACCGGAGGGGGACGCGGGGGCATGTCCGCGCACAGGGACGGCTGCGGCCCCGCGGGGCAATTCCCCGGCGTCCCCTGAGCCTCGGCCTGTCCCGCCGAGGCGACGGCGGCGACACGCGGGCAAGCGGCCGGCGCCGCGTCACGGTAAGGGGGCATCAGAGAATAACTTCAGGGTTTTATAGATGTGAAAGATGGATATTTCTATGGTAAATGGCATAACTACAGTCACCCTGTAAATCATGATGTCTGATATTAATGCTTTTGAAACCAGGGTCGGAAACCTTAAAGCCCGTTCCGTGCTTTTCAGGATCCGGAAAGCTTTTCACGGTCAACGCTGAGAGGGGACAATGGCTGGCCAACCGGATTGGGAAACCCGTGGATCCCTGCGGTGCCGAGAAAACGGCCCTTGGCTCCGCGGGAAAGCCAGGCGGGAATCCGGCTTTCCCCTCCCGTCCCCCGCGATGGGGGCCCGTCCCGGCACGGGCGGTGTCCTTCCGCCCGGGGAGGGGATTTGGCTGGAAGCCGGGCCGGGCTCGCATGGCGCCGCAGATGGCGCCGTTGCCGCTTAAGACATCTGGGGGGAAGCCGAAAAGCCAGGCCGGTCAAGACCCGCTCCCCGAGCCACCCTTGAAGGGACTGTTCGGGTGGATGCGTGACGCCGGCTGTGGTATATACAGCCGAACGAAAAGCCGCGATGTCACGATCCGGGAAGCCGGAGGGGACAGCCTTATCCCCGGTGTGGGCGGGTACCGACTGGAAAGTGACCGTGAGGGGTCAACGCCGCGCCAGCCGGCCTTCTTGCATAAATGGCAGTGATATATGGTTGTTTTTATAAAATTATGAATATTATATTAATGATGATGTTTAAAACAAGGCGCCGGTTAGATGACTAATGGCGAGGGGAGCAGCCATGATTAAGTCGGCCTTTTTCACTCTGTCATGCATGATGTTGGCTTCCGCCTCTTTTTCCTCTTTCCCTGCGGACTGTTCCGCCCAGGGTCAGGGAGGCGCGGGAGGAGATGCAACCCTCACGCTTGATGATTCCGCGGACCTGGGCCCTGGAAAGCTGTTATCCGTACTCGCAGGCGAGGGCGGCCCAGGGTCGCCGCCAGGCCCGCCCGGCCAGGCCCTCCTGGTTATCGGCCCCCACAACATCACAGCCCGCGCGGGAGGTGGCGGCCAATGGGGCGGGACCGTGATCCTGAACGGCGACATCTCTTCAAGCGGCGGGAAAATACGCTTAATCGGAGACGGGAAAGCGCTCACTGTCAGGGGATCGATGCTGCCGGACGATTATCATGAATTCAGCAATGCCAAGCTCGTGCTGAAGAGGGCCGGTCAGGTCGGGGACTTGTTCAACCACATATCCCTGGAGCATGGAATCGTCATCTTGGATCCGGGCGACGCTGACGGGTCGTATTCCGGCACTATCCGGTTGCCGTCCGGAAGCACGGGGGGCATCGTACAGGTCCTGTCCCGTTCGAACAGGGCAGTCACCTTCACCGGCGATCTCGTCGATCTGTCGGGAACGGCTCACGCGTCTTCGCTCGTCGTCGGGATAGGAGGCCAGGCATCCCCCGCCGTTCCGAACTGGTGGGGAGGCACGGTCGCTTTCAATGGCGAGGTCAGGGCCGGCAATCTGGAGGTCCACTCCGGATACCAGCGCACAACCGTATTCGGCGGCCAGGTGTCCGTTCAGGATGCCGGAGCGGGCAGGACATTCCTGGACGGAAATGACAGCGGGCTCGTCCGCTTCAGGCGGGAATTGTCGACCCGAAGCCTCCTCATATCGGGGGGGCGCAACATATTCGAAAGGGGCGTCTCGGTTATCGGCCCCGGGGGGCTCTCGGTGTTCGATCCCGTCGACAGCCTGCTCCGGGACGTCCGTGATTCGGAAAACGAGTTCCAGGGCCGGGTGGATGTCTCAGGCGGAATACGGCTCGGCAGCGGCGCCACGTATTTCGGAGGCGATCTGTACTCCAGCGGGCCGGGCGGCGAAATATCCGTCGGGTTCGACAACTCCACCTTCCAGTCCGCTGACTGGTCAGCAGTGTACGGAGACGATTACGGGTATTATCTGTACTCCGAGGCCGAAATGATCCTGCGCGACAGGATCGCGACCGTCACGGCGAGGAGCCTGAACGTGAGGAACGGCGGCTCGCTCCGCCTCGAGAGGGACGTCGCTCTTCAAGGCAATCTCGTGGTGAACGGGTCTCAGTCAATAAGCCTCGGCCCGCATTCCTTCCGCGACAAGGTTGGCGGCCGCGTCGATCTCGGGACGCACACGCTGAGCGTGGGAGGGGACGCGTCCTTCGGCGGCAACTCCATCCTCGTCGTTTCGCGTGCCGCCTATTCGGTCGGCCTGCTCGAGGTGAAAGGCACGCTCACGCTGGAAGGGGATGTCCGGTTGGTCATCGATGAGCAGGCCTCCCACGGCATGAACCAGTGGAACTCCACCGTCGTTACCTTCGGCGTGATCAACTACTCGAAAAGCGGCAGGCTGGTGTTGCCAGGGGATTCGAAATACGAGCTTAAGCAAATAGGGAACTCCATAGTTTTGGCCGATGGCCCGCTCTATTACCCCTCCGCGGCATCCTACGAGGATGGCGTTTCCGGGGGCAGCCTTTCAATCCCCGGGGCGGACGGGGCGGCGGCATCCGGGACGGGCGGGGACGGGGCGCTCGCCCCCCCGCCCCCCTCCGGCGGCGCGGCGGACATGCTCTCCGACGCGAGTCCCGCCGCCGGCGCCAACGCCGCCGGCGGCGCGGCGCTGGCCGACGCGGTGCTGGACGGCCCCGTCGCAACCCCTCAACTGGCGGAGAGCCTCAGCAACTATCTCGACGTCCTGGGCCGGTCGTATCCGGACAATCCCGCCGCGGTGGAGCAGGCGATGACGCAGCTCGCCGGGGGCGAGGCGCTGTCGTCCGCCGCCGCGGCCGAGGAGACGGCCCAGCTGGTGAGCACGGCGGTATCATCGAGGTTCGCGGCGCTGCACGAGGGCGCCGACGGCGCCCCGGCCGCCGGCTTCGGGGACACGCTCAACAGGGTCTGGATGAGCGCGTTCGGCAACCGGTCGCGGCAGAAGAGGAGCAACGGCGTCCAGGGATTCACGTACAGGAGCTTCGGCATCGTCCTGGGCTACGATCGCGAGTTCGAGTCGCTCCCGGGGCTCACCGCCGGCCTTTCGGCCGCCTGGTCGGACGGCGAGCTGAGGAACGACGACGGCTTCGCGAAGACCGGCATCAGGACCTTCAACGTGGGGCTGTACTCGTCCTACAGGTTCCGCGGCGGCTTCTTCGTCGACGCGCTGGCGGGATACGGGATCACCAGGAACGACGCGGAGATAGTCCAGATGGTGGGCGGGGCCCGTAAAAGGGCCTCCTACGGAAGCGACAGCTTCCAGGCCGGGCTAAACCTCGGATACGGCTTCCGCCTGACCGGCGCGGTCAGGTTCACCCCCAGCATCGGGCTGAATTACCTCCATATCGACCAGGACGGCTGGCAGGAGACCGTGGTGGCCGATCCCGCCGGCACCGGCGTGGCGAACTGGTTCGGCGGGACCAGGCGGGATTTCCTGGAGATTCCGGCCATGCTGACGCTCAAGGGACGCTGGGAGACCGCCTCCGGGACGGTCTTCTCACCGGAAATACGGGCGGGCGCCGGATTCGCGCTGGACAGGCCCGGCACCGAGCTCGAGGTGGGTTTCGTCGGCTCCGGCCGCAGCACCGTGATAAGGGGAAACGAGTCGAGCCGGACCAGGTTCCAGGGGGGGGTCAGCCTGGGCATCCAGGTGAACGACACGGTCGACGTCTTCCTCGACTACAACGCCGAGGCGAGGAGAGGATTCGTGAGCCACAGCGGCGGCCTGGGGATAGGGTTCTCGTTCTGACGGGCCCCGCCCCGGTCGGCTGTCCGGCCCTCCCCGGGATCCGCTCGCCGCGCCTTTGCCTCGCGGGCCCCCGGCTCGAAGCCGCGCCGGGGATGAGGCGGCCGCGGCGCTCCAGGCCCCGCGCGGGCCGCCGCATCCGGAGGGTTGAACGGCACCCTGGGCAGGGACGTATCGCCGGCAGGGTCCCGCCGTATCGAACGAGCCGAGGGAAGGGGGGCCCGGCGCCCGCGGCGGGGCGATCGCCTGGCCGCCCGCCGGCGGCATGCCGCCCCGGGCGGGCTCGGGCTATCCATGCAGTCAGTCCGGAATTACCCGCGAGGGACAGCGGGTAATCTCCGCAAGGAAGACGCCCGCCGCGACTCGCGTCCGGTCGCGGCGGGCGGATGCGCACGCGGGCTGCCGCGTCGACCTGTCCGCCGGCTGAGAAACGCTTCCTGTCCACGCGCTTCCCGCAAGGCAGGCGGGATGGCGGGCCCGCGGGGGCGGGGCGGACGCCGCCGCGCTTCGCGATCCGTGATCCCGCAGGCGGGCGTCACGGGCGCGGGCCCGGTTTTCGCCCGTCCCGCCCGCGCGGGCCAGTGAACGGCCGTCCCGGCGGGCCGCGGCTCCCGGCCGGTTTCGGGAAGTCCCCCGGCAGGCGAAGGGCCGTTTCACGGAAGCGGCCTGTGCCAGTCCCTGAAGGGCCGGCCCTGGCTCGCGGGGGACGGGAGCGGGAAGGACGCGCCCGGCGGCCGTGCCGGACCGCCCCTCCCCGGGCCGGCAAGGCGAGCGCGCCCTGGAGCGCCCTTGGCGAGCCCCCGCCGGGGGCGGTTCAGCAGGCGCCCGGAGCGGGCGGGATGGCCTGACATTCCGGGAGAGGGGGCCCCTTCCTACAGGGCCGCTTCGCGCGGGTCCGGGCCCCAGTCCCGGGGCGGTGTCCCCCGGTGCGCTTGCGGCCATCCCCGGTTGGCGTCCGGAGGGGCCGCCCGGCGGGCGCCTATCCGGAGGCGTACGCCGGTCCCGGATCGCGGGGATGACCGCGGGCTGCATCTATCGGGCAGGGGATAAGGCCAGCCGGCGGCCTTGGCCCTGAGGCGGGCCATGAGTGCGCCCCCCCGCGGGGCCGGGTCCTGTCCCGCCGGCGAGGACGGCCCCGGGCCCCCCTCCCTCTGACATGCGGGCAGGCAAGGGCGGGGCGCCCTTGCGGGCATGGACGCGCGCGGAACGCGGGACAGCGGGCCGGCCGGGTTAAGCGCGCCCCGGTCCCCGCCGTGGACCGGGGATTCCGGGAAAGCCCGGCGTCCGCGGGCGTGGCGCCGAATGACGCGGGGGGGGGCGTGCCGGCGGGAGTCCCGGAGAGACCCGCCGTACCGCGGCCCAGGAAGCGCGGATCTTCGCGGTTCAGGCCCCGTTGGAGGTTCCGCGCCGGCTTTCCCCCCGATCCCGCCTGCTGACCCTCCGGATCCCCCGAAAGGGCTTGCATCCGGTAGGCGTGGCGCAAGTCCGCGCCGCCGGTCGGCCCCTCCTCCCCGGCGGCTCCGCGGCCGCCCCCAAGGGGCGGCCGCGCTAACCGCCCGCTGTCCGCCCCTTGCCGGAAGCCCGCGGGGCCGAGGGATAAAAAGGCGCCATATCATAAAATATTCAGCCTGAACCGGGCCGTGTCATATTCACTCCGGCGGAACGCAGGTATATTCCATGCAGGCCGGAGGGCGCGGCGCCCGCCGGGGCCGCGCGCGGGGATGCCGCGCGCCATGGCCTCCGCAGTCGGCATCGCGGGGCGGGCCGGACGGCCCCGCGGAAGGCGGTGACACCATGATTTGGGAACGACTCGCCCCGGGGCGGATCCTTCTGGGCATGGAGCAGCATACGCGGTCCGGGCTCTTGAGGGAGCTCGGGGAAGCGCTCGTGACGGAGGGCATCTGCCGGGATAGCTACCCGGAAGCCCTGTGCGCCCGCGAGGACGAGTATCCCACGGGCCTGGACATGGACGGCTTCGGGATCGCCATGCCCCACTCGGACGCAGTGCACGTGATCAGGACGGGGCTGGCAATCGGAGTGCCGAGACGGCCCGTGACCTTCACGGCCATGGGGACGGACGACGAGACCGTGGAGGCGAGGATCGTCGTGGCGCTGGCCATAGACGACCCGGGCTCGCATCTGGACTTCGTGGAGGCGCTCCTGGAGATACTGCGCGATCGCGAGGTCCTGGAGGCCATAGAGGGGGCGCGTACCCCCGAGGAGGCCATAGCCCGCGTGCGCATGAGCGAGGAGGCGCGCGCCTCCGGCCTGCGGGGGAACTGAGACGCCTGCCGCGGGGGCGTGTAGCGCGGGGGCGGCGTCCGGCCCGGGGCCGCTGGGCTTGAGCCCGTTCCGGGCCCCCCGGCCGGGACATGCGCCTCGGCGCACCGCCCCCGGGCGCGGACGGGCCCGCCGCCCGGGCGGGAAATCCGCGAGACGTCCCGGGCGGCGCGGCCGCCGCCCGGGCGGGCTCCGCGGGGCGGCGGGGGCTGAGCCCCGGCCGCCGCGCCGGGCGGGCGGGACACAAGCGGGGAAGCGTTCCCGCGGAGGCGTTTCCCGTTACGGCCGCGGCGCCCGCCGCCCGGGGCGGTCCGGCCCCAGGCCGGCGCAACCGGAACATGCCCGTCGGCATGCCGAAAGGAGGCAGAAGCATGAGGAAGAAGGTAATAGTCGCCTGCGGGGGGGCCGTCGCCACCTCGACGGTGGCGGCCAACAAGGTGATCGAGCTGTGCAAGGAGGGCGGCCTGGACGTGGAGATCGTGCAATGCAGGGTCTCGGAGATAGGGGCCCATGCCGGCGGCGCGGCGCTCATAGTCGCCACATCCAAGGTCTCCAGGGACTACGGGGTGCCTTTCGTCAGCGGGATGCCCTTCATCTCCGGGGTGGGGATCGACGGGGCTCGTGAAGCCATCCTGAAGGCCCTCAGGGACTAGCGGCCCGGCGGTGCGGGGCGCAACGCCCCCCCCGGCGCGCTTCTTAGGAAAGGTCAACATGGAACAGCTGTTACAGGCGATCCAGTTCGTGGTGGATCTCGGCCCCTCCGTCATGCTCCCGGTGGTGATGACTGTCCTGGCGCTATTCTTCCGCGTGAGCTTCGGCAGGGCGGTGCGCTCCGGCATGATGATAGGCGTGGGCTTCGTGGGCATAGGCCTGGTCGTGGGCCTCCTCACCAACAACCTGGGGCCGGCGGCCCACGACATGTCCCAGCGCTTCGGGATGCAGCTCTCCGTCGTGGACATCGGCTGGCCGGGGGCGTCGCCGCTCACCTGGGCCTCGCGGGTGGCGATAGTCGCCATCCCCGTGGCCATCCTCGTGAAC
>JAITEZ010000104.1 GCA_031281735.1 Deltaproteobacteria bacterium | reverse complement strand
CGGCCTTGCCCCGCCCGCCCCCCTGACACGGGAGCTCTCCCGCTGGCCTGCCTGACCGCCCGGCTGGAGAACCGGGGCCTCCGTCCATTCGCAGGAGAACCAGCCGGGGCGCCTTCCCGGCACCCCGGCTGGTTCCCGTCAATGCCTCAGGCCGTCCGCGATGCCCTAGCCTCCGGCCGGACCCGGCTCCAGGGCCTCCGGCCGAACGCGGCTCAGGGGCCTGCGGCCGTCCGCGACTCCGCGGCCTCAGCCGCACGCAGGGCGTGACGTCCGGGGATCCTGGGGGATCCTTGGACGCCCTCGGCCCGCCCCGCGACCCGCAGCCTCCCCCGGACACCCCTTCCGGCCGGAGCCGTCCCGGCCGCCCTCCCCGGCGCGGGAGGCGCTTCCGCACCGGCGGGCCGGGCCGCCCGGGGGGCCGTGTGGCGGCCCCCCGTCTCCCCGTGCCGCCTACGGTCTCGGGGCCGCGGCGCCGCCACCCTTGGCGGGGGCGGGCCTGCCGGCCCTGCCCCGCGCGCCGCCCTCGGGCGCGGGGACCCGGCCGCCCCCGCCCCCCCGGCCGGAGGCCGCGCCGCAACGCCCCTTCCCGCGGCCAGCCGGCCCGGAGGCCGTCTCCGCGGCGGGCGGGGACGGCGGCGGAGCCGCCGCCTGCCCGGAGGGGGCGGCGCCGTCGGCCTTGATGTAGTGGAAGGGGCTCTTCGCGTACCAGGACTCCCGGAACGGGAGCGGCCTCTTGGCCGCGAGGTTGCGGTTGAAGGACCCGTTAGCGAGGAGCCGCGAGAGCCTCCGGGCGGCGTCGAAGGCCCCGGCGTAGGCTAGATAGGGGTAGGCGTTGCTGAAGAGGGGGAGGACGGGTATCCCGAGCTTCGCCGTGAGGTTGTTGCCGCCGGAGTGGCCCACGAAGACGTCCGGCCGCAGCCTGCGCGCGAGGTTCACGTGCTCGAAGGGCTGCTGGGTCGCCACGTGGAAGGGCGCCTCCCCGGCCCCGTCCAGCTGCTCCAGGGCCGGGAGGGCGAACCGGTCGAAGTGGTGGCTCTTGATGCCGGCTATCCCGAGGCCGAGGTATCCCAGGAGCTCGGCCGTGACGATGACCCGCAGCTCCCCCCCCGAGACGTAGGCCGTCTTGCCCGCGAAGCCCTTCCGGAAGGGGGCCACGGCCTCCTCCAGGGCCCTCCCCTCCTCGGCGATTAGCCGCCCCGCCGCCTCCTCCCTCCCGAAGAACCCGGCTATCCCCGTCAGCCACCGCGCCGTGTTGCGGGGCCCGATGGGCATGGTGTCGATCAGGAAGGGGATGCCGTAGACGGAGAGCAGGTGCTCCAGGAAGTAGTCGTCGTGCGTCCCGCAGATGCTGACGTTCAGGCCGCTCGCGAGGCTCTCCGCGATCCCCCTCTCGCCCGCGTAGCAGACGACCACCCGCGCGTCCAGGTCGAGGGCGTTCACGAGGCGGACCAGCTCGAGCTCGTCCGCCCTGGAGAGGGAGGTGACGTTCAGGATGTTCACCGTCCGGGAGCGGACGGCCTCCCGCCTCCTCTCCTCCTCCTCGTCCCCGGGCGGGGGCGGCCCCGGCGGCAGGATCCGCGTGAGCACCCCGTGGTAGACGTCGTCGTAGGCCGTGGCCATCACCTTGCTCTTGAAGCCCGCGCAGTGTATGGGCACCACCTTGGCCCGCACCTCCCCCCTCAGCCGGTCGGCCACCCCGTCCACGTCGTCGCCGATGAGGGAGGGCACGCAGCCGATGGCCACCAGGATGATCTCGGGCTCGAACTCGGCGTCGGCGAAGCGCACGGCCTCCTCCAGCCGCCTCTCCCCGCCCCCGATGACGTCCGACTCGGAGAGGTTGGTGTTTATGAACACGAGCCCCTCGGAGCCGGGGGCCCTGAGCCTCTTGAAGGACTTCATGGATCCGATGTGGGCGATGCTGCAGGTGCCGCAGCCGACCGGCCCGTGGAGGATCACCACGGCCCTGAGGAAGGTGTTGAGCAGGGCCAGGCTCAGCGTGAACTGGCAGCCCGAGGACTGGCTGAAGGACCGCGCGGCCAGGTGCAGGCAGCCCCTGCCTAGCTCCTCCGCCGCGCTCCGGGCGGTGCCGCCGTGCGCTATGCCCGCCTTGAGGCGGATCTCGCGGACCGGGGGCGTCTTCTCGTCGAGGTGGTTCATGGCGGTGCCTCGCGCCCCTGGGCGGGGCCGGTGTTGCGGGGGATCGGGGACGGGCCGCCCCCGGCGCCCCGGGGCGGCGGGCCGCCGCGGGCGTCAAGGGGCGGGGAGGGCCGGCGACCCGCGCGGGGCGGGAGGGCCCTCCCGGCTGGGACGCGGCGGGACGGCCGTCAGCGTCCCGAGACCAGGGCGGTGAACAGCTCCGAGGCGAAGGAGAGACCGCCGCCGTAGCCCGCCCTCGCCTCCTGGAAGACCACGCGGCTGGTGGCCGGGAAGGACAGCACGTCCAGCGTCCAGCCGGCCTCCTCGGCGAGCTCGCGCTCGTAGACGCTCCCCACGAGCACGCCCGGGGTGTAGGGGTCCCTGTACCGCCCTCCCGGGGGCGCGGGCCTCTGCACCTCCCGCCAGAAGCGGGACACGTCCGAGGCGTTGGCCCCGAAGCGCACCTCCGGGACGGGGGCGCCGCCCCGGGAGCGGAAGCGCGCGCTGACGCGGGACCTGCCGGGGCCGTCCAGGGGGTCGGTCACCACCGCCAGCACTGGGATCCAGCCCAGCTCCTCGGAGAGGAACCGCGAGGCCGCGGGCGCGTAGTTGGAGTCGGCCACGACGGCCGTGTAGCGCTGGAGGTCGATGTCGTTCGCGATGTCCGCCGCGCGCTCCAGGTAGTCGTAGTAGCGGTCCTCCTCCGCCGCGATGAGCCCCTCGACCCTCCGCGCGGGCACCCCCGCGGCGCGGCCCGCCTCCCGCAGGAACTCGGCGGTCTGCAGGGCCCCCACCGGGAGCGGCGCGTCCAGGGTCTCCACCCCGCGCGCGTCCCTGAGGAAGCCCGCCGCCCCCCCGCCGTAGACGTCCGAGAGGCGCACGGTGAGCTCCGCGCGGCCGGCGCGCCGCAGGCTCCCCAGCCCCTCCCCCTCCCCGAAGAAGGTCTGCACCCGGAGGCCGAGCGCCTCGAGCAGGCGCCTTATCTCGGCGAGGTTGCCCCGGTAGAAGACGTCCTGCCCCGGCACGAGACCCAGGACGTTGACGAGGCCCCGCTCGCGGCGCCCCCTCGCCGCGAGGCCCTCGAAGAGCCCCCGGAGGAGGATGTCGTAGCCCTCGGAGGAGTTCCCCCGGAAGCTCGGGGTGGGCACGGCCAGGAGGGGCGCGGGGGCGTCCCCGATCTCCGCCGTCACCCGCCCGATGTCGTCGCCTATCATCTCCACCATGCAGCCGCTGACGACGACGTAGAGATCCCCGTCCATGATCTCCAGGGTCGAGAGGATCTGCTCGCGGAGCCTGCCCTCCCCCCCGAACACGATCTCCTGCTCCGTCACGTTGGAGCTGCTCCAGCCCCCGCCGCCGCAGTAGCCGCCCCCGAGGTACCCGGCCCCGGCGTTGGTGGCGTTGAAGACGTTGAAGCCGCAGCCGGCCGAGGCGTGGATGATGGGGACCACCCGCGGGAGCGCCCGCAGGGCGAAGAGGGCGCCCCCCAGGGCGCAGGTGTGCCGGGGCCTGTCGATGAAGCCGGCTTCCGCCGCCCCCTTCAGGAAATCCTTGGCTTCGGTCATGCTTTCCTCCGCGGGGCCGGGCCCGGCCGGGGGCCGGGCGGCGCCGGTCAGCCGCGGCCGGGTCAGGCGCTCCGGGCCGCGAGGATGAGGGCGTGGAGATCCTCCATGAGGCTCAGGCCGCCCTGGTAGCCCAGGTAGCTCTTGCCCATGACGAGCCGGTCCCAGATGGGGAGGCTCACCCGCAGGAGCACGGAGTCGGTCCTCTCGGCTATGACCCTCTCCCAGGACGAGCCGAAGATCATGGCCCCGGGCTCGCGGGCCGCGTCCTGCTCCAGGATCGCCGCGGCCCTGCCGCCGTCCGCCTCGAAGACGGGCTCCACCGGGGCGCCGTCCAGGCCCCGGAAGAAGCCCGCGATCGCGGGCCGCGCCTCCTCCGGCGGGTCGTCGGTTACGACCACGCTCCCCGGCGTGAGGCCCATCTCGTTCACCAGGAAGCCCGCGAGCGACATGGCCCGCCCGCTCTCGGCCACGATGAGGAAGCGGTGGGGTATGCCGTTGCGGGACTCGGTGAGGTACTCCGCGGCGCTGACCATGTAGTCGTAGAAGACCTCCTCCTCCGCCGCCACGACCCTCTCGGCCTTCCTCCGCCCGACGCCGGCGGCCTCGGCCACGGCCCGCAGGAACTTCGTGGTCTGGACCGCCCCTACGGGGGCCTCCGGCAGGTGGAGGACGGGGACGCCCCAGCGGGAGCGCACGGTCTCAGCGGCGCGGAGGTCGGACCAGGGGGTGAGGACCAGGGAGAGCTCCGCCTCGGGGAGGCTCTTCCAGGCCTCGAAGCCCCTGGACTCCATCCCGTAGAGGATGTTGGGCCTGAGCCCCAGGCTCTCCAGGAGCGACCTCACCGCCCGCAGATCGCCCCGCCAGAAGGGGTTCTGGTAGGGGAGGCCGGAGAAGACGTTGACGAGGCCCTTGCGGGTCGCTCGCCCGGTGTCCGGGACGAGGTCCCGGATGATGGCCTCGAGCGTCAGCTCGTGGCCCTGGTAGTTGGTGCCCTTGAAGCCGCCGGTCTCGGCCGAGGCCACCGGAAGGCCCCTGTCCCGGAACCCCCTGGCGACGTTGGCGGCGTCGTCGCCCACGATGTCCGGGGCGCAGCCGGTCAGGATCACGAAGAGATCCCCCGCCATCACCTTGAGGGTCCCCTCCATGGTCTCCCTGAGCTTCGCCTCGCCGCCGAAGACCACCTCGTTCTCCGAGAAGTTGGTGGAGGGGACGTTGGAGCCCCCCGCCCAGCCGCCGCCCTGCAGGCCCGCGGCCTCGTTGAGCGAGCAGGCGAGCTTGGCTGAGCAGCCGGGCCCCGCGTGGACCACGGGGACGGCCCCCCTGATGGCGAGCACGGTGTGCTGGGCGCCCAGGGCGCAGACGTGCCTGGGCATCTCGATCACGCAGGGGCCGGCGTCCGCCCCGGGCAGGGGCCCGGGGCCGTCCCCGCCGTCCGGGAAGACGTGCCCGGCGCGGCCCGCCAGGCCAGGCCCGGCCGCCGCCGCGAGACCCGGCCCGTCCGCGCCGCCGGCGCCCGGGGCGCCCCCGAAATCCTCAGTCATGTCAGTCATCGGCCTCCGCCTTTCCCGCCGCCCCGCGGGCGGCGCGTCCCGCGCGTCCTCCCCCCCCCGCTGTCCCCGGAGGGGACGGGAGCGCGGGATCCGGCACGGGCGGGGATCGGGGGCGCGGCACGGCCCGGTGTCGCCGCCCGGGCCCGGTGGCGCGGTAATTGATTAACGCGAAACGGAAAAGCCGGAGCGCCCGCTGGGCCTCCGGCTTTCAGTCTTCGCTGATCAGCTGTCTCTGGTCCCGCGGGCCCGCCGGCTGGGGCGGCTTCCCGCGCGTCTTCCCAATGTATAACACGGTGCCAGCCCGCTGTCAACGAGAGATCTCAGCGTTCCCCCCCGTCCCGGCCGGCGCCGCCCCCCCGCGGCGGCTGGCGGGGCCGCGGCCGGGAGCGGGCGGGGCGGCCTGCCGCAGGGGACGAGGCTCAATTAAGTCTTTTGCTCATGAAATGAAAATATCATGACATGCCGGGCCGCGCGCCCCGCGCCGGGCCGGCGGGGGGCGTCAGCCCGCCGCCTGCCCCGGCCTCCGGAAATGGAACGCGCCCTCCTGGCCCCTCCACCAGTCCGTGTAGGGGAAGCGGGCGTGGGCGGCGATGTTCCGGGTGA
>JAITEZ010000078.1 GCA_031281735.1 Deltaproteobacteria bacterium | reverse complement strand
GGGCGAGGCGCCAAGCCGCCGCCCGATCTCCCCCGCCTGCCCCTCAGCCTGGACGCCCACCTCGATGCGCTCCGCCGTGACGGCTTCCTGCATTTCATGTCCAGGAACCTGAGGCTCTTCAGGCTGTTCGAGGAGCTGGCCGACCCGGGCGCCCCCGGCAGGCTCGAGGCTTGGGGCATGCGCCTCGGGACGCTCTTCGTGCGGGTCGAGTCGCCCCACCTCCTGGAACGGTGCCGCTACTTGAAGAGGCAGTGGATCAGGGACCTGAACGTCGAGATGGGCGAGGATGTCGTAACCGAGATAGTCTTCAAGGTGCTCCCGCCGGGTTCCGACTTCCCCGAGGCGCACGCGCGCGGGGAGGACGAAGGCCAGCCCCCGGACGACGAGGAGTTCTGGTAGGGCCCTGACGCGGTTACCGCCAGCGGCGGGCAGGGGGAGGCCGCGGAGGCCTGGCCCCCGGCGCGGTGGCCCGCCGGGGGCGGGCCGCACGAGGGCACCCGGGATCGCGCCCGGGCGCCAGCCCCGATCCAGGGACAGCGCCGGGCCGGGCGGCCGCGCCGGCGGCCGGCGGGAAGGCTCAGAACCGCCGGCCCGGCTCGCCTTACGGCACCGGTGCCTCGGGGATCCTCCGGCCCAGCTCGCGCTCGAACCAATCCGCGATCAACCGCCGGTGGCACCAGTTCGTCCCCTTGAGCGGGGGCCTCTCCCAGCACAGCAGCACCGGCTCCGCGCCCCCCGCCAGCTCGTGCAGCCTGTCCCAGGTCTCGCGCGGATCCAGCGGGGAAAGGATCTCCGCCCGGTACAGCCTCTCGTATTCCTCCCGCGGCACCTTGTTGAACCACGTCCCCGGCGCCAGGGCCCGGTAACGCGGCAGGCCGGACATCCCGCGCGGAACCCTCCGTGCGACCGATATCCCCCCCTCGCCTTTCCAGGTGAAGAAACTCGCCGTCAGCATAGAAGTCACCCCCGGACGGGCACCCCCCGCCGCCGCGCCCCGCGGCCTGCCGCCCCCCCGGGCGCATTATAGCACCAGTCTCGGCCTTCCTTTCAAGCCGTGCCGCTCTCCTGCCCTCGGGACGTCCGGATCCCGGTCTTCCCGTGAGCGGCCGGCGCGGGCCCCTCCGCGCATGCCCGGATCCCCGCGAGGCGGCCGTACGTCCCGGCCAGCGCAGGCAAGGGCCGCCGGGGATCCCATGCCTGCCCGCCCTGCCCACGGCGGCGCCGACCGGTCCCCCCGGGCATGCCAACCGGATCGGCCGGCGCGGTTTACCCGATCGCCGTTCCTTCGCCGCGGCGTCCGAAGGGACGGCTCGCGGTATCCGGGATTCCGGCGGATTCATGACCATCCCCTGCCAGCGGGGAGGCGTGAGGGCACGTTTCCGCCGGGACGGCGCCGCTTTTGGAAGGCGGATGGATTGCGCGGCCTGACGGTGCGCCGATCCCGCTCGCGGGCCGGCGGCTGCCGCCCTGCTCCGCCTGCGCGGTGCCGGCGGGAGGCCGGGCATGCCGACCCCGGCGGCCTGTGCCGGAGCCGGGCCGCTGCACCGGACAGGGGCCGTTTCCGGTGCCAGGCGGGACGCCCCGTCCCCGCCACGATGGAGGGACGGCACTCCCCTGCGCGCGGCTCCCCGACCCGGGTGTCCACGCGCGCCGATGGCGGCGGGGCGGGCATCGAGGCGGAGGGAAATGGCCAGGGACGGGCAGTCCCGCCTCCGAGACCATGACACCGCCCCTCGTCCCTTCCCTACCTGCAGGCCCCCCCGCCTGCTAGTCCGCGCGATCCTCCGCCAGCCCCCGGCGGCGGGGGCCACGGGAGCGCCTTGACAGGGACCGGATCGGCGCCGGACGAGAACGGCGACCGATCCGGCATGGCTCCGGAGCCGTTTCCGGCGGCTATCCCGTGCCGGGGAGGGATCCAGGCGCGTGCAGGCTCCGTTCGGACAGGGTGTATACCATCGGCTCCCCTCCTGGCGTGTATACACCCCGGCATACACCTTTGTCGCGGAAAGGGGAAGCCGGGACGGAGGGCGCGGAAAACAGAAGCGGCCTGAACCCTAGGATCCAGGCCGCTTTGCGGAAAATGCGGACAACGCGTAAAGCGTGGAAAACACTGATGGTGCCGAAGAGGAGACTCGAACTCCTACGGGGGAACCCCCACTAGACCCTGAACCTAGCGTGTCTACCACTTCCACCACTTCGGCATATCCTGACGGGAAGCGCAGACCAATCTACTTGCATCCCCTCGGCTTGTCAAGCCTTTTCTTTCATTTTTCTCCTGCCGCCCCTGGCGACCGCTCCCGGACGGCCTCCTCCCCCTTCCGGCCCACCCCGGCCGGTCGGCGGCCCCCCCCTGGCACCTACCTGCAGCGACTCCAGGCTTCCGCGATCGGCCAGGGCCCCGGCCGGAACGGCCCAGGCCCCGCATCCGCCCCCCGCCGCCGTCCCGCCCGGGGGAGGCAGAGTCGCTGGGGGAGCCGCGGTTGCAGGCGGCGGAAGCCTACCCGCGGGCAGGGCCGCCTTCCCGGCGGCCGCCGGAGCGGATACGGCGGCAGCGTAACCCGGACGCGACCGGATAGGCGGGCATCTCCGGAAAGGGCTCCCGGACGGCTCCGAGAACGGCCGGCCCCGCTTCCCCTGCGGGGGCATGCCTGCCCGGGGCCTGGGCGGGGGGCGCAACGGCCGCCGTTGCTCGGCCGACCGCCGAAGGCCGCCGCATGGCGGTTGCGGCGCCTGGCGCACCGTCAGCGCGGGACATGATGATAGCGGAGGTTTCGGGCGCGTGCCTGACGAGGCCGGACGCCGGGGCGCGGGGCCGGGCTCCGCCAGCGTGTCCGCGGGGCAAATGCGGGAAGCGGACGGTCAGGACGCCTAGGGCGCGGAAAGACCCATGGCGCCGGGGCGTTCCCCTGACGGCGGAGCGCCATCCGGCGGTGGCTTCACCGGCAAGTTCGCTTCCGCAGGAAAGGGCCGGGCGGCGGCTGTCCCCGCTCCGGGAGACGGCAGGGCTGGACGGGCATGCGCTCGCGGCGGAAGGGCGAAGCCGGGTGTTCGGAAGGTCGAAGGCCGGTGAAAGGGCTGGCACGGGGAGCCCGCCCCTTAACCTGTCTGGCAGTTCCCGCCCCGGACGGCCGCCCCGCGAGTCTGCCGGCCGCCCGGCCCCCCCTTCGGGGCAACTCACGGTCCGGTAGGCCTGGAAGCGGTTACCGCCAGCGGCCGGAGGCAACCTGCCCGGGTACGGCCAGGCGCGCCGCAGGCCGGATCCGGCAAGGACAAGAATCGGCGGCGCAGGCTTGATACGGGGGGAGGACATCTTCCCGCCGCATCGTTCGGGCGTCTGGAACGGCTGGGAGGGCGAGGCCCGCAGGCTGGCTTGAGGGCGAGAAGGCGGGGGGAAAAAAACTACAGCCCCTGGGGGCGATGTGACCAGGCTCATTGCCAACAGATCGGTTATTGTATTTTATATTTAAAATATGATTAAAATAATATAAGAATATTTTATCATCGAACTTGAGGGAATACAAAACTCCAGGATTCTATTATTCGCTAAATCGCCGACATTGTCACTTGACTATCCCCATGTCAAGTGGTAAATAAATTATTATTTTTCCACCTCCATCCGAAAGCCAAGCATTTGTGACTGCTCATGGACTGCGCCTGGCCCCTGTCAGGCGTGGATTGCAAGGGCCGCAGCCAACAGGGTTGCGTCCCTTCCCCCGCCAGGAACGGGCAGTTCACGATGAGATACGCTGAAAGGCCCCAATAGTGCCGGGGCACCATGCCGGGCGCCGCTCAAAGAGGCTGAAAAGCCTCATCGGCACTCGGGCGGCAGTTATCCAGAGGGGGTTTGACCCGCATTTTTTTCCCTGATTGATCCCCCCCTCTCCCTTCTTCCGAATCCGACAATAATCCGCTCCCGAATCCGACAATAATCCGCTCCCGAATCCGACAATAATCCGCTCC
>JAITEZ010000094.1 GCA_031281735.1 Deltaproteobacteria bacterium | reverse complement strand
CCCCGCCCACCCCCCCCCGTGATATGGCCAAGGGTTCTTCACCCGCCCGTCAACGGGACGGGCGGGTGCCGGTTGCCCCCTTGGGGCCGGCCTCTCCGACCGTCCCGGGAGGCAATGCTGTATAACAATTTTTAAAATATATACGATTTAATCGAATGACCAGACGAGGGGACACTTGTCGGCCCGTGTCTACCCGGCCCGGGCCCGCTGGCCAGTGCTGTCGCCGCCGCCCGAGCCCGTCCGCCTCCCGGCATGGGTTTGGCCTGCCCGGCCGCATGAGCTAATCGTGTCGCGCCAGGCCTGTTTCCGCCCTTCCCCGCCCTTCCCGCGCCGGTCACCGGGTGCCGGCCATCCCTTCGGGGCGGGGGAGACGCGCCGCGCGAGGCCGGCGGCCTCGAGGAGGGTTCTTGACACCGGAGGAGTTCCAGAAGGAGTTGGCCGGCCCGTCCCGGAAGGCCTTCTACCTGGTCATGGGCGCGGAGCCCCTGGGAGTGGCGCTCTGCCTCAAGGCCGCGGAGGAGGCCCTGGAGCCGGGCGCCCGGGCCTTCAACTTCCACGTCTTCAGGCTCCCCGAGGATCCGGTGGAGGACGCGCTGCGGGCCGCCCGGACATCCTCGTTCTTCTCGGGTTCCGACAAGATGGTGGTCATCAAGGCCCCGGACAGCCTCAAGGCCGGCGGGGCGGGTGTCTCCGAGGCGCTTCTCTCCTGGATCAAGGGTCCCGTCCCCGGGGCCACGCTCGTGCTTTTCCAGGAGAAGCCCGACAAGCGTCTCAAGTACGTGGACGCCGCCAAGAAGGCGGGCGGCCTGATCGAGTGCCCGGCGCCCGCCAGGAAGGACCTGCCCGCCTGGCTCACCAGGGTCTTCAGGTCCAAGGGGCTCACCATCACCGCCGAGGCGGCGCGGGTGATGGCCGACCGCGCGGGGGACTCCCTCCAGTCCATGGTGAACGAGGCCGAGAAGCTCTCCATCTGGCCGGGCCCCGGCAAGCCCATCGGCCCCGAGATCATCCGCCAGCAGGTGCCCCTGGGCTCCGGCTGCGTCATCTACGAGCTCGCCGAGCCGGTGGCGGAACGGAGGCCCCAGGGGGCGGTGCCGGTGCTCCTGGATCTCCTGGGCTCCTGCGACGCTTACCGCGTCATCTCGGCGCTCACCACCCACATGCGGAGGATACTGGCCGCCAAGATCTCGGGGATAGCGTCCCCCCTGGAAGGCAGGAGCCCAGACGATGCGATGAGGGAGCTGGGCCTGGCAGGCTACTATCTCACGAAGATCCGGGCCCAGGCCTCGCGCTGGTCCCTCCCCGAGCTGAGGGAGGCCTCGCGCAGGGTGGAGGACGCCTATCGCGCCCTCTACACCACGAGGATCCCCCCCGAGATTGTGCTGGAGGAGCTCTGCCTGAAGCTGTCGCTCCCCGCGCCCCCCGGCCCCCCTCCTGCCGGCCGGGGACTCTGAGGGAGCGCTCCTCCCGCCTGCCTCCCCCTGGCGCCCGCGCCGGACTGACAGTCCCGGCGGGGATCGCCGCCAGGGCGGCCTCCCTGGGCCTGTATCTCTCCCTGCCTCCGGCGGTGATTCTCCCTGCCTCATGAACGGTCTCTCCCGGTTTCCGGCAAGGTCTCTCCCTGCCTCCTGCAATGATTCTCCCTGCCTCATGAACGGCCTCTCCCGGTTTCCGGCAAGGTCTCCTCTCCCGGCCTCCTGCAATGATTCTCCCAGCCTCCTGAACGGTCTCTCCCGGTTTCCGGCAAGGTCTCCCCCGGCCTCCGTCTAGGCTTCTCCCGGCCTCCTGTTCCGGCTGTCCCCCCATTCCCGCGATACCGGCTGCCTCGGTCGCATGCTGGTGCCTGTTGCAATCTGCCGGTCAGTCTCTGCCGGATGCCATGACGCGGGCGCCCCGTCCCGTAGCCCTTCCGGCGCCCGGCACCCTGCCGGCACGCCCCGGCGGGCAGGAGCCGCGTGAGCGGGGGAAGCCAGGTCGCCCCAGCGCCCGTTCCCCTGGCCCGGCGCCCGCGCAGCTGGCCCGGCGTCCCCCCAGCCCCGGCGGCGGTGGCGGGCGGCTCCTGCCCTGGCGCCTGCGGCCTTCCATGCCTTACCCGGCCTTCCAACCTCATCCCCCCTGAAGGTGCGACATGCGACACACCCCGTCTTTCACCGGGCTGCGCGCCGGCTACGGCCGGCGCAAGGCCCTGCTTTCCCTCGCCCTCCTCGCCGCCCTTTCGGCGGGCTGCGCGGGAAGCCTCGGCGCCCAGGACGGCTCCGCCCCCTCCCCTGGCGGGGGGTACACGCTGGCGGCAATGGGCGACATCATGCTGGGGACGGAGAACCTCCTCCCGGCGGACGGGGCGAGGGGCTTCTTCGCCGACGTGAAGCCATACCTCGCCGGCCGCGACATCGTGTTCGGCAACCTGGAGGGGCCCCTGACGGACCGGGGGAGCGCCACCAAGGACACCTCCACGGGCCGCTCGTTCTGCTTCCGGACTCCCCCCTCCTACGGGGATGTCCTCAAGGACGCGGGCTTCAACATCGTCTCCCTGGCCAACAACCACGCCATGGACTACGGCCCCGAGGGGAGGGCGCAGACCGAGGAGGTCCTGGGCGCCCTGGGCATCCTCCACACCGGGGCCCCGGGCCAGATAACCCGCGCGTCCGTCAGGGGCCGCCCCTTCGCCTTCGTCGGCCTCGCCCCCAACGCCGGCTGCCAGAACATCAACGACGTCGACGCCGCGGCGGGCCTGGTGAGGGAGGCCCTGCGGGAGGACCCCGCGACCCTGGTGATAGTCTCGATGCACGGCGGGGCCGAGGGTGCCGCCCACATGCGGCTCCCCGACGGCCCCGAGACCTACCTGGGCGAGAGCCGGGGCGATCTCAGGAGGCTCGCGCGGGCCCTCATTGACGCCGGGGCCGCCATGGTCATCGGACACGGCCCTCACGTGCCCCGGGGCGCCGAGCTCTACAAGGGCAGGCTCGTGGCCTACTCCCTGGGGAACTTCGCGACGGCGAGCGGCATCAACGTGAAGGGCGCCTCGGGGCTCGCCCCCCTGCTCCTGGCCGAGATAGCCCCGGACGGCTCGACCGGATCCTACGAGTTCGTCAGCTTCCGCCAGCAGGCGAACAGGGGCCCCCGCCTGGATCCCAGGAACGAGGCGGCCGAGACCATCAGGCGTCTCTCCGAGGAGCTGGAGGGGGGCGGCGGATCCTGACCCCGCCCCTGAGGCCGGCGCCTCTGGCGTGAGGCGGGGCGCAGCAGGCGGGGCCGGCACCGCCTCCGCGGGGCAGGGTGCGGGCTGCGGCGCCGGGCGCCTTGGCCTCCCGCGGATGCCCGTGCCCGCCTCCGGGGGCCCCGCGCCCGCCCCGAGCGCCGCTTCCCGGCAGCGCGGCCGCCGGCGGCAGGCACGGTGCCCCCGGGCGGCGGTCCCCGTCCCCTTCGCCCCCCCCGTAGGACGGGTCGGCTTCACTTCCCCCAGAAGGACGGATCGGCGCCCAGCCGCTCGAGTTCGATCCTGGGTATGTTCAGGATGAAGGGGCCCTCGGCCCAGGACCAGGCGGAGCTGGGTTCGACGTTCAGGAGGGCGCCCTTCTCGGTAAGCACCAGGCTCCCCAGATCCTCCAGGCTTTCGGCGCCGGCCAGGAAGCCTTCCGGAGGCGGGGGCGGCGCCTTGCCCGTGCAGGGGGCGCCGCCGAAGAGGCTGGGGAGGGTCTCCCTGGGGGGATCCGCCCCGCAGACGGCGGCCCAGACCAGGTTCCAGATCCCGGCGCGCCCCTTGTCCGGGTCCGGGAAGAGGTCGGCTGCCGCGAGCGGTTCGCCGGTTCCCAGCCTCCAGGTGTAGGCCGTGTAACCCAGCCACGCCCGCGGGCCCCCGTCGAAGCCCCGGTCGGTGAAGAGCACCCCCAGGAGCCCCGGGGAGGGCCGGAACAGGCTGTAGGAGATCTCCATGAAGAGCCCCTGGCCCTCCGCGCCGTCGCGTACCTGGGCGCAGGGATCCCGGAGCCCGGAGACGTCCCGGAGGGCCCTGGCCCTGGCCTCGGCGAGCCAGCCCTCGGCGAGCCCGGCGATCCTCGCGTCCGTGACGGCGCTCCCGGTCTCGCGGGGGAAGCTCACGGTGCCGGTGAAGACGGGGGCGTCCGGGCAGGAGGAGTGCCAGGCCTCGAAGGACCAGCTGACCTTGACCGGCGGGAAGGCGAGCTGGCTCCGGGGCGGCGCCTGTCCCTGCGGGCCGACGGGCTCCCCGGGCCTGCCGGAGCCCTCTGGGCTGCCGGGATCCTCTGGCCGGGCAGGGTCCCCGGGGCGGCCGGCGTCCTCGGGCCGGGCAGGCCCCTGCGGCCGGGTCTGGGCCTGGAGGGGGGGCGCGGGGAGCGCGGCCAGCGACAGGGCCAGGACGGTAACGATGCAGAAGGCCCCGGCCCTGGCGCCGGAGGCCCCGGCGCGGGAGGCCGCGGCCAGGACGCGGCGGTGCCTGGCGGGCATGGGTGGGTTCACGGGGGCTCCTTTGCCT
>JAITEZ010000368.1 GCA_031281735.1 Deltaproteobacteria bacterium | reverse complement strand
GCGCTCCCGGGGCTCAGCCGCCCCCGGCGCCCGGCCTTTCCCGGCAGTCGCCCCGCCGGCGGCGCCGCTGGGCGGCGGCGGCCCTGCCCCCGCCCTCCCGGAGGGCGGCCTGCCCCGGCCCTGCGGGGGGGGTTGGCGGCGGGAGGGTTTCCGGCGGGAGGGCCGGCCCCCCTCAGGCCCCGGCCTCCCGCAGGGGGAGGGTCACGGTGAACGAGGTCCCCCGCGGCTTCCGGTCGAAGACCCTGACGAAGCCCCCGTGCTCGTTGACGATGGCCTTCACGATGGCTAGCCCCAGGCCCTGGCCGTCGCCGCCGGTGACGTAGGGCTCGAAGATGCGGTCGCGGATGTCGGGCGGCACGCCGGGCCCGTCGTCAGAGACCGTAATCTCCACCCCCGCCGCGGGGTCCAGGTCTATCTCCAGCTCCACCCTGCCCGCGCCGCGCACGGCGGAGCAGGCGTTGGCCAGGAGGTTCTGGACGGCGCGGCCTATCTGCTCCGGGTCGAAGAGGAACAGGGGGGGGCGGTTCCTCACGTCCAGCGAGAACTCTATCTCCGGGTGCGCCCCCCGGAAGAGGGCCAGGGTCTCCTCCGCCGTCCGGGCCACGTCCGCGGGCCGGGGCTCGGCCTGGGGGAGCCGCGCGAACTGGGAGAACTCGTCCACGAGCCTGCGCATGCCGTCCACCTGGCGGAGGATGACCTCCGTGGACTCCTCGAAGGCCGGGAAGTCCTCCTCGCCCGCGAGCCTCCCCGCGAACTTCCTCCGGAGCCGCTGGACGGCGAGCGAGATGGGGGTGAGAGGGTTCTTGATCTCGTGGGCGATGCGCCGGGCCACCTCGCGCCAGGCCGAGAGCCGCTGGACCTTCTCCAGCTCCGAGACGTCGTCGAAGGTGATGAGCCAGCCCAGGGTGCTCCCGCCCTCGTCCTTCAGGGCGGCCCGGTCCGCCATGAGGCTCAGCGTCCCCCCGTCGGGGAGCCTCAGCCGCGCGTGGGCCTTGCGGGGCCTCCCCGGCCCCACGGAGTCCAGGAGCTCCCGGACCGGGCCGCCGCAGCCCCCGGACCGCGCCTCGGCGGGGGTGCAGCGGAGCATGGCCGAGGCCGCCTGGTTCATGTCGAGGATCCCGTGGCCCGAGTCCAGCACCAGGACCCCCGAGGAGACCTGGCGCAGGACCGTCTCGGCGAAGCGCCTCCTGCGGTCGGCGTCGGCGTAGGACCCCCTGAGCTCGGAGGTCATCTGGTTGAAGGCGGCCACCAGGTCCGCCATCTCCCCCGAGCGGTGGACGGGGGTGAGCACGAAGTCCAGGTCCCCCCCCGCCACCCGGCGCGTGCCCTCCACGAGCTCGGTCACGGGGGCGGCGAGGGAGCCCGCCAGGTGGCTCCCGATCCACACGGCGAGGAAGACGGCCAGCAGGGTGACGGCGGCGAGCGAGGTGAGCTGGCTCACCTTGAAGGGCCGCTCGATGCCCAGGGCGGCCTCCGACTTCCGCAGGCCCTCCCGGAGCTGGGCGAGGTTCGCCTCCATGGCCTCCGAGACGAGATCCCCCGCGACCAGGTATCCCGGCGGATCCCCGGGGAGCGGCAGGACGAGGCGCCGCAGCACCGCCCCCGGGAGCGCGGTCTTCTCCAGGGCCGGTGCCCCGTCCCGGGGCGGGGAGGGGCGGACGGCCTCCGCGTCCAGGGGAGGGGGGGGGCCCCCGGGCGCGTCCTGCCCGGCCGCCGCGGCCAGCCGCCTGCCGTCAGGGCCGTACCATTCCAGGGTGGAGAGGCCCTGCGCCTCCAGGGCGGCCGCGAGCGCCGCCCCGGCCCCGCCCGGCCAGCAGAAGGCGGGGGCGGCCGGGGGCGCGGCCCGGCCGGGGCCGGGAGCGGCGTCCGCAGTCCCCGGCCCGTCCCCTGCCGGGGCGGAACCGCCGGGGCAGGGCGCCGCGGCCGCCGCCGCGAACTCGCGGAGCGCACCCCGGGCCAGGGCCGGGAAGACCCGGCCGTGGACGCTCAGCGCCCTTTCCACCGCCGCGATGGAGAGGCGGGTGGTCTCCACCTGGTTCTCGCTGAACCAGGTCTCCCCGCCCCGGCCCACCAGCCGGTAGGCGAAATAGAATATGAGGAGGGTGGGGATCAGGGACAGGCTTATGAAGGAGACCACCATCTTGGTCTGGAGGCTCCCGTAGGCCTGCCTCTCGAAGAAGAGGCGGTAGAGGCCCTTCAGGATGAGGAAGAGGAGGAGGGCGAGGGTGAGGATCGAGAGGTTGATGCTCACCAGGGTGATGACGCCCTGGTTGGAGCTCAGGCCCGGGCCGAGGTTGAGGAGCCGGCGCTGGATGGCCACCAGGAGCAGGAGCCCCAGGACGGCGAGGACTATGAGGGCCCTCTCGTACTTCTTGGCCCGGATCCGGCGCGCGTCCGGCTGCCTGGCCTCGGTCTCGTCCGGGAGGGACATCGCTCTCCTTGGGTGAAGGTGCGGCGGGACGGGATCCTGGCGGGACGGGATCCCGGCGGGACGGGGTACCGGCCGGTGATCCGGCCGGGCGTAGGCGCGCTGGCGGGGAAGCCTCCGGGGTGCCGGGATGGGAGCCGGGGTGGGCGCCGGTCGGACGGTGCCTCGGCGGCCCCCCGGATCCCGGGGCGTTCCGGGAGCGCGGGGGGACGCCCGGTGCGGGCCGGGGGGATCCCCGGCGCCTGGCTGGGGGCCGCCCGCCGTCGGGTTGCGGGGATCCACGGCGCGTGAATGGCTGCCGCCCGGCGAGGACGGGGGGCGCCGGGGGAGGGGGCGGCCGGTCCGGGGAAGCGGCGGGGTGTGCCCGCGGGGCGGCCTGGCGCCCGCCGATCCCGGCCGCCCGTGCCCGTGCCCGGAGCCGGCGCGGTGCCTGGCCTGGCCGCGTCCCGGCGGAAAAGTCTACCATACGGGGCCCGGGCCGGGCAAACGGGGGCGGGTCCCGGCCCACTCCCGGCGCGCCCCGGGCACGGCCGGCCCGGCCCCCGGGGCGGCCGGGCCGCCTCCCCCGCCGCTGGCCGTCCTTGACAAGCCGCCCGAAATGCTTATAGTCCATTAGGAATCTGCGGGAACCGTCCCGCAGAAGCACCAGCGGGAGCCGCATGCCAGAGTCCATACTCCAGTGGAAGACCCGCCGCCGCCTTCTCGAGAGCCGCAAGAAGCCCCAGCCCGATGAGCTCGCCGGGGCCGGGCGCGAGCTCGTGAAGGAGGGGCGCTATGCCGAGGCCTGGGAGTTCTTCAGGCGGGCCGGCGACATGTCCGCAATAGAGGGGATCAAGGACGCGGCCGTCTCCGAGGGCAACTATTTCCTTTACTCCCTAGCGGCGGGCGCCCTGGGCCTCGCGCCGGACAAGGACGCGGAGGCCCTGAGGGCCCTCGCCGCCAGCGCCCGCGAGAAGGGCCTCTCCGCCTACGAGGCCAAGGCCCTCGGGGCCATCGTCGGCGGCGCGGCGGCAGCCCAGGACGGGAAGGGAGCCCCCCCGGGCGAGGCGGGAACGCCGTCCGGCGGCGAGGGCGTCTCGGCCGATGCCGGGGATCTCTCGGAGGACGCCGGGGGGATGCCGCCCGATGCCGGGGGCGTCCCGGAGGAGGACGCCGGGGGGGTGCCGCCCGATGCCGGGGGCGTCCCGTCCGGCCCCGAGGCTGTCCCGGGGTGACGCGCCCCGGCCCGGTGACCCCGGCCCCCTTGCCTTGCCCTGCCCTCCGCCTCCCGTTCCAGGGCCCGATCCGCCCCTCCCCCCAACCCCGTTCCCCGGCCCCCCTCCCTGCCCCTGACGCGGGGGCGTCGCGCCCCCCGTCCGGCTCCCTCCCGGCCGCCCCCGGCGGCCGGGCACGCCCCCTGCCAGCCCCCCGGCCCTCTCCGGGGATCCTCCCCCGGTCCTGATCCCGGGCCCCGGCGCCCCTCCGGGCGGCCGGCCCCGCCGGCCCGGTTCCGCCGGATCACGCACTGGGCTCGCCCGCCGCGCCGCGTCCACACCGAGAGCCCCATCCTCCCGGCTTCCCCGTGAAGCCCTGCGTTGCCTATGAGCGAGAAACCCGACTACTACGAGGTCCTCGGCGTGAGCCGCGGGGCCGATGCCGAGGCCATCAAGAAGGCGTACCGGAACCTGGCCCTCAAGTACCACCCCGACCGCAACCCCGGCGACAAGAAGGCCGAGGAGCTCTTCAAGGAGGCGGCCGAGGCGTACGCGGTCCTCTCAGACCCCGACAAGCGCCGCAGCTACGACCAGTTCGGCCACGACGGCCTGCGGGGCGCGGGCGGCGCCGGCTTCGGCGCCTACGGCGACATCTTCGCCGGCTTCGGGGACATCTTCCGCGACTTCTTCGGGGGCGGCGGCGGGCACCAGGGCCCCCGCCGGGGCCAGGACCTGGCCTACGAGATGGACATAGATTTCATCGAGGCCTATACCGGGGTCGAGCGCGAGATTAGCATCCCCAAGGAGGAGAACTGCTCCGCCTGCGGCGGCTCCGGCTCGAAGAACGGCCGCCGGGAGACCTGCCCGCAGTGCCGCGGCCAGGGCCAGGTCTTCCAGGGCCACGGCTTCATCCGCATGGCCTCCACCTGCCCCAGGTGCCTCGGGACGGGCACCGTCGCCTCCGACCCCTGCCCCGAGTGCCGCGGCCAGGGCCGCGTCAAGGTGCGCCGGGAGGTGACGGTCAAGATCCCCCCCGGGGTGGACACCGGACACAGGCTGCGTTACCAGGGCAAGGGCGACCAGGGCCGCCAGGGGGCGCCCCCGGGCGATCTCTTCGTGGAGATCAGCGTCAGGCCCCACGAGATCTTCAGCCGCGAGCGCAACCACGTGCTCCTGGAGAAGAAGATCGACATGGTGCTGGCCGCCCTCGGGGGCGAGATCGAGATCCCCTCCGTGGCCGGCCCCTCCAGGATCCTCGAGGTGCCCGCCGGGAGCCAGAACGGCAAGCTCCTGCGCCTGGAGGGGCAGGGCTTCGCCAACCCGGCCGACCCCTCCCGCAAGCGCGGCGACTTCATCGTCGCCCTGAACGTCACCACCCCCAAGGACCTGACCGAGCGCCAGAAGGAGCTCCTGCGGGAGTTCGCCTCGATCGAGGAGGAGAAGAAGGGCGAGTCCCTCTTCAGCGGCATCCGCCGCAAGGTGGGCGAGAAGCTCAAGAACGCGACCGGGCGCCGCAGGTAGCGGGACGAGCCTCCGCCCTCCGCCTCCGGGAAGACCGGCCGGGCGGAGGGAGCCCGCTCCCTTCGCGGCAGGGCGGTTCTCGGGCTCCTGCCCCGCCCTGCCTCCCCTCCCCTTGCTCCCTTCCCCCGTCCGCTCCCCCCGTCCGTCCGGGAAAGCGTCGGCAGCCCGGCACGGCCGGGCCGCGGGGGACGTCCCGGTTCCCCGCGGCCCCGGATCATGAGAGAGAGACCGCTCGCCAGGCCGGTGAGGCGGGGCGGCCCCGGTTGCGCGCGTCCCTCGCGGGGACCGCCTTCCCTGGCCGGAAACCGCCTTCCGGGGCCGGCGGCCGCCTTCCCAGGCCGGCGGCCGTCTTCCCTGGCCGGAAAACGTCCCCCGGGGGCCCTCTCCGGAGGACGCCGGCCGATGACCTGCGGCACGGGGGTCCTAAGCCCGCGCCGCGCCACTGGCGCCGCCGGCGGCGCCCTGAGATCCCGCCGCCCGACGGCGGCGGGGCGGGAGGAACCCTTGCCGTACCCCCTAGACCGGCCGCGCCGCCTGCGCGAGACACCCGTACTGCGCGATCTCCTGCGCGAGACCCGGCTCTCCCCCGACGATCTGATGTACCCCATCTTCGTGGTGCCGGGCAAGGGGGTGAAGAGACCCATCGCCTCCCTGGCCGGCCAGCACCACCTCTCCCCGGACGCGGCGGCGGAGCTCGCCAGGGGCTTCCGCGCGGACGGCGGGAGGGCCCTCATCCTCTTCGGGCTCCCGGATCGCAAGGACGAGACCGGGAGCCCCGGCGCCGACCCCGACGGCCCCGTCCAGAGGGCCATCCGGGAAATAAAGTCCGCCGTCCCCGATCTGCTGGTGGCGACGGACGTCTGCCTCTGCGAGTACACCTCCCACGGCCACTGCGGGGTGCTCGCGCCGGACGGGAGGGTCCTGAACGACCCCACCCTCGAGCTGCTGGCCCGGCAGGCGCTCTCCCACGCCGAGGCGGGGGCCGACATGGTCGCCCCCTCGGACATGATGGACGGCCGCGTCCAGGCCATCAGGAAGGCCCTGGACTCGGCGGGCTTCGAGCGGGTACCCGTCATGTCCTACAGCGTCAAGTACGCCTCCGCCTTCTACGGCCCCTTCCGGGAGGCCGCCCAGTCCGCCCCCTCCTCGGGCGACCGCCGGGGCTACCAGATGGATCCGGGCAACATCCGCGAGGCCGCCCGCGAGGCCGAGCTGGATCTCGCCGAGGGCGCGGACATCCTCATGGTCAAGCCCGCAGGCCCCTACCTGGACGTCCTGCGGGAGATCCGGCTCCTCACGGGGAGGCCGCTCGCGGCCTACCAGGTCTCGGGCGAGTTCGCGATGCTCCGCGCGGCCGGTGACGCCGGGCTCCTCGACTACAGGGCGGCGGCCCTGGAGTCGCTCCTGGGCATCAAGCGGGCGGGGGCGGATCTCATCCTCACCTACCTCGCCCCGGAGTACCTGCGCTGGCGCCGGCAGTAGGGAGGCGGCCGCGGCTTCCCCGGCAGGAGGCCCGCGCCCGCGCCGGTCGCGGGGAGAGGCCGGGCCGACCCCGTGGAGAGGCGGCACCGGCCGCATGGAGAGGCCGCGCCGCCCGCAGGAGAGGCCGAGCGGGCCTGATGGAGAGGTCGCGCGGGCCGGATGGGGAGGTTGCGCGGGCCGGATGGGGAGGCCGCGCAGGTGCCGGCAGTGACTCCAGGCGCGGGTCGCCGGCCCCGCCGCCTGCCGATCGGGGGGCTATCCTCGGACATAGTTGGCTCAGGGAGGCCGCGCCTTCCGGGCGCCTGCCGCCGCCCGCCCGCGCCAAACGGCGCGGGCCGGGCATGCCTTCGCCTCTGGCGTGCGGGATGCGTGCAGCCAGCGGCGGGACGGTCGCGCGGATCCGGGGAAGCCGCCCGCCTTTGAGCGCGGCGGCGGTTGGCACCCTGCGGCACTGTCCCGGCGTGAGGGAGGGGCGTCCCCTTCCTGGCCGATGCCTCCGACGAGTGGCCGTCCCCCGGCGCGGGACGCGTCCGGTAACCATCCCGGAGGCACCTTGGCCACCCGGGGAGCGCTCTCCGCCGAAAGGCCCGCCGCCGCCTGTTCCTGGGCCCTGGATCCAGCCTGCCGGGACGCGGGGGCTAGCCCCGGGAGTCCCGGCGTTGGCTTCATGCCCTCCCCGGCCTAGCCGGGACGCTGCCTTCTGGCAGGCGGCGGGCCCTGCCAGACGCCTACGGGAGGCCCCGCCCCTTGGGCGGCCCCGGTGTCGCCTGGGCCCGAGCGGCGGGGCTGAGCCGCCTGATCCGGCACCGGGGGTGCCCCGCGTTTGTCCTACGATCGGCGTCTCTTGGACTGATCTCTTGTACCTTGCCACCTACCGATGGTAGCGAGAAATATCATCCTGAACGGTTTTTCTGGTAATGGAGGGAGTTCCTCCTGCTTGACTTGCCTCAGAAAATATGGCATATTAAAAAATAATAGAATAATGTACAGGATCTTTGCCGTAGCGCATGATGGCTAGGTTCATTATCCTTCCCCTGTGGATTGCCAGGTTTTTACACAATGTTGTATTTAAATGATTATTATAAAAACACACCCCTTGACACTAAAACTATAGATCAGGATTTGTTAAATATTACCGATCGTTCTAAAACTAATCCTTTACCTTGGAATGGGCAATTTTCACCACAATTGATTGAAATTTTGTTGCATCATTTCTCTAATCAAAGTGATATTTTATTTGATCCTTTTTTAGGAAGCGGAACGACTTTATTGGAAGCAGGCGAGCAAAATAGAGAAGCTTATGGCACGGATATTAATCATGCGGCTGTTTCTTTGGCTAAGATATATGAGTTAATTAATTTTGATAATTCTGAGAGATTATCATTAATTAATGAATTTGATGGTTTATTAAAAAAATATGGAATTATATACTCTAATTTAATTATTAAAGAAAAAGTTATAATTAAAAATCAATTAGATATATTATATAATAAATATTTAAATTCAAAATATAAGATACTTTTAAATTGTTTTATTATATTGTTAGATCTTTATAAGAATGATTTTTCTATTAAAAGATTGACTCTTATTTGGCAAAAGATAAAAAATTTAATTAGTAATTTACCTTTATCAGATAAAAAAATCTGTGTATTCCAGGAAGATGCAAGAGATACTTCTTTTTCAGATTCCATAATTGATTTTGTTATAACATCTCCTCCTTATATAAATGTATTCAATTACCATCAGAATTATCGAGCTTCTTCAGAATATTTGAATGGGAGTGTATTGGCTACGGCTCAATCTGAGATAGGTTCAAACAGAAAAAATAGAGGGAATCGTTTCTTTACAGTTACACAGTATTGTATTGATATGGCTTTAGTATTTCGTGAATTAAATCGTATATGTAAAGAAAATTCAAAAATTATTTTTATTGTTGGACGAGAATCAACTGTAAAGAAGACTAATTTTAAAAATGGTGAAATAGTATCTGAAGTTGCTTGTACATGCTGTAATTTACAATTGTTTAATAGACAAGAAAGGGTATTTGTCAATAGATATGGAGAAAATATTTATGAAGATATTTTATATTTTAAATCATCTAAATTGTTAAGTTGCCCAATAGAAAATGCAAAATTAATTGCATTTCTAATATTAAATAAAGTTTTACAGGAGGCTCCAGATGAATCTAAGTCTGATTTGCTTTTAGCAATCGAAAAAGTAGATAATATTCAACCATCTATTTATTTTAATAAAGGAAATAGTAGATAATATGGAAATTAGAACTATACATGGTGATAAACTAAAAGCCCTTCTTGATAATAACAAATTACCTTATTCTGATAAAGAAAATATTGAAATAGCGATTGATAAATATCAATCATGGCGTAATAATTTAGAAAAGTTACAAGGTGATACAATTAGTATTGTATCACAAGCTGTCAAATTATTAAATGATTATAAAAATTTTATTGAAATTAATTTAATATTTTGTAGCAAAGAAGATTTTTTATACAGACAAAAGGGACAATTAAAGCTTGATAATACAATTATTGAAGAATTTCTACCTTTAGTTATATCTAAAATTTTTGCTTCAAATTTTAAAAATACTGATATAATTATTGGGCCATCAAAATGTATTACAGGTATTAGGTTTGATACTTCTATAGCAAAAAAAGCAGATGATAGTGGTATGATTTTAAAATATAAAGATCAGGATTTTGCTATTTCACGTCCATTATTTATCCAATCTAGTCACTCCTCGTCTTTTGTAAATAGCATAATAAGAGAAACTAATATATCTTATTTAGCTTGTGAATGCAAAACAAATTTAGATAAAACTATGTTTCAAGAAGCAACGGCAACAGCTTTTGATTTAAAATTAGTTATTCCTTCTGCTAAATATATTTTATTATGTGAATGGCTAGACATGATTCCTATTAATTCTAAAACTACAGCTATAGATGAAATAATAATTTTACGTAAGGCAAGAAGAATAAATGAAACAATCCGACATGATTTTTCATCAGCTTCAGGACGAAAGTTAAAAATCAATGAATATTGTAATTATATATCTTCAAACCCTTTTGTTGTAGATACTTTTATGAGATTAATTAAACATATAGAGCAATTACTGAATGAAGTTCAAAATGAAAGTGAAATATTATCTAAAGGTTATTTTTAAATATACTATAAATTTTGTTTATATTCAGCGCACCGTGGAAAGTGCATCTGCCTAGCGGGTTGAGATGCCCGCCCGGCAACCGTGCTACTCCGGCCGGTAGCGGCCTTGGAGGCAGCGGGATCGGTTTAAGCACAAGGTGTAAGTCCCCTTCAGGAGGGCCGCAAGCACATAGGTTGCAGCGCGAGCGAACGCCGGGCAGGCCGCGAGATGAAAATCGAGGAAGCCGACCCGCCAATATAAAAGGGAAGGCCGATGTCGGCTGCGAGCGAAACCAACCAATTCCCCGATTGTTGACATAGATACGGGGTGACACGGAGTAGTCGACAAAAGCTCAGCTGTTCCGCTGGGGAAAGACGGCGACATGCGTGCAAACGGTGGCATCGGGACAGCCGGTCATGAGTGGATCGATTGGATTCATGCCGCAGGCTGCAGTCCCGGAGATCATCCGTCATGAGGACCGGGTTGCGCAACGATTCTACGGGTAGCAGGAGTATCCGCAGCCGGTGGCCCGGGCGGCGGCTGGTGGCGGGAAGACGACTGGGCCGGACGGCCCGGCGCGTTCCGGTGACGCGGGGGAGAGAGGGGTTTCCGGGGTTTTCCCGGGGGCCGGCAGGGGACGGCGGCCAGGTAGCCTGAGTCGTCCTTGCGGATCCCCCCCCGGCCGGGGCACCGGGGGGGAGTAGCCGGTGTCGCCGGGCGCTGGCCTTCAGTCCGGATGTGTGAAGCATGAACGCGGTAAGCCTGTTCACCGGTTGCGGCGGCCTCGATTTCGGCCTGGAGGCGGTCGGCCGGAACATCGTGTACCGGAACGATTCCGACCGCTGCTCCTGCGACCCCCTCCGCCTGAACGGCAGGGAGGGCGTGCAGTGCGCCCCCCTCGAGGACGTATCCTCGGAGGAGATCCGCCGCAAGGCCGGCTCCGCGCGGGACGTCGATCTGGTCGCGGGCGGCCCCCCCTGCCAGCCCTTCTCGAAGCGGGGTACTGGGTGCGGGCAGGCGCGCTCCGCCTGAAGGATCCCCGCGCCGGCACCCTGCGCGAGTTCCTCAGGGTCGTCGAGGATCTGAGGCCACGGGCGTTCCTGCTGGAGTATCGTCCACGGCATCAGCTATGGGGGCAGGGGGGAGGGTCTCGGGCTCCTGCTCGGCAGGTTCCGGGAAATCAACCGCAGGACGGGAGCCTGCTACAGGCCGGGCTGGCAGGTGCTCAACGCGGCGGATTTCGGGATCCCTCAGCTCCGCTACCGTTTCTTCCTGGCGGCGCTGCGGGACGGCAGGGGGTTCGTCTTCCCGCGCCCGACCCACGCCGCTCCCGGCGGGGGGCGTGAGGGCGGGGTGGTGCCTGCAGCCGGCCTCCCCCCGTATTCCGCCGCGTGGGAGGCCCTGGACGGCATAAGGCCGGACGACGGGGAGCGCCTGGCCATCGGCGGGAAGTGGGCGGGGTTGCTTCCGAGCATCCCGGAGGGCGAGAACTGCCTCTGGCACACCGACAGGAAGGGGGGCCTGCCGCTTTCGGCGGGAGCACCAGCTACTTGAGCTTTCTCCTGAAGCTGGCGAAGGACAGGCCCTCCTGGACGATCCAGGTGCAGCCCGGCCCAGCGATCGGCCCCTTCCACTGGGAGAGCCGCAGGCTGTCCTGGCGGGAGATGGCCGCCCTGCAGACGTTCCCCCCGGGCTTCCGGATCTCCGCGCCGCAGGCGGAGATACAGCGCCAGATAGGCAACGCCGTGCCGTTGCTCCTGGCGGAGGCGCTCGGGCGCTCGCTGGGGGTACAGGTTGCCGGGGCGCGGGCCGGGGGGCCTCCCCGGCTGGCCGTAAGGCGCAAGGGGGACATCCCGCCGCCGGAAAGGATCCAGCCGGTCCCGGAGGAGTACCTCCGTCTCATAGGCGTCCATCCGTCCCACACGGGGACGGGCAGGGGGGCGTTCCCATGACCGGCCCGGGGGCGGCGGCGACGATGGCAGCGACGGAGGCGGACTGTTTCCTGGCCGGCGTTCCCGCGGCTGCGGCCGGGGGGGCGGATCCTCCCGATCCTAGCCGCCTCCGCCTCCCTGCCTCCTTCCCCCTCTTTCTCCCTTCCTCCCTGCCTCGTTACCCCGTTCCCTCCCGTCCGGGATCCCGGTGCCGCCTCGGTTGCGGCGGCCGCCTGAGGCGGCTGCCTGAAGGCGCCCGCGGCCTGCGGGGCCGCCGAGACGGTGGCGGCCCCGCCAGGACATGCCCGCAGCATGCCTCCCTCGGCCATGCCCCGCTCCGCTGTGCGCGTCTTACCCTGGCCATGCCCTGCAGAGTGCGGCCCTCCGGCCATGCCCCGCAGCGCACGGCCTCCCCGCACCGGGACGCCCTGGGCGTCACGGCCTCGCCCGGCGGTGTCCGGTAGCCAGCCTCCGTAGATCCGGCCGACGGCCCGCGGTGCCGCTTCCCGGCGGGCTGCCTCCAGGGGAGGTGAGGTGCCCGGCGGCGATCGTGCGGATCCTCACGCGGCACCCGGCTCGGCCCCTCCGGTGCCCAGCCCCGCCTGGCACTCCGGAGCCCCCCGCCCGGCCGGCGCCGCGGGGTCTCCCGGCCCGCACCCGCCCTCATCAGCGGGCCCCTCCGGGGCGGCGGGATCCGCGGACGGCCCGCGCGTCGCGGGAGCCCCCGGATCGGCGATGTTGCGTGTGCTCGCCATGAGCGCGCCCACGGCTATCACCAGCAGGGCGGTGCCTGCCGCCAGGGCCCAGTCCTCGAGGTTCAGGATGACGTAGAGCATGCCGTAGAGCACCGAGAGGGTCACGGCCATAGCCGCCGCGTTGCCCGCCCTCCTCACGGAAAGGAGTACATAGCCGCTTATCATGGAGACGGTGAGCGCGGCGGCCCCGGCGAAGGCCGCGCCGAAGGGGACGTGCTCGGCGAGCGCCAGGAGCACCAGGTGGAAGAGGGTGAGCGACAGCGCGCAGACGGCGAGCTGGGCTATGTGCAGCCTCCCCTCGCCCTCGCGGGATCTCCCCTCGAGCGCCAGGTAGCACGCGAAGGCGAGCGCGATGAAGAAGACAGCGTACCGGGTGGCCCTCCCCGAGAGGGCGTAGCGGTCCCCGGGCCCGGCCAGGAGGTTCACCCCTAGGGTCGGCTCGGAGTAGGGGCCGGAGCGCTGGGCGCACCTGTGCTCCGCGATCGCTACGCACCCGGAGTCGCGGCCGGGGGCGTAGCGGCCGGAACCGTCCTCCCGGGGCAGCCCGGCGAGATCGGCCACGCGCGGGGACGTCCGGACGGGGGCCGGAACGGTCCAGGAGGCGGAGAACCCGTGTTCCTTCACATCGCGGGCGTCAGGGAGGAGATCCCCCACGAAGCTCGGGTGGGGCCACTCCGAGCGCACCGTCAGCCGCGCCTCCGCTGCGGCGGGGGAGGCGGCGAGGAAGGCCTCGCTCCCCGCGAAGGAGAGCCCGAGCGAGAACTCCAGGGCGGCGTCGCCGGAGAGGTCGCAGGGGGCGGAGAATCCCTGGCCGGCCATCCTGTCATCGAGGCCGCCGGGCTGGAACTCGCACTCGCCCCCGGCTATCTCCAGCCGGGAGACCGCCTTGAGCCTGCGCGACTCAGTGAGGCCCACCGCGACGGAGGCCTCGTCCCAGAGGATCTCGACCAGATCGCGGTCCAGGGCCCGGAGATCCGGCCGGGGGAAGGCCCCCGCCACCCGGACGTCCGCCGTCCAGACCAGGGCCTCGTAGATTCCCCGGGCCCGGATCTCCGGGGCCAGGGAGGCCGTGATCTCCACGCGGTCGGGTATCACCACGGCGGTCTTCCTCACCCGCTCGGTGCGGGTGACGGTGGTCCAGCCGTACGGGGCCTCGGGGGGGAGGGGCGCCCTGTCGCCCGCCCCGGCGGGCGGGGGCCCGCCGGCGGATCCGCCGCCGGCGCCGCCCCGGGAACGGCGGGAGGCGCCGCCTCCGCCCTCGGGGCCGGGGGGGGCGGCGGGATCCGCGGCAGGGTACTCCCGCGAGGGGCCGTAGCCAGCGGAGGGCTCCCTGGCGCCCCGGCATCCTCCGTCCGGGCAGCGCGGCGCCCCCGTCCCGTCGGCGGCAGGGCCAGCCTCTCCCGCGGGCGGCGCCCAGGCGGCCTCGGGGCCGGCCGTCCCGGAGGCCGCGGGGGGGGGCGTCCCGGGGGCGGCGGAGAGGGGCTCCCGGGCAAGGCCGGGGGCGGGAGCCGCAGCGTCCCCCGCAGGCGGCGGCAGGAGGACGGGGACCCTCTCCTGGAACCTCCTCTCGACAACGTAGGGCACGAGAAGGAGCGGCCCCGTCAGGAGCTGGCTCCCGCCCCACTCGTCGCGCATCCTCTGCTGGACCTGCTGGCCCCGGAGCTGCCTCGTGTCGCCCAGATCCTGGATGAGCGCGAGCGGTATGAGCGAGAGGAGCGCGAAGGCGCCCGCCGCGAGGAAGCGGGCCAGGAGCGGGTTGCGGCGGAGGGGCGGGCGCGGGGGCCGGACGGGACGTCCGGGGCTCCCCGCGCAGGCCTGGCCCGTGCCGTATGCCGGCGATCCCGGAGGGGCGGGCCTGGGCGGGAAGGTTTCGCGCCCTCCGGAGGCTCCCCCTCCCAGCTGGCCTCCGCCCGCCTCCGGGTCCGGGCCGGCAGGTGGTGGCTCGCCGCCATCCGGGGCTGGCCGGGCAGGGGTGGCCTCGCCCCCTTCGGGGTCTCGCCCGGGAGCGGAGGCTTCGCTTCCAGTGGGGCCCTGCCCTGCCGTGAGGACCTGCCCGTGCTCTAGGCCCCGGCAGTCAGGGAGGGCGGCCCAGCCCTGGGAGTACTGGGCGCCCTGCGAAGCTGGCCATCCCTGGGATTCCTGGGAGACCTGCGGGGCAGGCCAGCCACGGGGATCCTGCCCGCGCGGGAACCCTTGCGCGCCAGTCAAGCCGGGCGGGGAGTATCCGGTGAGGCGAGGGCCGTCCGGGGCGGGCACGCCGGATCCGTACGGCTGGACGGGGCCGGTATGGGGCGAGGGCCTCGCGGGAGCGGGTGCGCCGTTCTGGCCGTACGGCTGGGCGACGGACCCGCAGGGGGGCTCCCTGCGGATCTTCAGCCAGAGCCACCAGCCAGCCAGCGCCAGGAGCAACACGGTGATCGCGAGGGCCAGGCCTCCCAGAAGCATGAAATAGTATGACATGACACCTCCCTCGGGGAGCCGCGCGGCGGGGCCGCTCCCAACGTCGTGGCGCGGCGATACCGGGCTCCGCGTCATTGGGGAGGATTCTAGCGGGCGGTCATCGAAACTCCGTAGAGGCGGTATGGATTTAATTTGGAGAAACCGTGGAGTTCCCTGAAGGGTGCGTGACGTGCGGGCGGCGGGGGCCGGGCGGCGGGAGGCCGGAGGGAGCGGCGGGGGGGGGGGGAGGTGCGGGGAGGGGCCGCAGGCAGG
>JAITEZ010000363.1 GCA_031281735.1 Deltaproteobacteria bacterium | reverse complement strand
CCCCGGACCCGCTGGAGGAGACAAGCACATGGTTTCCCCGGGAAGCCTCACAGTTCTCTCCGCGCCGTCTGGAGCGGGGAAGTCCACACTCATCAAGGCCCTCCTGGCCGACCCCCGCGCTGCGGGGACGGTGTACGCCGTGTCGCACACCTCACGGGATCCCCGTCCCGGCGAGATCGACGGCGTGGATTACCACTTCGTGAGCCCGGAGGAGTTCCGGGCCATGATCGACCGCGGCGAGTTCCTGGAGTGGACCGAGACCTTCGGCCGCTACTACGGGACGTCCCGGCCGCTCATCGAGCGCCAGCTCGCCTCTGGCCAGCGCGTCGTCATGGACGTGGACGTGGTGGGGGCCAAGGCCATCCGGGCGGCCTTCCCGGAGGCGAGGCTAGTCTTCGTGGTGCCCCCCTCGTACCGGGCGCTCGCCGAGCGCCTCGCGGGCCGCCACACCGAGAGCGCGGAACGCGCCAAGGAGCGCCTGTCCCGCGCCGCCATGGAGACGGCCGAGCGCGAGATCTACGACTTCCTGATAGTCAACAACGACCTCGCGGCGGCCGTGGACGAGCTCGCGGGCATCGTCGTGGACGGGAAAGGCGCCCCGGCGAGCGGGCCTCCGGGCTTCTGGGAGGGTTTCTTCAAATGACTGATCCGAGGCGTCCGCGCACGTCCGCGCCCGGGGGCCCTGGCGGCGGCCCCCCCCGCCAGGGCCCCCGGGGGGCTGAGGGCCCGCGTCCGGCCGGGAGCCGGACACCCCGGCCCGCCGCCGGCGGTGGCCGCCAGGGGGGCTCCGTCCCCTCCCCTCCCCGGACCGGGGCCGGCCGCGCCTCCGGCCAGCGCGCGGCCCCGGGCGCGCCTCCCCGGGGCCGGAAAGGCCGTCCCGGCGGAAGGACCGAGGGCGGCCCCCCCCGCGGTGCCGAGGCGGGACGTCACCCGGGCCTCGCGTGGGAACCCGCCGGGACTGCCCCCGATGCCCACGATCCTTTCACCCGGAAGCGACGCAAGAGGATCCCCCGCACCAGGCCCGGCCTCTACGAGCCCGGACCGGCCGCGGCCGGGCCCGCCCGGAAAGGCCTGGGCAAGGGTCCCGCGGCTGGCCGCGCCAGGCCGGGCGCCGGCGCACCCGAAAGCCGCGGCGCCCCCCCCCCCGCGGCCGGCGGACCGCGCGCGGGGGGCAGGGCCGGGGCCCGCGTCCCCGCCTCCCCTGAGGCTCACGGAGAGACGCGGAAAGGCGCCGCCCCGCGCAGGGAATCCCGCGGCGGCCGGGGCGGCGGCGCCTGGCGAGGCCCGGCGGGTGACGGTCCCCTTGCCCCGCAGGGCGGCGGGAGCCGCCAGCCCGGCGGCGACGGGAGCCGGGATTGGGCTGCGGAAGGCGTCAGCCTTGACTGGGGGGGGGAAGACGGCAGCCCTGATTGGGCTGAGGAAGGCGGCAGCCCTGGTTGGGCGGGGGGAGGCTCCGGCCGGGATTCCGGGCCGGATCCGGGGGAGCCGGGCCGTCCGGCGGAGGCCGCCCAGGGGCAGCCCAGGGGCGGCGGACACGAGGTGGTGGGCATCAACGCCGTCGCCGAGGCTCTGGAGGCCCGGGGCGCCGCCTTGAGACGGCTTCTCGTGAGCTCCGCCCGCAGGCCCTCGGCGGCCCTCGCGGCCCTCCTGGAAAGGGCCGCGTCCCTGGGCGCGCCCGTGCGGCGGGTGCCCCCGTCCTTCTTCGGGCGCTTCGCTCCGTCCGCCCACCAGGGGATCTGCGCCGTCTTCGACGAGAAGGCCCCCCTGGATCTCCCCGAATTCCTGGAGTCCCTCCCCGCCGAGGGGCCCTCCCTGCTCCTCGCCCTCGACCACGTGGAGGATCCGGGGAACCTGGGTGCCCTCCTGCGCTCGGCCTGGGCCTTCGGCGCGGACGGTGCGATTGCCCCCCGCGACCGCTCCGCGGGACTCACCCCGGCGGCGGCCAAGGCCGCCGCCGGGGGCCTCGAGAGGATCCCCCTGGCCCGCGTCGCGAACCTCCCGCGCGCCCTGAGGCTCCTCAAGAAAGAGGGATACTGGACGGTGGGGGCCGAGGCGGGGGGGGCGGAGTCCCTCGCCGGTTTCGAGTTCCCGGAGAGGACGGTCCTGATCCTGGGGGGCGAGGGACGCGGCCTCGGCAGGCTGGTCTCCTCGCTGGCGGACTTCCGGGTGGGGATACCCCTCTGCGGGGGGGCGGAGTCCCTTAACGTCTCAGCGGCCGGGGCTGTCTTCATGTACGCCTTCCGGTGCCGGTTCCCCTCCCCTAAGGATTCGTAAAAAACAACATATACATTATTGGTTAATTATTACCTAATAGAAAATAATTATTGATTTTTAATTAACTTATATACCTAATAATTATTTATATTTGCTATTATTTAGCGAGATATGAGTTGGCTTAGGATTTCTCACAACTATACTTATCCAATGATAGGACAACACGACATAAGCCTCCCAATAGGACACGTAGTGGCCGCCTTAACCAAAAGGTTCGCAATTGCGAACCAAATACTAGATGAGCGGGCACTGCTACTGTTCCTCTGTACCTGCGCCGAGTTGCTGCTGGGGCATGGAGGAATCGCCTTCGTCTCCCGCCTTTATGGCATGTCAACCGCCACTGTCAGCATATCAGTGAACGAAACGCCTGAGCGGCATCTCCCCGTCCTGGCCGTTCGCGCCAGTGCCGCCCGTCGGGGGACGCATACCGGCCGAGGAGACGCAACCCGGGTTGCGCGAGGCCCTGGACAGGCAGATTAAGCCGACCGCCGCCAGGGGGGATCCGGAACAGACCTTGCGATTGACGACGAAAGGGTGAATAACCTGACCAACGAACTGAAATCACAGGATTTCTCGGTTTCCGACCGGCGGGTGCGCAGCATGCTGCATGACTCCGGCTACAGCCTCGAGGGCAATATGAAAGTGCTGAATGGTGCCCGGCACCCGCTACGTGATGAGCAGTTCGAGTACATAAACGCCGAGGCTGGACGTATGCTGGAACTGGGAAACCCTGTCCTGTCCGCGGATACCAGGAAAGGAGGTGCCGGGGAATTTCGCGAACGACGGCAGGGAGTGGACGGCCAGGGGGGACGGCGTGAAAGTCA
>JAITEZ010000329.1 GCA_031281735.1 Deltaproteobacteria bacterium | reverse complement strand
TCACCCTCCGGATCCCGGCCGCCCTTGCCGACTCCCCGCCCCGCCGGGGAGTCCGCCCCCTCCCGGAGGATGCCCTTCCAGAGGGCGCGGAAGGGCCTGTCCGCCAGGGCGGGCAGGCTCCTGAAGCCGGCGTCCCCGGAGAGGACGAAGGGCAGATGCCGCACCATGCCGTCCCGGACCGCCGGGCCCTGGAAGGCCGCCGCCGCCCGGAGGGCCAGGCCCATGAGCCGGCGGCGGGAGAGCACCGCGGCCAGGAGCCCCTGCTCCGGGCGGAACCCGTCCCGCTCGTGCAGCCGCGCCCGGATCTCCTCGATCAGGCGCGGCAGCTCGATGGCGGCGGCGCAGACCTCCCGGCAGGCGCCGCAGCCGAGGCAGTTCCAGGCGATGTTGCGGGCGGCGGCGGGGCCCTCCAGCAGGAAGGTCAGGACCAGCCCCGCCGGGCCCTGGTAGACGCCCCCCAGGCCGTGCCCCCCCACCATGCGGTAGACCGGGCAGACGTTGGCGCAGGCCCCGCAGCGCACGCACCGCAGGATCTGCCGCACGCCGGGGTCGGCGGCCATGCGCGAGCGGCCGTTGTCGAGCAGGACGACGCGGAGATCCCTGCGCCCGGAGGGCGCGGCCGGGGACCCTCCCTCCCCGTGGGAGGGGGCCCCGGCGCCGGAAGGCGCCCCGGAGACGAGGGAGAGGTAGGCCGTCATCCGCTGGCCCGTGGCGTTGCGGGGGAGGACGCTGAGGATCCTGAGCGCGTCCTTCAGGTCGGGGACCAGCTTGTCGATGCCCACCACGGCCACGTGGGTTCCCGGCAGGGCGGCGCAGAGCCCGACGTTCCCCTCGTTGGAAACGATGCCCAGGGTACCCGACGAGGCTATGGCGAGATTGGCGCCCGTGACGGACATGCCGGCCCCCGCGAAGTCCGGCCGCAGGGCGGCCCGGGCGAGGCGCACCAGGGCCGGCACGTCGCCCCCGGCCCCCCGGCCGGTCGCGGCGGCGATGGTCTCGTCGGCCTGGTAGCGCGAGAGGTGGATGGCGGGCAGCACCATGTGGCTGGGGGCCTCGCCGCGGAGCTGCACCAGCCACTCCCCCAGATCCGTCTCGCTGACCGCTATCCCGTCCGCCGCGAGCCGGGCGTTCAGGCCTATCTCCTCGCAGGTCATGGACTTGGACTTGACGATCCTCCCGGCCCCGATCTCCCGGGCTATCCCCGCGACTATCTCCCGGCACTCCCGCGCGTCGGCGGCCAGGTACACTCGGGCCCCCCGGCGGGAAGCCTCCCGGCGGAAGAGTTCCGCGAGCTCGCCGAGCCGGGCGGCGGCCGCGTCCCTGGCCGCCGCGAGCTCCTCGATGGCGCGGTCGCGATCCGTCCCCGCGAAGGCGGCCTCGCGCGACGCCGGATAGTCCCGCGCGAAACGGTCCAGGGTTTCCCGCAGGTGCGGGTCGGCCAGGAGGGACTTGAGGCGTCCGCGGTAGCCGCCGCGCGATTCCCCGGCCCCCCGGCCCCCCGGCTCCCTCCCCTCCCCTGTCGGCTCGCCCATCCTGGCAACCTCCCGTCCCGGCCGGTGCCGGGCTCCCTGCCGCCGCCGCCCCGGCCGGGGACGGGCGGGGGCTCCCGGCAACCGTGTCTCACCCGCAGATGACCGCGTGCAGCTCCAGTGGGCCGTGGACTCCCAGGGTGAGCACCCTCTCGATGTCCGAGGTGCGGCTCGAGCCCGAGACAAGCTCCGTCCAGGCGCCCGCCGGGCGTGTCCGGGACACCAGGAGCGGGAGGGCCTCCTCGAGGCTGGCGGTCACCATGGACCGGGGCACGGCCACCACGTGGGTCTCGGCGAGCATGGGGGCGAGCCGGGCGTCCTCGGAGGAGAAGTCCAGGGCCAGGGAGGCGGTGTCGGCCGCGGCCAGGAAAGCCAGGGAAAAGGCCACCTCGAGGCCGCCCGCGAAGGCCCTGGCGCCTTCCCTCGCCGCGCGGACGCCTTCGGCCCGCGCCCTCTCCGCCACCTCGGCGTAGCAGTCGTCGGGGAGACCGGCGAAGAAGACCGTCCTCGCGCCCTCGGGGGCGGGACCGACCCCCGGCAGGAGACGCCTGGCCGGCGGGCGGGCGAGGGCCGCGCGCAGGGCGTATTCCGCCGCCTCCCTGAGATCCCCCGCCTCGACCGTGCGCATGGACACGGAGGCGGCGTTCCGCTTGAAGAGCTCCACGGCGTCCTGAATCAGCGGCATGGGCACACCCCCCCGGGCCCCGGAACGCGCGTCCCGCCGGCGCCCCCGTCCCGGCCGGGAGCGGGCCTGCACGCCCCTGGCGGCCGCCCCCCCTCACGGGTGAGGCTTGCCGGCCGGCCAGGCCGGGAGGGTCGGCGCGGGAACGCCAGTCGTCCCGGACAGACTACACCCGAGCGCCGCAAAATTACAGAGGAGACGGCGGCCGCAACGGGCGAAACGACCGGAGCGGCAGACGCCCGCCATCCTCATCCGGCAGATACCTGCCGGGGCGCGGTCGGGAAAGCCGCCCCGGGGAAACCGGGACGGAGCCCTCCGGACGGTTGCCGCCCGCAGGGCTGCCCGGTGCCCGGACACCCGGGACGGTGGCGGGGGACTCCCGGCCGGGGGAGGAAGAGCCTGCCCGCGGCGGGGGCTCCCCGGCTCCGGGCAATCCGCGGCGGGGCTCTTTACGGGGCGGGGGGTCGCGGCCCAGCCGGGGCTATACGGAAGGGCCATCCCGCACCCCTGTCCGGGAACGAAACGGCCACCCCCCGTCCCCGAGACGGGAGGACGTGGCCCTGAGGCCGAGATCGCCGCCGCTGACGCGCGATCCGCCTGACCTTGCCTGCCGTCCCTCCCGGCCGTTCCGCCCCTGCCATGACTCGCCTGGGAGGAGGCCTGGACGGGCGACGGAACGGGGAGCCGCCCCGCCTCGGGGCGCGGCGGGGCTGGCTCCCCCTGGAAAGCGGGGGGGATCCGGCCGTCCCCCCCGCCCCTCCCGCGTTGCAGGGGCCGGATGCTGTGGTGGTGCTTTTCGGTCCTGGGAGGGGCGGGGGAAGACGGGGGCGGAACCAGGGCGCCGGAAAGGGCGCCGCTCCCGCGTGACGCGTGGGCGGGGCCGCAAGACCGGGCTGCGAGAACGCCCTCCCCGGCCATCCTCGGGCGGCCCGTGGATGCCGGCAGGCCGCCGCCGCGGGCGCCCGAGGCCCGTCCCGCCGCAGGCGCCGGGCGGCCATCCGGGGGAGACGGCCCCCGGGAACGCGCGGCCCGCACTGTCAAGGGGAACGGGGCATGCGGAGAAGAACCCCTCCGGCACGCCGCGGCTGCCGTCCCGGACATGCGGCGGCGGCCGTCTCAGACGATCTTCCTCCCCGGGTTGAAAAGCATCCCCGGATCCAGGGCCCGGCGGATCCTCCGGGAGAACCCACCGTCGCCCGGCCGGCCTCCCTCCCCATCCGCCCGGCCTTCGCCGGCCCTATGCCGTGCTCGCCGGAAAGCGCCCCCTGGAGCCGCAACGCGGTCTCGAAGACCCCGTCCGCCATGGCCTCCGCCCGCGCGAACCCCTCCCGGTCCCGTCGGTCGCATAGGATGGTGGGATGGAGGTTGCCGTCCCCCGCGCGGCCGAAGACGCCCGCCTCCGCGGTGCCGGGCGGCCAGCGCGGCCGCGGCCTCCACCATCTCGCGGATCCGCGAGCGGGGCGCGGTCGCGTCCTCCAGCATCATCGCGGGCCTGAGCCGGGCCAGGGACGGGAGTGCCGCCCGGCGGGCCTCCCAGATGCGTTCCCTCTCGGCTCGGTCGCGGGCCGCGCGGTCCGACCGCGCCGCCGCGCGCCGGCTGACGGCCGCGGCCTCGGCGGTGTCGGCCTCCACACCCTCCGCGCTCCCGCCGTCCGCCTCCACGAGAAGGATCGCCCCGGCATCGGCGGGGAGGCCCGCCGGGCGGCTGGCCTCCACCGCCTGGATGCACTTGCGGTCCAGGGACTCAAGCGTGCAGGGGAGGATGCGGGCGGCGATGACCTCGGAGACGGCCTCCGCCGCCTCCCGGAAGCCGCCGAAGGGGGCGAGCCGGCCCGGGGGGAGGCGCGGGTCGGCGGGGTGAGCCTGGGGATCAGCCGGGAGAGACCCCCAGGGTGCCCCTCGGAGGCGAGCATGAGACCCGCCAGGTCGTAGCCCACCAAGCGCTTGACGGCGCGCGAGCCCGCCCTTATCAGCTCGCCCCCGGGGTCGAAGAGGTCAAGGCCCATGAGGTAGCCCACGGTGACCCCTTACTTGCGGCCCCGCTGCCCCACCGTGTTCAGGGCCACGTCCCCCCCCAGCTTGGACACCTCTGGGAGCCGGGATCCGGGGGGCGAAGAGGCCCCGGGCCGCCGCGGCCTAGGCGAGGCGGGCGGTCGCCACCCCGGGCTCCGCCACGGCGTAGAGAACCCGATCCTTGACCTCGGTGTTCCGGTTCAGGAGGCCGTCGAGGATCACCGCCGCGCAGCCCGGCCCGGGGATCGTGGCCCCCGAGAGGTTGGCCCCTCTCCCCCTCACGGTGATCGGGAGCCCCGACCCGTAGCAGAGGGCCACCGCCCGGCCTGGCCGCTCCTCGGTGTCCGGCGCGAGCGCAACGGCGGGCTTGCGCTGTTCCTGGACTGCGGCGTCGTAGGCGTAGGCCAGGAGATCCGCCTCCTCTGTGAAGCCAGGAGATTCGCCTCCTCTGTGAAGACGGATCCCGGATCCAGCGATCGCTCGAGATCCCTCAGTAGGCTTCGGGGCACGGGCATGGCAGGCCTCCTCGGGCCGCTCCGGAGCCTCCCGGAGGGAGGGCCGCTCCGGCCGCGAAGGGCGGCGGGCATGGGGCGCCGCGGGGGGCCGGGACACCCCGCGCGGGGACGGGATCCCGCCCGGCGGGCTGGCGGGCGGCCTGGAGAGAGTCGTATGCCCCTCCCGCCGCGTGTCCCCCGCGACCTGCGGGCCCTGGCCTCCGGCGGCTGGCCTTGCGGCGGGGGGCGGAGCGGGGGGCGGAAGCCTTGCGCACCGCCGTCACCCCTCGCCCTCCAACATGCGCAGGAAGTCATAAAGCGCCTCCAGGCAGGCCTTTATGAAATCCCGGATCCTCGCCTCGGAGACGCCGCCCTCCATATCCAGATCCAGCTCCAGGGCTGGATCCCCGGACTGATCCAGGTAGACCCGCGATAACCGGAAGCTCTTGTTCCGCTCGCTGGCTGCCGTTAAGCCGGCGGCGATGCCGGCGGCGGCGAAGAGGAACTGCAGGGATCACCCGGCGGGTGCCCCGGGCGGACGAGGGCGTTCAACGGGCCGAGGCGACACCTGATCACGGGGGCTATCCCTTTCGGGAACCGCTCCGCCTCGCAACCCACGGGGCGCATGATGGCATCGGCATCGATCCGCCCGAGGAGTGCGGCCTGCCCGCCGGGCTGGGCGGGAGGCCCCCGTGGCGCACGGGCGGCGGCCTCTGGGCGGGGGGCTGCCGGGCTTGTCCGTCCGGAGCGCCTCGCGTCTCGTCGGCCGGGGGCGCCAGGGAAGGGCCACGCCCCGGAGCCGAGGCGCGGAGGGCGGGAAGCCGGGGGGCGGGCCGTGTCACTTCCAGGACAGGAACGCCTCATTGAAACGGGCGAACGCCACGATGCGGATCCTGAGGAAAACCCCGGACCCTCGCCTCGGAGAAGCCTCCCTCCAGGCGCCTAGATCCAGCGCCAGGGACTGATACCCGTAGCCGTCCAGGCAGGCACGGGCTGACCGGGAGGCCGTGTTCCACTCGCTGACGGCCGCGAAGTCCACGGCGGCGCCGTCGGCGCCGAAGGGCAGCAGGGGTGATTCTCCGCCGGCGTGAAGCGGATGAGTGCTTTCAGGCGGCCGATGCGCCATCTGATCCCGTGCGGGAACCGATCGGCCTCGTAACCCATGGGGCGCATGGTGGCCATGAGGCCGCCGGCGCCGATCCGCCCGAAGAGCCGGGCCTGCGGGGCGGGCGGGGCCCCCGCTACGGCGCGGGCGGCGGCCTGGGCGACCAGGCCGGGGATGCCCGGTCTGACCATCCGGAGCGCCTCGCGTTTCGCCGCCGGGGCCGCGGGCGACGGGCCTTGCCGCGGGGCCGAGGCGCGGGGGGCGGGGTCGCCGGGCCGGGGCACCGCCCGCCGCCGTCACTTCTTGTTTATGACCTCGCTTAGGAAGCCGTTCAGCGACTGCTTGCATGTCTTGAGGTAATCCCGGATCCTCGCCTCGGTCACGCCGCCCTCCATATCCAGATCCAGCTCCAGGATCGGATCCCCGTCCTTGTCCAGGTAGGCCCGCGAGAAACGGTATCCCTGGTTCCAGCGGTTGACGTCCTGGAGCGTGGCCTGGGTACCGCTCGTCCCGTAATAGAACATGAGGGCCTGGCTCTCGTTCTGTATCAGGATGAAGGCCTTCTTGCCCTCCATGATGTCCCATCTCACCTTAGGGCCGTCTTCGTCGGAAACGTCCTCGGCCTCGAAGCCCAGGGAGTCATGCATTATGGCCAGCAGCTGGGCCGGTGTGATATTGCGGTAGATGCCGTCCCCCTCTGCGGTGAGCGGCCTGGACGAGAGGGTCAGGAAGGCCAGAGAGGCGAGGGCGAGGGCGAGGGCCGTCGACGGCCGTCCGCTGTGTCTTGTCATCGTTAACTCCATTCCGGACGGATACCGCCGGGGCACACCCGCCGCCCGGCTCTCTCCCGGCTGCGGTCTCCATCCCGGCGGACCGGAGGCTTCCCCGGGCTCCGGCTCCGTCCAGGATCCCGGAAAGCGCCGGACAGTCCAAACCGATTCCGGGACGGCGGCCCTCCTCCGGGCGGCGCCGGCCACTGCGCCGCCCGGGGGCGGCGCTAGGGCTTCTTGCTGATGATGTTCGAGCGCCACTTGTCGAAGGAGACCTGGCAGGTTGTCACGAAATCCTTCAGCCGTCCCTCTGAAATGCCCCCAGCCAGATCCAGGTCCAGCTCCAGGATAGGATCCCCATCATCGTCCATGTAGGCGCGGGAGTACCGGTAGTCGCGGTTCCAGGTGTTGATGTCCTGGAGGGTAACATCAGTGCCGGTCACCCCGTAATAGAACTGGATGGATTCCCCGCCGGGAGGGAAGAAGAAGAAGCATCTCTGGTCGCCCAGCATCCACAGCACCTTCTTGGTATCGCCTTCCGAGTCATCCTTGGCGTCCATACCCATATCCTTCAACACGCCAACGAGCTTGGCGGGTTCGATGGTGGTGAGCATGCCGAACCGCTGGGCGGCAAGTGGAGACGGCTGCAGGAGAGCCAGCGCCGCCACGGCGAAGGCCAGGGCCGCGAGCGCGGGCAGGGTGGGTCTATTCTTCATGGGTTGGGATTTCCTTTCGCGCGCCGTTGCAAGCCCCGCACGGCGAGGCGGGTACGGCGATTTAGGAACGCATGCGCGTGCCCCCGCCACAGGGCCCGCGGGCTGGCGGGACTGCCATGAACGCCACGAGGTGAGTCGTTTACCAGTCGCCTCCAGCGGGAACCCCGGCCCCGGGTGACCGACCGCCGCTCCCGAGAGCCCCCGAGGGCGTTGCAGACGCGGCATCGGCGGCCCGACCGGGAGCGGCCGTAGCATCGGGGAGTATCGGCTTGTCCTGGGGAACTCCTTTCGGAAGTTGAAGGGAGGCGTTTGTTACCGGGGGAGGCCAGGATAAAAGGGGGAGGCCAGGAT
>JAITEZ010000222.1 GCA_031281735.1 Deltaproteobacteria bacterium | reverse complement strand
GAGGGTTCGAATCCCTCTCTCTCCGCCACAGCTCACGCCGCGTCCGGCCCCAGGCGGGGGGCGGGGCGCGGCTTCCCCCGAACGGCCCTGACCCCCCCCGACGGGAGGGACGGGGCCGTTCCCTTTTTCCGGGTTCCGCCCCAGGGCACGGGACACCGGGGGGGGGCCGGGATGATTATCGCGCGGGGATTATCGCCGTGCGGAACGGGGGCGGGGGGGGCAGGCCGATAGGGCGGGCGCGACGCAAGGGCGGGAAGGTGACGGGCGGCCCCGCGCCGGGAAAAGAAATGCGGCGCTGCACGGGGCGGCGCCGCAAGGGGTTCCCCTGCCCGGGTTGCCGGCAGCCGGAGGGCGGGAAGGATCGGGAGGGGGCGCTGGTTCGGGAGTCAGAGCGGTTTTCCGGCTGCCGCGCGAAGGGGCCCGGGCCGCTTCCCGGCGCGACGGCACCGGAATTGCGGCCCGGGGCGGCTGGCACCCCGCGTGGCTGGCTATAATTTCTGGGGAGAGGTCTTCGCCCCCTTCCGCATGGAGGGGTTGGCCACCGCGAGGTTGGAGGAGGCGGCGCTGGGGGAGGCGTTGGCCATCTCCTTCATGAGCTTGCCGGGCCGGAAGGAGATGCTGTACTTGGCGGGGATTTCGATGTTTTCCCCTGTGCGGGGGTTTCGCCCGACGCGGGCGGACTTCTTCTTCACGTGGAAGGAGCCGAAGCCCATGAGCGCCACGCCCTCGTGCCTGCTGATGGAGATCATGATCTCATGAAGGGTCTTGACGATGGTGTCGTCGGCGTCCCTGGCTTTAAGGCCCGTGGTGTGGGCCACAGCTGTTACCAGGTCGTTTCGGTTCATTGTGTGAGTCCTCCACATTGCGCGGCCGTGCAGGCCGCAGGTCAGTGGGCCGTGCCGGCTGGCTCGGCCCATTCCGTGGCCGCCCGCAGGGGACTGCGGGCCTGTGGCGAGCGGAGGCAGTGCGTTGCGTCGCTCGCGGATGCGGGACTGCTGAAGCGGGTTTCGGATGTCAAGACGGCGAAGGCAACGGATCTCGTGCGGGATCTGAAGGCCAGCCCGCAAGGGTAGGGGGCTGTGGGCAAGCCGCAGGATTGACGGAGCGTGGCCGGGTTGCGGTCCTGCGGGAGCTGGGGAGCCTGTGGGCCTACGGCACCGGCTGGGGCAGGTGGGCGGCGGATGCCGCGCCTCTGTCCCGGTGTCCGGGAGGGCTTCCGGGCACCATCGAAAATCGTCTGTATTTTATTTCCTGAAACCCTCAAAGTCAAGCAATCATTGCATCATTCGGGGATCATTGAACACATTTCAAATCAATTGTAATTGGCCGGATTCGATGTTTCCAAGCCCGCCGGTTCGGGTTTCCGGGGCCGGACGCCGCTTTTTTTTCCTGGCCCGGTGACGGTTTTCGCGATGACAGAGGATCATCCGGAGAGTGCCTGTCATGAGAGTGCCAGCCACGAGAGCGCACGGCAGGGTGATGCCTGTCACGGGCGATCGGATGATTTTAGGATCTGTTGGATGTTCTTTAGCAGATCATTCCTTTAAAATACCTAAAAAAATATTAATCGCGAATTAGAACGGGAAAGGCTGTGCCCGGCCCCACGGTGCCGCCAGAGGGGGAGGAACCCTTGCAATATCGTCCCGTTTGGTATATATAATGCCTGCCCGGTCTGAGGACGGTGGGTGTAGTTCAGTTGGCAGAGCGCCAGGTTGTGGCCCTGGAGGCCGTGGGTTCAAATCCCATCACCCACCCCAAAACACTTCCCCGGACTTACCGGCTGGCCGAAGTGGCGGAATTGGTAGACGCACGGGTCTCAAAAACCCGCGAGATTTTCTCGTATCGGTTCGAACCCGATCTTCGGCACCATCTGCCCTTTCCGATGTTTCAGCTCTTTACGCAAAGCGGCTTGAATCCTCAGGTTCAGGCCGTTTTTGTCTCCGCATCCTCCTCCGCCAGCCTTTCCTCGCCCAAGGTGCATGCGGGAATGTCTTCCCTCCCTGTGGGTGCCGAATGGCATACGCCTTCAGCGGGACTGCGCGTGAGGAACCTCGAGTGCCGCGCCCGCATCGCCGTGCTCTCTCGTGACATCCCTCTCTCAGGGAACGGCGCACTGCCCTCAGCCCGCTCCGTTTACGCTTTCCCGGTGCCTCGTCCCTTCCCTTGCCTCCTCCCGTAGCGGGAAGGCCGCCTCCGGGAGCTGTACCTGCCGCGCCCGATGCTGTCGGTGGGCACGGGGAGGGAGCCGGCGGCCCGGACACGGTTCGGCGGGATGGAGGAGGCCGGGAGGGTGTCCTGCATCCCCTCGTTCTACACTGTCCCTGCGGCCCCGTCCGCCGGATCGCCTTCCGGCCGGCCTGCGGGCTTGAGGTGGCGGACATGACACTCGTGCCCGCCCGGGGGACGCGGGCGCGGCCTCGGAGAGCTTCCCGCACGTACGTGCCATCCGTGAGACGGAGGCCTGAGTCATGGCCTCAGGATCCCCGGGAAACGGGGGCCATGAACCTTGGATTGCAAGGTTCCGTGTTGTCCAGGGATCAGTGGATCTGAGCCGGCCCCCCGCCGTCCCGGCAGGTAGCCGGGAAGCGCCTTCCCGGAAGGCGGCCCCCCTCCGGCTTGATCCCCGGCGTTTTCAGAGTATCATCTCACTTGTCCGACGGTTCGTCCGGGGAGGCAGGTACCTGGCACTGCGGCATCCTGAGGATCCCTTCCCCGCGGCCTCCCGCCACCGGATCGGACGTCCGGATGCAGACCGAAGGGCCGGCGGTTCCCGGGCCCCGTCCGGTTCTTGAGGCCAGCTTACCGGTCAGCTTTCAGGCGAGGGCCGTCCATGTCTGCCCTGAAACCCGCGCCCGCGCTCTCGGCGATCGCCCTGGGGATCGCCCTCCTGTTGCCGGCCCCCGCCGTCTGCGGGGAAGCCTACGCCTGCGCGAGTGCCAGTCATCCCGGCCGGGAACGGGTCGGCCCCTTGCCATCGGAGGGCCCTGACTTCCGGCCGCCCTCCCGCGCCCCTCTCTTCCGTGGCCACGACTTCAGGGCCTCGTCACGGCGCTTCCACAGGATGTCCATCAGGCGCGGCGCCAGGCCTTACGGCGATCTGGAGAGGCGCCGGGCGTTCCCCGGCAACGATCCTTACGAGAGTGGCCGCTACGGTCACGATAACCCGGCAGGAAGCGCGGGTCAGCGGCAGGACGGCCAGGCAGGTGCCCCTGGCGGCACGGGAAGGCCCGGCGGCTGACGAGGGCCTCTGCCATGGGGCGGCCTCGACGGTACCGGGCCCGCCCCTGCCGCCGCGCCGGGAGCGCCCGGAGGCGTTCCAGCCCCCGCGTTTCCCCGCCGCGCTCCTTCTTCCCCCCAACCCCTGGACCCTATGATCCTGTTCCACCGCCCCATCCGTCGGCTTCCTGCCGTCCCCGCGCCCGCGATCCTCCTCGCGTTCCTCCTCTGCCTCCCTGCGGGGGAAGCCCCGGCCCAGCAGCAGGGGCAGGCGGAGATCCTGGAGACGGTCGAGTCCGGGTATCTGGCCCACCGCCGCGGCGACTACGACGAGGCGGTGAGGATCTACACCGCCGTCATTCGCCGCCGGGGACTCACCCCCAAGCAGCGGGCGGTGAGCTACCTGTTGCGGGGAGAGGCGAAAAGGGACAAGGGGGAGCTGGAGGAGGCGGTATACGACTTCACCAGGGCCCTCAACCAGTGGCAGAACTACCCTCAGGCCGTCTTTTTCCGGGGCCAGGCGCTAGCCATGCTCAACCGTCTTCCGGAGGCCCTGATCGATCAGACCAGGGCGGTCGAGCTCGATCCCGACCGGGAGTCGTACCGGACCAGCCTGTCGCTTCTCAAGAAGAGGATGGAGGAGGAGGGTCTCCCAACGGAGGTCGCGAGTTCCACCCTGGAGATAAGCATCCCTCAGGAGCGTTAGCCGGGCGGGCGCGCGCCGGCATGCCGTCCCCCGGCGTCGTCCGGGCCCCGCCCCCGGGCCCCGCAGGGCCGGGAACGTCAGGGGGCCTTTATCAGCGCGGCGAGGATCAGGAGGTTCGCCGCGATGGCGAGGAGCACGGCCGCCGAACCCTTGTCCTTGGCCGCCTTCACCTTCTCGTTGTACCCCGGCGAGACCAGATCGCAGATATCCTCTACGGACGAGTTCAGGAGCTCGGCGAAGGGTACGAGCAGGTAGCCGGCCGTCAGGGCGAGCTTCTTCCACAGGGGCCAGGGGACGGGGATGAGGATGGCGATGAGCACGGCGAGCGCTATCGTCTCGAGCTTCACCGATTCCTCCTTCCGGAAGGAGGAGGCGAGCCCGGAAAGCGAGTAGCGCATGGCGCTTCTCGCCCTCCCGGGGATGTTCAGGAGCGCTTTGAGCATGGGGTGTCCTTGTCCAGGATGCCGCGGGGAAGGGTGGGGCGGCGGATCGCAGGTGTCCGGAGGCGGGAGGAGGCCGGAGGGCGGCGGGCCGGGGGCCTCCGGGAGGAACTCCCGCGGGTGGCGGCCCTCCGCCGCGCACAGCAGGAGGACGTAGCGCCCGGCATCGCTCAGCCAGAGGGCGCCGCGGGGAAGGCTCACGCGCACCAGGCCGTGCCGGCACAGGGTGAGCGAAGCCGCGGCGGCGGCGCCCTGATCCTTTTCGGGTATAATGGCCGGGATCGGGCGCCAGCCGTCCGGGGCGGAGGCGAGACGGTCGAGCGCCTCCAGCTTCGGCCGGTCCAGTCCGAACTCGCGGGCTATGTCCTGCGGCGGGACGCCCGCGGCGAAGAGGGCCTCCAGACGGGCGAGCGCCCGGCGGTCCGCCTTGCGGGCGCGGCCCGCGGCGAGCCAGAGCGAGGGCCTCGGAAACCTGGGCATGTTCCTCAGCCCCGCATCAGCCGCCAGGGCCAGTCCCCCGGCGAAGGGGTGGCGGCGAAGCTCATCCTCTCCCGGCTCACGGGGTGATCGAGCGTGAGCCTCGCCGCGAAGAGCCCTATGGACGGCGTCCCCTTCGGGCCGGCGGGCCCGCCATAGAGGGTGTCCCCCCAGACCGGGAGTCCTGCCCCCGCGAGCTGGGCGCGGATCTGGTGCTTGACCCCGGTCAGCAGGTTCACTTCCAGAAGCGAGGACGGCCGGCCGGCGAGCTCGCCCCGCCAGATGGCTCTCCAGGTGAGTGCGGCGCGTGCCCCTTCGCCCGGAGGGGCAGCGAGCGTCAGGTTCCCCGTGCGCCCGAGGCGCCCCTCCAGCCCGCCCGCGACCTCATCCAGGGCGCCCAGGCAGAGGGCTAGATAGATCTTCCCCGCCCTCCGCTCCCGGAACTGCTCCGAGATCCTCCGCGCCGCCTTGGAGGTCCTGGCCACGGCCATCACGCCGCCCACGGGCATGTCCAGGCGGTGGCAGAGGCCGGCGTAGGCGGCCCCCGGTTTCCTCCACTTCCTCTTGATGTAATCCTTGGCCCAGCCGAGGATGTCCGGCCTGCCGCGCCCGTCCGGCTGGGACAGCCAGCCCGCCGGTTTCCTGAGGATCAGAATCTGCTTGTCCTCGAAGAGGACTGCGGGCTCCCCGGCTTTCATCACCGGCACTCCGGCTTTCACCATCGCCTGAACCGCCATTGACGCCGGGACGCCCCGGGTACGTCCGGCGAACCCCCGTCCCGGGCGCGGCACCGCGGGAGGGGGGCAGGAGAACGCGTATGCCCCCCCCCGGACGAAGGGCAGAGACGATTGAGCGGGAGTTCGGACGCGCTGGGCTCGGGCTCTCGCGCCTCGAGCTCGAGCGTTTCGTGAAACTGGACGAGCTCCTCGGAATGAGGAACGCCGAGCTGGATCTCACGCGGATAGAGGATCCGGTGAGCATAGTCCGCAAGCATTACGTGGACGCCGCCCTGGCGGCGGAACTCATGGATCCGGACGCGCCCCTCATGGATCTCGGTTCCGGCGCGGGTTTCCCCGGGATACCCATGGCCGTGAGGAAGCCGGGCTGGCGGCTCCTCCTGGCGGAGCCCAGGCGGAGGAAGCTGGAGTTCATCGAGGAGGCGGTGGAGCTTCTGGGGCTCGGGAACGTGGAGATCTACCCCCACAAGGTGACGCGGGCCTTCGACCGTCCCGTCGGGAGCATCGTGTCGCGCGACTACCTCTCGGTGGCCGGCGCGGTGGAACTCTGCGCGAGCATCCTGCCGCCGGGCGGGCGCCTGTATCTCATGAAAGGCGCCAATGCCGACCGGGAGATAGCCGAGGCGAGGGACGCGCCGGGACGGGGGGACTTCGGGCCCGAGAGGACGGAGGCCTACGGCGCCATACCGGGCTGGCCGCCGCGGAGGCTGGTGGTTCTCAGGAGATCCGGGGTGGTGGTGCCTCCGGCCCCGGACTGGCCTACGTTAACAGAAATCGCGAGCGCGGGCAATTCGCGGTTCCGGGGCTGGCTCTCCCTCGCGGACTCACGGGGGATCCGCAGGCGCGGCGAATGCCTGGTGTCAGGCGGAAAGTCCGTGCGAGATCTCTGCCGGGCCCGGCCGGAGGCCGTCCTGGGGGCGATAGCGAGAAGGGCCGGGGAGCTGGAGGCAGCGGGGATCCCCCGGGACGTCCCGGTCTATCTGGTGAGAAGGGAGATCTTCCCGGAACTCGACCTCTTCGGGACGGGGCCCCCGCTCCTGCTGGTCTCGGCCCCCCCGCTCCCGCGGTGGGATCCGGAGGCCCCCCTCGTCCGGGACACCTTCCTCGTCCCCTTCCAGGATCCCGCGAACATCGGGGCGCTGGTGAGGACCGCCGCCGCCATGGGCGCTGACGCGGTGCTGCTCCGGGAGGCGGCCTCCCCCTACCACCCCAAGGCTCTCCGGGCCTCGGGACCGGCGCCCTGGCAGACCGGGGTCTATGCCGGGCCCCCCCTAGCGGAGCTGGCACGCCTGGGGAGGCCTGATATCTTCGCCCTCTCGCCCGGAGGCCTCGACCTGTTCACCTTCCCCCCGCCTGCTGGCCCCCTGGGCCTCGCGCTGGGCCTCGAGGGGCCGGGGCTCGCCGGCCCCTGGCCACCCGAGAGGACGCTGGGCATCCCCATGCGGGGAGGGGTGGAGTCCCTGAACGCCGCTGTGGCTGCAGCCATGGCCCTGGCCGTGGTGACCAGGAACAGGATGGGCTGAGGCGCGGTACCGGCCGCCACGGCACGGGGATTCCGCATGCGGCCGCGGATCCTGGGGGGCACCTCGACCGCAGGGGGGGAGGGAGCGGGGTGCCCCCCGCGATGAAAAAAGCCGCCCCC
>JAITEZ010000184.1 GCA_031281735.1 Deltaproteobacteria bacterium | reverse complement strand
GTTTTTCTGCTGACAACGGTTAAGGTTTGACAAATATCAATTGGCCTTTCCCTCCACTCCCGTCAACGCCAATCATAATCGGCATGAATCACGCCACTTACCTCAAGGATATCTCATGACGGCCGTCCTTGCGCTCCTCTCCAGATACCGGCAACCCGCCGCCGTGGCAGTCGCGGCCCTCGCGATATCTGCGGTCTTCCATCTCGCCCTCTCCCTCAAGGCCGAAAACGACGGGCTACGCAACAGCCTTGCCGGCCTATACCACCCGCGCCCAGGTGCTCTCTCTCTCTCAGCCTCACTGGAAGCCAACCGCCGCGCCCTCCCAGCCGGGAAGAGGGAAACCTCGCCCTGGCCGCCGAGAAGGCCCAGGCATACGAGGCCTTGAGGCCGCCTACGGGCTCGTCCGAAGAGGCCTGAGCCTGGGGAAGGGATACCCGACGCGGTACTGGAGGCCCTGGGATGCGCGCGCCGGTCCTGTCGCTGGCCGCCCTCCTTGCGGGCGGATGCGCCGCCGCCCGCGAGCCTTGCCCCGCCTTGCCCCTCCCCCCGACGGTCTATCTCCAGGACGTCCAGGCCCCCGTGTTCCGGGGGGCCACCAACGCGGACCCCGCGGCCCACGTCCTGGACCTCCGCGAAGCCCTGAAGCGTTCCAACCTGGACAAGGCCGCGCTCAGGGAGTGGCTCGCCGGGCAGGGGGACTGAATCCCGCCTAGTCCGCCCTCTCTCATCCTCCCGCCTGACATTACCTGCGGCTTTCCCCCGCCCCGCGACGGGGCCCGCCCGGCCGGAATCGGCCGGGCTTTTCATGCCCGGACGGGGTGAGACAGCGGGAATCATGCAAAACGGGGGTGCTTCTGAACGGTGGGGCAAGAAGCGGGGCAAGCGGGGAGGGGCAAGAAAGAGGAAGTTGTTATGTGGCGCGGTGTTTACGGGATAAGGTAAACGTCCATGCCGGGCGGTCCGGATGTGTCGATCGCAGAGGATACGGACGCTCAGTGAAGACGGCGCGTACGTCCAATGGAGGCAGTCCGGGCGGCAGGTGGGATCCCAAGCTCCCGGCGGGTATTGGAGCCGGCCCTTGTTCATGCTTTCCCGTAGGCCGGGCCGGCCCGGACGTGATTATCCCGCGGCCCGTTCCTGGCAGCCGCACCCATCCCGCGCGAGACCACCGAGTCAAGGGCGGCCGGGGGCGGCATGCGCCTGCCCCCTCCCGTTTCCGGCGTTTAGCCGGGGGGCATGTCACTCCGGCACCAGGGCGCCGCCGGCTTCCCGGCGTGGCACCACCTCCCCGTCTGCGGCTGCGGAGACGCGGGAGGGTGCGCCCTGGCCGCGTCCTCCCGGCGTCTCATAGGGCCAGGGCGTCATAGTGCCTGCCGCCGGAGGTCTCGATGAGGCCCAGGGCGTGGTTGGTGTCGCGGGGAAGGGGCGTGATCTCGGGGCCGTGAGCCCTCAGGTTGTCCAGGAAGCCCTCCCGCATGGACGCGCTCTCGAAGGAGAACACAGCGAGGGCCCGGCCCACCTGCTCGCCGGTGTGGACGTAGTTGAAATAGGAGATGTTGGTCAGGGACGCCACCCGCTCCAGGAATTCCGTGAGGGCCCCCGGCCTCTCGGGGAAGTGGAGGATGGCGGCGAAGGGGTGCCTGAGGAGGCTCGGCTGGTAGGGCGCCACGCGGAAGGGGATGTCGGGTCGGCCGGTGACGTCCTGGTATTTGTAGCCGGCGAAGGCCATGAGCTCCCCGAGGTACGCGAAATCCTCCGCGGGGCCGTCGAAGCCGACGACCGGGTAGGCCAGATCCGCGCCGTACTGGCCGACCATGAGGTGGCTGATGTTGAGCCCTGCCGGGGCGATGGTCTTCAGGAACGCGAGCATGGCCCCCGGCCGTTCGGGGATCTCCACCTGGTAGTAGGCCTGGCGGCCTGCGGGGTCGCCGGAGCGGCGCGCGATGGTTCCGAGCCTCCGGAAATCCAGGTTCGCGCCGGAGAGGATGACCCCCACCGTGCGGCCCGCGTTCTCCCTCTCGTTCCGGCGGGCGGCGGCGAGGCCCATGGCCCCCGAGGGCTCCGAGATGACGCGTGCCGCGCGCCAGAGTTCCTCCATGGCGGCGGCCACCTCGGCCGCCGTCACGGTGACGATGCCGTCCAGCAGGCCCCTGAGCACCCCGTAGGTGAGCGTGCCGGCGGTCTTGACCGCGGTCCCGTCGCAGAAGATGTCCACCCGCGGGAGCGTCACCGGCCTGCCCGCCTCGAAGGCCGCCGTCATGGAGGCCTGGCCCTCGGCCTCCACCCCGATGACCCTGACCGCCGGATCGTAGGTCTTGATGACCGAGGCGACGCCTGCCGCGAGCCCGCCGCCGCCGATCTGGACATAGACTGCGGTCGGCCGGTCGGGCGAGGTCATCATCTCGTCCCCCACCACGCCCTGGCCGGCCATGACCAGCAGATCATCGTACGGGGGCACGTGGAGGAGCCCCTCGGCACCCGCGAAGGCCGATGCGGCGGCGGCCGCGTCGTCAAAGGTGTCCCCCTCGAGGCGGATCTCGGCGTGGCCGTCCCCCAAGCGGGCCACGGACTCCACCTTGAGCCTCGGGGCCGACTTGGGCATGAAGAGCACCGCCTTCACTCCCAGCCGGGCCGCGCTCACTGCCACCCCCTGGGCGTGGTTGCCGGCGGACGCAGCGCAGACCCCGCGGCGGCGTGCCTCGCGCTCCCGCGCCGCCATGAAGTTGAAGGCCCCCCGCCACTTGTAGGAATGGATCTCGGAGAGATCCTCGCGTTTGAGGAGCATGATCCAGCCGCCGGGCATCTGGTGGCTCTCCGTCGGGGTGGGGGGGAAGAGCCTGTAGACGCGGGTGCGGGCCTTCATGACCTGTCGGAAGAGTTCAGTGATCTTGGCCACCGGGGCGCCTGGGGTTTCTTTCTGCTGCCTGGGCATGGTTCGTGGAAGCCGTTCTCGGCCGGCGACCGTCCCGCGGGATCCGGCGGCCGGTAGCGTGTGTCAGGAAAGGGCCCCGCAGCCCCGCTGGGCCGGGGACGGCTCTGCCGGGGCGGAACGGGAAGACGGCACCCGCTCCCGGCACGTGCGGTGGTGCCCGTGCCGCCCTGGTTCGCGCGGCACCGGGGCGGGGCGGATCCCGCCTGCGGTCAGGGGCTCCCGCCGTTTGCAGCGATGGCCTGAAGGGGGGATGGCGCCGCAGGCATGCGCGTGGGACGGGCGCCTGCGACACCTGTCCGGGCCTGCCTGCCTGGCAGGCCGGATTCCAGTGCCCGGGGCCAGTCGCGGGGGGGCGGGCTGTCCATGCGGAGACGGAAAACCCCGGCCTGGCCGGGGTCTTTCCTCGCGAGGGTTCCGCCTCTGCGGCGGAGGGCGCGGTCTCAGGACGCCGCGGCGGCTGCCCTCTTGCCCGTTTCGTGGGAGGGGCTCCTGTCCTTGCCCGTCTCGTGGGAGGGGATCCTGTCCCTGCCCGGCTCATGGGCGGGATCCCTGTCCTTGCCATCCGCTTGGCTGGGGTACTTGTCTTTGTCCCCCTCCTTGCCCTTCTTCTCCTCCTCCGTCTCGCCCTTGGGAGGGGCCAGGGCCTTCTTGGACGACTTCTTAGTATCGGGGGGGGCCTCCAGGGAGACTATCTCGGCCTGAATTTTCTCCAGGAGCTCCGCCCTCTCTTCCTCGGTGAAGAGGTGGCTGTTCCCCTCCAGTATCGCCCCGGGAACGATACTCAAAGTATGGTAGTTGATGTTGCCAACCACCTTTGCGCTCTGGTTCAGGTGAACCTCGCCGTAGGCGTAGATGTTGCCATGGACGGAACCGCTCAGGATGAGGTTCTCGACGAAGACGTCCCCCTCCACCGAGGCGTTGGATCCCGTCACGAGCATGCCCTTGGCCACTATGGCACCCTTGAGGTTGCCGTCTATGTTCAGAAGACCGGTGAAGCGCAGCGTGCCCTCTATCTCCACGCTGCTAGCAAAGAAGGCATTCCACTCCTGCTTGCCAGGCTTGCCGCCTTTCGATCCAAACATGATGTAAAGAAACCGCCTTTCCGCCGTTGCTGGCGGACGAGAAGGGGAGGGCATCGTCAGGGCCAGGGGCCGTGGACGCCCGCCCATCGTGTTGAAACCTGTGAGTGAGGTAACGTCCGGCGCCGCGGGGTGCCAGGAGAGGTGGGGCGCCGCCCACCGTCCGGGAGGGCCGGGCGGGGGGCGGCGGTCAAGGCAGAGGAAAGAGGAGGCAATGGCGAGCGGGCCGCCTCGGGGGATCCCCGGAGGAGGGCCGTCTAGATGGAGAGGCCGAGCTTCTTGGCGAACTCCTTGGGGTCGAAGGGGGCCTTGCACTCGTAACAGTGCGAGGCGTTGCGGAGCTCGGTCATGGAGAAGAACTCAAGCTCCTTGCCGCAGGCGGGGCAGGGGCCGGTGATGAGCATTGTCTGCTCCTGCATGCATTCAGGGGTCGCCTCGATGTCCTTGACGCTCATGTACAGGTACCTCCGCTTCAGTCCGGTCTCCGTTGGGGCCTGCCCTGACGGGGCACCGGATCGGGCTTCAACAACAGGTGGTCGGTGTTCATCAGTCAGCCGCCGGCCCGGCCTCCGCTGGGTGTTCCCGTGGGCGGGGCCGTTAGCCGTTCGTATGGTTATAACATCTTGCAATCGGAATGGGCTTGATGTCAAGCCCAGTTTCGGGGTAACATCTGACCGAAGAGCCCGGGCCTGGACGGCGCAGCGTCCCCCCGGGCCGCGGTTTTCCTGGGCCGCGGTTTTCCTGGGCCCACGACCCACCGGGGGAGCGGGTCTTTCCGGTTCCCCGGCTTTCCCTCCGGCCCTCCGGGCGGAGGGGCTTCCCCGGCCGTAACGCCCTGCCTTCCCGGCGCCCAGCACCCCCCCGCCCGCATCCGGGCCGGGCTTTCCCGACCGAGGCTTCCCGCCCTTGACCACCATCCTGCGACTCAAACGCTCCCGCGTGACCTTCCGCGCCCTGGAGCCCGCTTGCGAGATCCTGCTTGCCGGCGGGGTGGTGTCCGCCCCGACCGAGTCCTTCTACGGCCTCATGGCGCTGGCCGACCGCGAGAGGGCCCTGGAGCGCCTGCACGCCCTCAAGGGAGGCAGGGGCAAGGATCACGCCTTCCTTCTCCTGGTGGACTGCTACGATCGGGTGAAGGCCTACGCCCAGGAGATTCCCCCCGAGGCGGAACGCCTCATGGAAACCTTCTGGCCTGGCCTCCTCACGATCCTCTTCAAGGCCCAGTCCGGCCTCCACCCGGCGATCCTGGGCGGCAAGAAGAACACCGTGGGCCTCCGCCTGGACAGCGCCCCCGTCTCGCCCGCCCTGGTGCGCATGGCCGACAGGGCCGTGACCGGCACCTCCGCCAACCCCTCGGGCCGCCCCCCGGCGACGGACGCGGCCACGGTCATCGGCTATTTCGGGGACGGCGTGGACTATGTCATCGACTGCGGTTCCACGCGGGGCGGCCTCCCCTCGACCGTGGTGGACATCAGCAAGACCCCCTTCTCGATCCAGCGCGAGGGGGCCGTCCTCTCCGCAGATCTGGACAAGGTGCTCAGCCCGGCCAGGGTCCTGAGGCCATCCGACGCCAGCTGAGAGGCCCTCGGGGCCGGGGCCGTCCCCCCGCGCCAACCAGGATCTCCGCCCCCCGGCGGCCCAGGGGGGGGCGGCCGGGCCGGCCCGCCGCCGGGTTCATGAGAGAGGTGTCCCGCCGGGGCCGCCAGAAAGGCAGCAGATGGAAGAGTTCCTGGCGGCCCTCCTGAGGGGCCTGGGTGATCTCGCGGACTTCATCCTGCACATAGACGTCCACCTGGACGGGCTGGTGGCCGAATACGGCCGGCTCGTCTACCTCATCCTTTTCGGGATAGTCTTCTGGGAGACCGGGGTGGTGATCATGCCGTTCCTCCCCGGCGACTCCCTGCTGTTCGCGGCCGGGGCCATCGCCGGCCGGGAGGCGGCGCCGATCTCGGTATGGACGCTTTTCGCGGTCATCGGGTCGGCCGCCTTCCTCGGTGACACTCTTAACTACTGGATAGGCCGTTTCCTGGGCCCAAGGGCACTCAGAGGGGACGGCAGGTTCCTCAAGCGCAAGTACCTCGACATGACACGGGAATTCTACACCCGGCACGGCGCCAAGACCATCGTGCTCGCAAGGTTCGTCCCCATAGTGAGGACATTCGCGCCCTTCGTGGCCGGCGTGGGGGCCATGAGCTACCGGCGCTTCCTCTTCTACAACCTGACGGGCGGCCTCGCCTGGACCTTCCTGTTCGTGGGGGCGGGCTTCTTCTTCGGATCCCTCCCCCTGGTTCGCCGCAACTTCACCCTGGTCATCCTCGCCATCGTGGCGCTCTCCGTGATGCCGATGGTGATCGAGTTCATCCGGGCCCGCCGCCGAGCGGCGGCGTCCCCCGTGCGGCCTCTGGACGTCCAGGGGCCCGGCGAGGGGGCGGCTCCCGCCCCCGCCCCCCTCGCAGGGGGCGTCCTCCCCTCCCGCCAGGCGGCCGAGGCTGAACCCTCCGGCGAGGCCTGAGGGATCCTCCGGGTGGGCCGCAGCCCCGGCCGGCTGGCCTGCATGTGCTTTTCAGCATCGCGGCCGTCCTGGCCCTCCCCTCGCGCCCGCCCTCCCGGCGGTACCCCGTGCCTACCGGGCCGTGTCAGCCCCGGCCCGCAGCCGGGGCCGGGGCGTCC
>JAITEZ010000159.1 GCA_031281735.1 Deltaproteobacteria bacterium | reverse complement strand
CCGGGCAAAAAAAAACCCCTCTGGGAAGGGGTTTGCGGTGCGGGCGAACGGCAGGGTGACCGGAACGGGAACGGCGGGAACAGCCCCTCCCCCCGCGGGAGAGGCGGGCACCGTGTGCCGGGAGGGCGGGCCGGGAGAGGAGGGGCGACACCTGCGTACCCCTAGCGGATGAGTTTCAGGAGCCGGCCCCCGCGCAGGCGGCTCCAGAAGGAGAGCCCGGGCTCGGGATCCCACGACCAGTAGAGGCGCCAGGCCCTGCCGCGGAGGAGGGAGCGTTCCACGCTGCCCCAGGCGCGGGAGTCGTTGGAGAAGTCCCGGTTGTCGCCCATCATGAAGAAGGAGCCGTCCGGGACGCGGACGGGCCCGAAATTGCGGGTCGGGGTGCCGGCCCGGCCCTCGTAGCGGCCCCAGGGATCCTCCACGCGGGCGCCGTTTATGAAGAGCGCACCCTCGCGCAGCTCCACCTCCTCGCCGGGAAGGCCCATCACCCTCTTCACGAAGTCCACCGAGGTGTCCCTGGGGTACTTGAATATGACGACGTCGCCCCGCGAGGGCTCGCCCGTCTCGATGAGCACCCGGTTGGAGAAGGGGTTCCGGATGCCGTAGGCGAACTTGGAGACGAGCACCCGGTCCCCCTCGAGGAACGTGGGTATCATGGAGCCGGAGGGGATGTGGAAGGCCTGTACAACGAAGGAGCGTATGAAGAGGGCCAGCGCCACGGCGAAGAGTATCGCCTTGCCGTACTCCCAGACGAGCCCCTGCCAGGAGAGGGTCTCCACGGCCTCTCCGATGCCTGACGCGCCATCGGCGGCGGCGGTGCCAGAGGCCGTGACGGCCGCAGCATGGGGGCGGGCGGAGGGGGCCACGTCCGAGGCCCTGTTTTTCTTGCGGTGCTTGGAGATGGGGGGGCTCCTTCAAGTCCCTGGAGGCGCATGTCCTCCTAAGCCTTGCCATTGTAGTCTAATACGCGCACGAAATGAAGAGGCAGCAGTCCGCCTCCCTTTCCCCCCGGAAACAGGCGTTTTCCGGCGGTGGCGTCCCCCCGCGCGATCCGGGAGGGCGTGGGAGAGAACCGGGATGGATCCCGCCGACGGGAGGGAAGGGCGGGGTAGAGTCAATCGGGGGGGCTTTCGCGGGGAGGCGGAGGGAGGGGCCTCGAGGCAAGGGTTGGCGGGGGCGGCCGCCCCCGGGGAGGGGCGGGCCGGTCGCCGTGCCGCTGGCCGGCCCCCAGCGGCGGACGGGGGAGGGCGTCGGGGCCCCGAGGTCGCACGGCTATTGGTTTTAGTGTCCCCGGCGTGTTATAATCATTGATCAGTATGTCCGCGTCATGCCCGTTCCCCGGGATCGGCGCGTTCCGACCCCCGGCAGGGTTTCCGCCCGGGGGGAGCCAGCGCCCGCGCGATCCCCTATCCGTGCGGGAGGGGGGCACCATGATTTCCGGCGAAACGGACTCCATCACCCGCGAAGAGGCCCTGGCGGCCCTGAAGGATCCCGAGAAGGGCTCCCTGAGCGTCCTCAAGGCCGTGGGCAAGCTCCGGGATCAATACTCCCGCCAGCTCCAGACCGGCGTGAGGATCCTCAAGGCCAAGAACCCCTTCGAGCAGGTCTGCGCTGAGGCGGCCATCCGGGACTACCTGGAGGATCTCCGGAGCGAGAACATGGACGCCCCGGACGACCTGGCCGTGGTGATGACCGGCGCCTGACCGGCCCCCAGCCCGCCCCCGCGGGATCCGGCCGCGCCGTTGCCGTCCGTTTCCCGCAGGTCCCGGCCGCACCCGAAACCATCATTGCCGCTGGCGCCCGCGCGCCCCCCGGTCCCGGGCCGGCGGGCCGCGCCCCCGGGCGGAACGGCGCCCGGCCCAGGAAAGCCTCGAAAGCCCCAAGATGCAGAGAACGCCTCGCCGCCACCGCCCCGGAGCGCTGTCTTCATGAACGCCCTAGACATCGCCCTCGCGGTGGTCCTCTCCTATTTCCTCATCCGCGGCATCTTCCGGGGGCTGGTCAAGGAGGTGGTGGGCATCCTGGGCCTCTTCATCGCCTTCTGGGTGGCCTCCGCCTACTGGAGGCTGGGGGCGGAGCAGCTGATCCCGCTGACCGACCGCGCCGCCTACCGCGGGGTCCTGAGCTTCGCCGCCATCTACCTGATAGTGTATTTCCTGGTGGGGATCCTCTCCGTCTTCGTGGACAAGATAGTCAAGCTCGCCATCACCCCACTCGTTAGCTCGGCGTTCGGGGGGGTGCTGGGGCTCTTCAAGGGGGCGGCCCTGTCCGCGGTCGTCCTCACCACGGTCACGGGCTTCCTGTACACCAAGGACGGCTTCTTCACCACCTCCAAGGCCTGGACTTACGCGAGGCCCGTGACCGAGGAGATCAAGACCTGGATCCCCGAGAACATCAAGGGCTTCATCGACGAGCGCCAGGCCCTGGTCTCGGGGAGCCTGGTCCCCCGGCCCTCGCCCGGCTCGGCCCCGCCCCGGGCGCCCTCGCCCCCCCAGGCGCCCATGGGGCTCCAGGCCCCCGTGGACTACCCCTCCCTCATGGACGTCATCCGGCAGCACCCCCTGGAGATCACCTCCGAGTGGTCTGAGAAGGCCGACTCCCTGACCCCCCAGTCCGTGGATTCCCAGACCCTGAGGGACTTCGTGCGGGATCACCCCAACCTCTTCTCTGCCGCCGCGCCGCGCCCCTGGCCGCAGCCGGACGCCCCCGCCGAATGACCGGGCCCGGCAGGTTCCCGCCGCCGCCGCGCGGCCCCAGCCCGG
>JAITEZ010000141.1 GCA_031281735.1 Deltaproteobacteria bacterium | reverse complement strand
GGCGGACGAACGCCCCGAACAGGAGCGGGGCGGAGACGTGTATAGGCAGGTAGAAGCCGATGGCTATCGTCAGGGCGGGGAGGCGCAGCGCCGCCAGGAGGAGGCAGGCGGCGGCGCCGGAGAATACCAGCCCGGAGGGGAGGCTTTCCCCCATCACGCCCTCGACCACGAGCTTCATGAGGATCGCCTGCGGGGCGGGCAGATGGCGGGAGCCGAAGCCCCAGGCCGAGTGTAGCAGGACGAGGACGCTCCCGACGACTATGGCGGAGCACACCACGCCCACCATCTCCCCCACCTGCTGCTTCCACGGCGTGGCGCCCACGATGCTCCCCGTCTTGAGATCCTGGGTGATGTCGCCCGTGATGCTGCACATGGCGCAGACGACGGCCCCGGCGCAGATGGAGGCGATCATGCCCTGGTGGCCCCCGGCGCCGTTGAGCTTGTACAGGAGGGACACCGTGAAGAGCACGGCGATGGTCATGCCCGAGACCGGGGAGTTGGAGGAGCCCACCAGCCCGACGATCCGCGTGATCACGATCGTGAGGACGAGGCCGAGGAAGGCCGTGATCAGGGTGCCGGCGGCGCCCAGCGGCACGGGAGGGGCTAGCCACAGGACGAGCGACACGATCGCGATGCCTGCCAGCACCGCCTTGGCGGGGATGTCGCGGTCGGTCCTGGGGATCGGGCCGGTGTCGCCCGCGCCGTCCCGGCCGCCGCCGGTGCCCCCGCCGCGGCGGAGGCGTCCCGCGACGGATCGCACCATGATCGGGACGCTCCCCAGCACGCCCAGGATCCCGCTGGCGGCGATGAGGCCGGCGCCGATGAAGCGGATGTAGTTGGACCACAGGCCCCAGCAATCCAGTTCCGCCATGGGCACCGTGGCCGGAAACACGGGGGCGGGGAACCGGGAGCCCACGATGTAGAACGCCGGCATGACCACGAACCAGCCCAGGGCCGCCCCGGAGCACATGTACGCGGAGAGGCGGAGGCCGATGATGTATCCCACGCCCATGAGGGCGGGCATCAGGGTCATGCCGAAGCCGGCGCCCCTGAAGCCGGGGAGCCCCCAGTCCACGTCCGCCGGGAACAGCCCGAGCCCTTCCGCCGCGAGGGCGTAGGCCACGCTGGCGCAGAACCCCAGGACGGCCGGGAGGGCCCTGGCCCCGCCCTCCTCCCCGGCCAGGAGGATCTCGGCGCAGGCCGTCCCCTCTGGGAAGGGCAGGGACGCCCTCTCCCTGACGATCACCGAACGCCGCAGGGGGATCGTGAAAAGGACCCCCAGCAGCCCCCCCGCGGCGGTGACGAGGGCGATCATGACCTGGCTGGGGCTGGCCCCCCCCCATTCCCCCTGCCAGAGGAACAGCACCGGGATGGTGAAGATCGACCCCGCGGCCAGCCCCTCCCCGGCCGACCCGACGGTCTGGACCATGTTGTTCTCGAGTATGGACCGGCGCCTGAGGATCGTGCGCATGACCATCATCGAGATGACCGCGCAGGGTATGGAGGCGCTGACGGTCATGCCGATGCGGAGGCCCAGGTAGGCGTTGCCCGCGGCGAACACCAGCGCCAGGAGGACGCCCGCCACGACGGAGAACAGAGTCAGTTCCGGGGGCGACCTGTCCGCGGGGACGTAAGGCTGGGGGGGGCCGTCGGCGTCACCGCGAACCTCGGAGAGCATTGCCATGGCAGTTTACAGCCTCCCTGTCTGTTCTCCCGCACTTGCCGGCGCACCCCCCCTGCCTGGCGTGGGGATGTCCCTGGAGCGGGCGGGGTGCCCCGTGCGGCTCACGCCGCCGTCCCGGCCAGGGCCCGGCGCCTCGGGAGACCCAGGCGGTCAGATAGCACGGGGGCCGGCAACGGTCAAGACTCTTATGAAACGCCAGTTCGGCAATGCCGCCAAGTCCCGGCACCGTTTCCGGCCGCTCCGGGACTGCGGCCCGCCCCGGTCGAGGTTCCGGCGGTCCCGGCAGGTCAGACCGGTGGTCTCCGCGGCAACCGCCCCGTCTCCGCACGACGTTCCCTCCCCGCCTGTCACGACCCGCAGGGGAATGGCAAGAATCGCATACTTTATTCTTTATCATCATAATTATGGTTAACATATAGATTTCACATGATAAAAGCAATGGCGGACGCCTGAGACGCCCCGCCTTCATCGTAAAGCCTCGGCGGTTGTCGAAACGGCTCATCACGTTCTTCCAGACGATTTCAACGAAAACCAACCAAGCTGGGAGTCGGGTTCATCCGGAGAGAGCCCGGTTAAAAAGCTCTCTAGCCCGACATGACCGGCCCCGCCCCGTGTCAACGGCAAGGGGCAACACGGGGCGTTCCACGACAACGGCGACCGTCATGATCCTGCAACCGTCACCCTTGGGCATCGTGCATCTCATCGCCCGGAGCGACGGCACTTTCGCCGGTTTCCCCCCGGGGCTCAGGGCGGGACCGATCGGCTCCCGGAGAGGAGGAGACGCATGCGGAGGGTCGCGGCCAGGCAGTACCGGGCCGCGAGAAAGAGGGCCGAAGAGGCTCATGCGGGAGGGAAGGGAGACCCCGTGTCCCCCGTAAGCGCAAGGCCCGGGAAGCCTTGCCGCAAGACGGCCGTGATTGGCCGCAGTACTGCCGGCATCCGCGGGCATTCCCATCACAAGACCTAGGCCGCGATCAGCGAGGACCACGCGACCGCGGCGGCGGAGGATCTGAAGGCGAGGGACATTTCCGCCTCGGCCGGGGGGACGCCGGAGGGGCCCGTCCGCCACGCGGCGTCCAGGAGCGGGCTCAGCCGGGCGATCCTGCGTCAGGGACGGGGCGCGGCCCTGGCAGTGCTGGAATGGAAGCCGGCCTTCCGGGGAGGCGGGCCTGCCAGGGCCGAACCCCGCAGCGCCAGCCGGAAATGCCCCGCCTGCGGACATGCCGAGAAGGGCGACCGCAGGACTCAGGCCGGATTCAGATGCCTGGGATGCGGTCACGGGAACAGCGCCGACACGGCCGGCGCGATGAACGTCCTGGCGGCCGGGCAGTCCGCCTCAATGCCCGGGGAGGCCAGGGCGCCCGAGGCCCGCCCGTGATCCGGGTGCCCCGCGAGGGGACCCGGGAGCCCGTGCCCCAGGCCCGGCCGGGAATCCCCGTCCTCCAGGGCGGGGAGGATGTCAAGAGTCATCTGCAGCATGAGGGAACAGCTTCCGCGGATCACGGGCCCCTGCCAGCCGCTGCTACGCCCAAACCGCATCGCCTGCCGCAAGGCACAGGCGCCGTTCACGCGCGGGGCTCCCCCGCCTGCCGGACACGCCACGCAGCGGCTCACGCCTCCCCTTGGCCGTCCGCGGCCATCGCGGGGCATGAGCGCACTGCGGCACGGCACCCCACCCGGAACGGTCACGGCCGCGTCCCGCGCCGGCCCGCTGGAACGGCTTTTCCGAACCGCCCGCCAGTCCCGAGCAATGGCGATGACTAGCCAACCCCCGCGCGAGCACGCCGGGGCCCGTGACGCCCGCGGGCTTCCCCGAGGCGGCGGGAGCGCCCCTGCCGGGAGCCCGGGCCAGCTCCCGCCTCTTGTTGAGTCGCCCCGCCCTATCCGCTAAAATGCTTGTCACTGACAGACGGGCCTCGGCGGCGCCCCTGCGGTGTCCCGGCACCCGCCCGGCGCCGCTCGCTGCCCCTTTCTACCTTTCCCGCGACACCCGTGCCCTCGGCCTCCCCCGCAAGGGCCCCGCGCCCTTCCCGGAAGAGGAACGCCTCCACCGCGATGACAACCCCCTCTTATTCGAAACTCCTCCCGCTCCCGGAGGCCTGCGGCCTCCGGGAGTCGCTCAGGCGGCGCGGGGGCACGCTGGTCTTCACCAACGGCTGTTTCGACCTCCTCCACCCCGGCCATCTGGACTACCTCGCCCGGGCCAGGGGCCTTGGGACGGCCCTGTACGTGGGTCTCAACTCCGACGCCTCGGTGAGGCGCCTCGGCAAGGGCCCCGAGAGGCCCGTCTGTCCCGAGGGCGACCGGGCGCTCATGCTCTCGGGGCTCTCCATGATCGATGCCGTCATAATTTTCGATGAGGACACCCCCCTGGAGCTCATCAGGCGCCTCGAGCCCGACGTGCTCGTCAAGGGCGGCGACTGGCGTCAGGAAGACATCGTGGGCTCCCTGGAGGTCCTGACACGGGGGGGGCGGGTGCATTCGCTCCCCTTACTGCCGGGCTACTCCACCACCTCGCTCGTGGAGCGAATCCGCGGAAGCGGCGGGACCGCCGCCTAGACAGATGCCCCTCGCCAAGGATCACGACTTCTACAGCGTCCTGGGGATCCCCCCGGACTGCGGGGCGGACGGCATGCGGGCCGCCTACCTGAGGCTCGCCCTCCGGTACCACCCCGACCGCAACCCGGGAGACCGGGCCTCCGAGGAGAGGTTCAAGACGGTGTCCCAGGCCTACGCCGTCCTGCGGGATCCCGCGGCCAGGACCCGTTACGACAGGCTGCTCGCCAAGAAGCGGGGCAAGATCAAGCCCAGGGGGAGGCCCAAGGCCGGGGCCGGGAGCCCCCAGGGCCCCGTGGCCGCACAGCGGCCTGCGCCGGGACGTCCCCAGGGAGCGGGCGCCGCTCAGGAGCCCGGGGCCGGGGCCGCCCCTGCGGCCGGCCGGCCGCCGAAAGGCCCGGGGGGACAGTCTTCCGCCGCCCCAGGAAGCGGGGCCGCCGGGGGCCCCTCCGCCGCCCGGGCCGCCGGAGACCACTCCGCCTCCTCCGCCCGGCCCGGCGGCCCCTCGCGGGGAGGCGCCCCGTGGCCTCCGCCAGGGGCCGCCGCGGGACAGGCCGCCGCCGGGGGGCCGCGAGCCGCGCCCCAGGCCTCCGCCAAGGGCGCGGGAGCGGCCGGCCGGCCCGGAGCGCCGCCCCCCCCGCCGGACGCCTCCGGCAGCCGGACGGAGGCCTATGACGTCTTCGGGAGGGCCATACCCGCTTCCGGGGCGAGAGAGGGTGCCGGGAGACAAGGCCCGGGATCCCAGCCCCGGGCGCCCGGGGCCGGCGCCCGGGACTCCGGCAAGGCCAAGGGGACTTCCCGGAAGCCGCCCCGTGAGGATCCCGAGGACATCATCCTCACCTTCTTCACCACTCCGGACGGCAAGGTCTCGCTCAGGAAGATCAAGGAGGAGCTCACCAAATCGGGCCTGGGCGCCCAGAGCCCCGTCCTCGATCGCCTGGACGAGAGATCCGGTCCCCGGCCCTTCTGGGCTCCCCTGAAGGCCGCCGCTACCAGGGGCTTCAGCCGGATCAAGCGCCGCATCCTCTCCAACCCGCTCTCCCCCGAAAGACGCGGGAAGATCACCGGCGAGGATCTGGTCTTCGCTCTCGCTCTCTCCCCCGAGGCGGCCGAATCCGGGACGACGGTGGAGGTCCAGTATTACCAGGACGGCCGCGACCGGAAGCTCTCGGTCCGCGTCCCCCCGGGGAGCCGCGACGGCGCGAGGCTGAGGCTCGCGGGCCAGGGGAACCTCAAGCCCGGCGGGAAGTCCCGCGGGGATCTGCTCCTCGACCTCACCGTCCCGAAGGACGCCGGGCTCAAGACCCGCCCGTCCGGGGCGTGACCCGCCGGCATCCGCAGGCGGCCCTCCGGCCGGGGGCCGCCTGCCGGGCCGGGACGGCTGCCTTCCGGACCGGGACGCGCGTCTTCCGGACTCCCGCAGGCACTTCCGGACTCCAACAGGCCTTCCGGACGCCCGCCGGCCGCAGTAAACTGGACAGGCCGCTTTCTCCCGGCGCCGCCGCGGCGCCGCAACCGTCCCCGCCGATTACCGCGCCTGAGACGTCCAGGTCTGCGGCGACACCAAGGAGTGTTCCCGATGAGCAGGTTACTTTTCCTTCTGGGCGGCACCGCCCTGGGCCTCATAGCCCCCAAGGTGGCGAGGATTGCCAAGGAACTCTACGAAGAGCGAGCCTCGGCCCCCGACACGAAGCTCTTCAACAAGCGCCCTTGCAGCAGAAAGAGCGCCGCCCAGGCCCGCAAGGAGGCCGAAACCGCGACCCCCGGATCCATCGGAGAGACCGCGGAGGACGCGGCCTCCTGAAGGGGAGGAGGCCTCCCGGACGGCTCCAGGGAAGTTCGGCCCGGAAGCCCGCCCGAGCGTTCACCCTCAGACGCGGAGCCCCCTTCCCGGTGGACGGAAAGCCATCGCCGGGAAGGGGGCTTCCCGCCGCCTGGACGCGACGGCGGCGGAGGCCGCACAGGCATCCGCTTCCTCGGGGAGCCGGATCCGGTCCCTCAGGTCGCCGGGAACGAACGGAACGCCCAGGATAGGACGCAATGCATGAACGGCGGGGGAGGCTGGCTGCCGCTGCCCCCTCGCGGGAGAAGGTCCCCGGGCGTGCCTTCCCACGCGATTCAGGACACGGCGGCCCCAGGGCGACCCGAAGCCATGACGCGCGCCCCCGGCGGCCGAAAGGCCGAACACGGGCCGCGCCCCGGACGGATCAACCCTCCGGCGGACCCGCGCCGGGAGCGGGGGAAACCGGCGATCGGCCCGAAGCCGTGCCAGAAAGCGCCAGAGCCGTGCCCGAAAGCGCCAGCGGACGGCCCCGATTACCATCGCCCCGCCCGGGCCTCGCCTTCCGACACGATCCGCCCAGGCGGATCCGTCACGAACTGACGGCGAGTTCCCGGCGAGACAAGATCCCTCCCCGCGCGACAGGGCCGGAACAGCCGCCAGGCGGTCTCCCCGGCCCGGGCCGGGGCTCCGCCCGGCATCCGCAGCCTAGATGCCGTCCCCGTAGACGCCCTGCAGATCCGAAAACCTCTCCTTCTGGAGACGTTCGATCTGGGCGAGGCGGCCCTTCTTGACCACGAGGATCACCTGGCCGAACTCCAGGCCCTTCAGGGCCTGGGTGATCCTCTTCCTGACCACGACCAGGTTCAGGCCCTCGCCGTTCAGGCCAGAGGCACCGCCCAGCTCGTCGGGGTTGAAGTTCTCGCGCCTCTCCACCTGGACCACCCGGAAGTTCTGGTTCACGATGGTGATCTGGCCGTGGTAGGTCTCCCGCAGAAGCTCCAGGATGCCCTCCAGGACCTGGGGCTCCAGGAAATCGGGCTCGTGGATCACGGGGGGGACTCGGCGCAAGGCGCCTCCGCTTCTCAAGACTATCATCTCTTCTCTCTCCCGGCCTCACCCGTCGGGAGCCGCTTGTCAGGGCCCCGCGATCGGGACGGCGCTTGTCCGGGCCGCGCCTAGGCGCGGCGTTACGGGGTGGCCCGGCCCGAGGCTTCAGCGACAGCCGCCGGGCCCGGTCCCGGGAAGGGACCGCGTGTGCCTGGCCGGCGCGGAAAGGCGGGACGGGAAGAAGAGAGACGCCATGACATTCTGCATGAAAATCCCCTCTCAGGGATTACCGGGACAAGTCAACCGGAAGGCCCGGGTAAGGAAACCGGCGGGCCTGGAAAACGGCCGGAAGGGAGTATGAGCGGAGCGGCCGATGCCAGGACGCCGCCGCCCGGAGGCGGCGGCCCCGGAAGAGGCCCCCGTCACCCGCCCCCACCGGCAACCCTTCCGGCACCCCGTGCCGAAGAAAGCGGCAGGGTCTGATCCGGAACGCATACTGGGGGGGAACGGGAAGTAATCCGACGCGAATGATTCTAGGGTATCGGATGTGAAAAAACAAGCATGGTGAGCCGAAACCCGGCCTCCCGCACCTGTTGCCGGAAAGCCGCGGCCGGAGGCAAGGGAGGGCGCCCATCACCTTGCGCCTCCCCTCCCCCCCGGCTCGACAGGGAGGGGGGCCCCGGCCGGAGGGCGACGGGGAAAAAACCTTGGGAAGGGGAGGGGCAGCAGCCAGCGCCGGATACCCGATCCGAAACCCCCGTATCGCCCATTCCAAACCCATGGGTTGGGGAGATCAGAAAAAGACTATGGATTACAGAACTTAAACCGCATATGCCTGATCGGGCGGCCGTCATCCGACCCGCCGTTCGGCATTCCGTCCTTCGGTTGTCCCGGAACTCGATCCTCCTGGGCTGGGAAGCGAGCGGGGGACACTGTTCTGGGAAGGAGGGACGATGGCTGCTCTCGGGAGGGGGCGAGGGGGAGGGGGAGACAGAAAAGAGAAAAAAGGAAAGGGAGGGAAAGGAGCGTGTCGGACACCGAGGGCCAGACACTCCGCCTGCCCTCACGGGATCCCGGAGGCTCCGGGAGAAAGCCTCCCTCCGAACCAAGGGAGAATCCGCCGGCTTCCGGGAAGCCGTGTCCTCCAAGGGGATCCGGGAAACCCGCGAGACGGGCCGGGAGCCCTGGCAGGCACCTGAGGACGAAGGCTAATTGAGGGTAGGACCTTTCTTCGTTCTCAGGTCGCTGGAGGGGGCGTCGTCGTCGGCCTCCTCATTATCATCCACGTCATCATCGAGGATCAGGGGGGGGGTGTCCCGTGAGGCCACCCCCCCCGGATGGAAGTCGCCGATCTCCACCTTCTCGGCCAGGATCTTGATGATGCGCAAGACCTCGTCAGGCGGGTTATTCTGGCAGAGGCGCATGACCGCGATGGACAGCATGACGGTAGGCACTATCTCGCGGATTTTCTCCGCCTCCAGCTCCACCATGCTGGCAAGTTCGCTGTCTATCTCCTCGACGGAGAGCAGGATCTTCCGGCTCACCTTATCTATCATCTCGTAAAAATCGACTTTGGACATCGTTAGGGCCTTGCGGGGCAGATTCCGTTCGATATTGGGAATCAGGCCCCCGTGGTCTATAATCGGAATCATGCCGCGAAGCCTCAGGGGGGGCGTTGACCTCCGGAAGCTCGGAAAGCCGGGATGCCGTTTCCCTGCGCTTTGCCTCCATTCTAGCAGAATCGGCTGGGAGGATCGCCACCTTGTCCGGCGGCTGGCCGCCATCCCTCCACTCCCTCTCCTCCGGGGGACGATGGGCGGGGGACCCGCCTCCCGGAAACCCGTCCGCGGAAGGGGCGGATACCCGCCCCGGGGGTGGCCTTCCCCGTCCGCGGGGGCGCCCGCGCCGGCGGCGCCGCCCCCCGCAGTCGGCCCCTATCCCGCAACACCCGCCGGGGGACGGCCGGGCCGCCGGGCCCGCCGACCGCACCCCGCCCGTGCCCAGAAAGGACCGCCGCCCATGACCGCTCCCGTCACCTCGCGTTCCCAGGCCCTGTTCCGGAAGGCCGAGAGCCTTATCCCCGGAGGCGTCAACAGCCCCGTCCGCGCCTGCCGGGCGGTGGGAGGACTCCCCCGCTTCATCGCCGGCGGGAAGGGGGCGCAGATCACGGACGCGGACGGCAACGAACTTCTGGACTTCGTGTGCTCCTGGGGGCCGCTCGTCTTCGGGCACGCCCCGGAGGGCATGGCGGAGGCCGTGGCGGGGGCCGCCGCCAGGGGGACCAGTTTCGGGGCCCCTACCGAGGCGGAGGTGGAGCTCGCGGAACTCCTGACCTCATGCTTCCCCTCCCTTGAGATGGTACGGCTGGTGAACTCCGGCACCGAGGCCGGCATGAGCGCCGTGAGGCTCGCCCGCGGCTTCACGGGCCGCGACGTCATCGTCAAGTTCGCGGGCTGCTACCACGGCCACGCGGACTCGCTCCTGGTGGCGGCGGGCTCGGGCCTCGCCACCTTCGGGGTGCCCTCCTCCCAGGGCGTGCCCGAGGCGCTGGCCAGGCTCACCCTGGTGGCACCCTACAACGACGCCGAGAGCCTGGGGAAGATCTTCTCGGCGCGGGGGGCCGAGATAGCCGCCGTCATCGCCGAGCCCGTGGCCGGCAACATGGGGGTGGTGCCGCCGGATCCTGGCTTCCTCCAGGCCATCGCCTCCCTGTGCGACAGGCACGGGGCGCTGTTCATCTGCGACGAGGTCATCACCGGCTTCCGGCTGGGGCTTTCCGGCGCCCAGGGACTCTACGGCCTGAAGCCCGACCTGACAGTCCTGGGGAAGATTGCCGGTGGCGGCCTCCCCCTCGCCGCCTTCGGCGGGCGGAAGGACGTCATGGAACGCCTCTCGCCCCTGGGAGGCGTCTACCAGGCGGGCACCCTGTCCGGGAACCCTCTCGCCGTGGCCGCGGGACTGCACGCCATCTCCCGCCTCAAGGCCGAGGCCCCCCGGGGCCTCTACGAGGGGCTGGCCGCCAGGGGGGAGCGCTGGGCCTTCGGCCTCGCGGGGCTGGCGGCCAGAAAGGGCGTCCAAGCCTCGGTGAACTCCGTGGGCTCCATGGGGACGCTATTCTTCACCCGGGGCCCTGTCAGGGACTGGGAGACGGCGTCCCTGAGCGACGTGAAGCTCTATGCCCGCTTCTGGAACCTCATGCTGGAGCGAGGGATCTACCTCGCCCCCAGCCAGTTCGAGGCGAGCTTCGTCTCGACCGCCCACACGGACGAGGACATCGATTTCGCGCTGGCGATGGCGGCCGAGTCCTTGGACGCCCTGTAACCCCGATGGAGGCCCCCTGCCGTCCGCCCCGGCCGGGCCCCGCGCCGGCCGACCCGGAGACGGACTCCGCGCGGCCCGGCCCCCGCAGACCCCCGCCCGCCGGACCCCCCCGCGCGCCCGGCGGGGCCCTGTCCCCTCCCGTCCAGGCCGGGACTCCTCGCCTCGCGGGCGGGACCGCCTTCCGCGGTCATGACCGCCGAGCCGTCCTGACCCGGGTCCAGCGCGGACGAGAGCCGGGCCCGGCCGCCTCCGGCCGGCGCGGGGATCAGCAGATCCCGCCGGGGGTCGCGGCAGCGGGTTTTCCCGCCGGGCTCCCGGCGGCGGGACGGTCGGGCCTGTTCCGGTGGCTCAGCCGCGAGCGCGCCGTCCGCAGCCGGCCCCTTCCGCCGCTTGAGTGGAGCCTGCGGCGCCGGGAACGGCGGGAAGAGAGGCCGGCCCGGCGGGGGGCTACCGGCTGCGGCAATTAACAACCAAAGGAGACCTTCGCATCATGCCTAGAATAGCGCTTTACTGCCTGATCCTGATGCTGGCGCTGTCCGGCTGCATGGGTATTGTATCTTCCGACGATCCTCGGAGAATCCTGGGCACGGCACATCTGAGACCCGGCCAGACGACGCTGAGCGAGCTGAACATGGTTCTGGGGGATCCCGAACACACCGAATTGCTCTCGGACGGCTCCGAAAGGCTCTTCTATACCACCGAGTTCTATGGCTACCATGTGGTTATCTATGCCTATTCCGACGACGGCGCCACCAGCACCGTCGTGTCGAATTCCAACAGTCTCGAAGTCATGGTGGACAAGAACGGCATATTGAAATCGTACGATATCCACACGCCTGTCAAATAGGTCCCCCCGCACCCCCCCGTCTCCGGGGGCACGGGGCGCACAGAGAGGTACGGCGGGAGTTTTCCAGCTCGCCGTCCAGGCTGATCCGCATACCCAAGCAGTTCCGCCTGCCCGGCCCGCAACCCGCCTTGCGGCACGCCCGCGCGGCCGCCCCGCCCGGGGCGCCTGGGATCGAGCGCCCGTGGTGGCGGGCGGGGCGGGCGAGCGGGAGACGCATGGCATGCCCCCGCCCGCCTTGCTAGATTGACGGAGGAAAGCGGGCCCGGAAAGGGGGGGCCTGGACGCCGCCGGGCCGGGCCCCCCGTTCGGGATACGCCGACGGCGGCGCCGGGGGACCCGTCCGCGGGAGGGATTCTTTCACGGGCTGCTTCGCCACGTCCGCCGGCGGACGCTTCGGCAGGAGCCGTCAAGGGCAGCGGCGAAAGGCGCCGGCAGGACGGCCCGGCGCCGCTCCCGGAGGCGTACGCCGGCCCTCTGAAGCCCCCGGCTCGCCACCTTTCCGGGAAGGCTCATCCCGCCTGCCGCTGGCGGGGGATCAGTCCTCTCGTCCGTCTCATCCGCTAGCCCGGATGACACGCTTCCGCAGCCGCCCCTCCCTGGCCGCGGGACGGCGGGATTAAGCCCTGGCCGGGATTCGTCAAGGCGGGCGCCGTCTTCGCGGGACGGCCGCCCCGCGTCCGGAAGGTTCCGGTTCAGGGATCCGCCCCTGACACGAGATCGTTCAGGGAACGCCCCGGCTCACCTCCGCCGGACGATTCCTTTTCAGCGATCTTCCGGGCGGAAGCGGCCCTCCCGGCCTCAGCGCCCCCGCCGGGCTTTCGACGGTCCTGAGGGGAGGGAGAGGCCGCCGGGGGGATCTTGCCGGAGGCTCTCGAGCGGACGCGCGCTGAGGGACATCCGCGCCGCGGTTACGCCCTGTCCCCGCGACCGCCGCCACGGACACGAGACGGTCAGGCTGCCGCGGACGGGGGCGGCGATAGCGTCCTGTCTCCGACCGCAACTTTCAGCGTCTCGGCATGGGCATCCCGTCCCCGCCTTCCCGCACACATGAGCCGCCGGCGCGGGACGCCCCCAGCCCCCGATGGCCGCGGAACCGGCCCCCGCCTCACCCGGCCGGTCCACCGGCGCGTCTCGGGGCTGGGTGGCAGGCACCGGGACGCTCAGGCCGGCTCCCTGCCGGCGACGTGCCGCGACATGCCTGGGTCACGCGCCTGCCGCCCGCGCGGCTATGTAAAGGCCGACGCCGGAAAGGCCGGCTTTCGGGAAGCGCCCGAACGACAAGGGGAATGGCATCCGCGCGGCCCCCCTGCCACGGGATGCGGGGGGCGGTTACGGCAACGACTCCCTAAAGCGGCCATATGGCCTGACAGGCGGCTGGCCGACTCCTCCCCTAGTTCCAGCTGCGCTGCTTATGGAGGAAATCATGCTTGGTAACTACAGAATTCTTATCGAAATAGATAACCAAGTCGGTGCTCTCATAATCCGTATGAGGCGTGACAGCGCCGAACGTCACCGCCTGGGCCATGACTGCCCCGGCAGAATTAGTGGCCTTGCGGTAATAATACCGCCACACTTCCCCGTTGGCGGACACGCTCCTGTCCTGAGGTTCGCCGAACTTGGCCTTGACATCATCCATGGTCGTCACCTTGTCCTGAATGGCCGACTCAACCTGGGCGGTGGTCAGGGTCGCGATGGTCTTGTCGCCCTCGGAGATCGGGGTGCATCCTGCGGATAACACAAGAACCGATACCAAAGAAAACGCGGGGAAAAAACCGAAGGATCTCATGGGTGATTCCTCTTCCTCGAAGCGCATAAAGAACATGCGGCTGCCCGCCCTTCCGCACCCAGTCGTGACAAGGACAGGAGCAGGCCTTACGCGGAGCCGCGGCGCTGACAAGGCAGCATCGGGGGCGGCACCGGATCCCTCCTTCGGGACAGCCAACTATCCAGCCCTGGGATAGCGAACGCGGCAAAACCACACTTCTATACATTTCCTTGACATTATACCCTGTCTTCCTTGACGTTACAAGCGGCGGTAATGGCAGTGCATACCCCTTGCCCCCTTCGGACCGCCGTCAGCCGGGAAAGACAGAGGCAGCAGCTTTCCGGAAATAGGAGGCACAGCAACCATCTTGCAAAAACCTTCAGATCGATACCGGGCCACGTGATGCCCAGGAACAGCCCTTCCCCGAGCGGCTCAGAACAGACCTGCTGACTGTTCCCGAACGTCTGACCGGGACTGCGTGGAAAACCGTCCGCAGGTTCTCCCGATGCCGATCCTGAAGTCCCCGGCGCGGCTCACGCTTTCGGGACGGCAGACGGCTGCGGGCAGGAAGGATCGTTCCTTCCTCAAACACGGGCCAGCTTGGGAGTCTGAAGCGTCCGAGCCGTTCCGAGTCGGGCCGGGCTTGACGGACCCGGCTATGACAATACGGAACCGTGCCTGCGCATGAGGGGAGGGTGAAACACAGACCTTTCCCTTCCCTCGGGAATCCGTCCTTCCCCGCCTCCCTGGCCTTCCGGAATCCTGGAACAGCTAGATCCTGAGGAGCCTCATATCCCGTTCCGCTAGCCTCCAGAGAAGGGAAAACGGGCAAGACGTGAGCGCGTCCGGAGCCTCGGTTCCGACGCGGGTACCGGCGGCCTGTCACCGGCAGGCGGACGTCCCCGCACTCCGGGTCAACTGGAAGGCAATATGCCCCAGTTCTTGCAACCTATCCACCCCGCGCCGATCCGCCCGGGAAGGAGCGGCCCGCCGACGTTCCAGCCCCTCCAGCCCTCCTGCCGCAGGCAAACCCTCGACGGCGCAAGGGCGCCCATCGCCCCCCCTCAGCCCGGCGGCTGATCCGGCGGGAACCGCCCGATCCTTCAGCGCCGGCAGCCGAATGCGGGGAGGCCGTGATCCCTCCGGATGCCGGATGCGCCGCCAGGACCGCCGGGACCCGGGGAAGCGACGAGGCTAATGCCGGCTCCGCCTGGGAAGCCGATGTCCCGCTACCTGCAACGGCACGCGCAACCTGACACGGGCCTCCGGACCGAACCGAACGTCTCCCTCCAGGGCGGAGGGGCCGCCTCTCGGATCGTCCGACTGCCGGGCCCTGTTCCCGGCCACAGCGGTACCGGCGTCGGAGCCCTGGCGGCTGGATGCGGATGCTTGCCGGGCGGCAACCATCTGAGAGAGCCGGTACGGTTGCGCCTCACGGTTCAGGCCGGCCCCGGATCTCGGTCAAGGTCAACCGGCCTGACCAGCGGAACAGGAAACTTGCTGACCACCTCCCCGCCCTGGCGGACTGGGATTCCATCCGGATACGGGGTCTTGCGCCCCCGATTCCCGGCGGCGGATCCCTGCTTCACTGTCCCCGCAGCTGTTCTCCGGAGGCTCTTGCGGGAGGCCCGGGCACCCCTCCCCCGCAGATGGTGGCGGCCCGCCCGGCCGCCAGGACGCCGGGGGCCGCCGACATGACCGGCGCTGCCCCGCACCCGCATCCCGGGCGCCGGAACCCGGCCCGGGAGATCCGGTTCCCGGCGTCCGCGCTCCCGCGTGCGGGGCACGAACGGCCGGCATGCCGCAGCGGCGCCCTGACGGGTCTCCCGCCCCGTCCCGCCAGTCTCCATCCGGGCGCCGACCTGAACAACCCCCGGCGCCGATCCGGGATCGCCCGGTCCGGTGCGCTCCCGGCCACCACGGCGGCGTAGACCCAGCCGATCGCGGCCTGGGCCCTGCGGAGGGAATCCCGGCGGGCATCCGCAGTCCCGCGCCGGAGCCGTTTCACCTTCCTCCCGGCCATGCGCCGGCCCCTGCCGCCTTTCTTCCGGGACGGATCCCGTCCGCGCCCCGGGCCGGCCTTGTCAGCCTTCCCCTGGTGTTGAGCGGCCCGGTGAACGTCCCGTCCGGAAGGGTGGCGGACCGGGCGATCCCCATGCCGATGCAGATCGCCGAGACGGGCGGACCGGCCGGATCCTGGATCACGCGTCCGGTCTGAACCGGGATGAAGATCCCCGGGACCGTCACCTCCGCAGACACGTTCCCCTGGCTTCCCTGAACCCTCCGGCTCCCGCGGCGTCGCGCCCGCCCGCCCCGGGGTGGCGGATCCGCCCGTTCCCCAGTCCAGACGGGCCCGCGCCGGACTGGGAAACCTAAAGGTGTCGTCCAGGGCCTTCCCATGGAAACGGGGGGATCCCGCGATACCCTGAAGGAGACGGCCGGACGCCTGACACGGATCCCTGAAGGCCTGTCGCCCGGCGCCGGCGGATGACCCCGCCGGCCAGGGCGTGTCGGGATGATGCCGCCGGACGGTCAGGGGATGACACGGCCGGGAACGGGTCAGGAGAGGGACCGCGTTTTCCATCCTGGACGTCTGGATCCCCAGGGCGCGGTTCCGGAGGTGGCGGCGGCGTCCGGCGTCCCTTGCGGCCCTGGCCAGGATCCCGGCCGGCGGCTTCCTGAACCTGAACCTCTATCCCTTGCGGATTGTCATCGAGACCGTCCGTCTGCCTGAATCACTCATCGGGGAGACGAAGGGATCGGGGATGAACGGGACCGGCGGATTATACCGCGGCAGTCATCCGGCATGCGGGCTGGTCGTTCATCCTGTCCCTGTTACGAAACACAGAAGGAAACCGTTATAATAGAGCATATAGCTAAAGTTGATAAAATATCCCTTGATATGTGAGCAGCCATGGGGGCGAGACTGTTGGAGATGAACGGCGAACCGGATCATGTCCGTCTGCCGACGGGATGTCCTCCTTCCCTTCCATCCCACGTCCGGCGGGCAGACCCAAGTGGGCCTCCGTCAGAAGACCCCTGGCGGGACGCCCGGTGATTCCAGGCAGGTACGGTTCGGCAGGGCCATGGCCGTCTGGGTATGCCACCGTTTCCTGCGGCGGCGCCCCGGTAGCCGTCGTCGGGAGACATATCGGTAATCAGAGCCGTCCGGGGAGCTGAACCCGGAAGAACGCGCTGTCCCTCCCCTCCCTGAAGGACGTGGCTTCCCGCGCGTCCCGGTGAGGTGGGGGGGATGTCGCCGGGACGGGGCATTTCACCGAACATCCCCGCCAGATTCCGATCGACAGTCCGTTTTACGGCAGAAGGCGAGGCATCTCGCCTCGCACCCCCAGTCGGGAGGCAACTCCCAGGGACGGCGGGGAGATCCGGAGCGGCCAGGGAAGGCGGAGGAGGCCAGCCCTTCAGGGGGCGTCCCTCCAAGGTGAAGTCCTGCGCTTCGCCTTTAGGCGGACTGGAAGCGGGACGTCTCGGCAGGCGCGGGTGGCGGGAAGGCCAAGCCCGGCTTTCCGAAAGCCCTCCAGGCGGCTGCCTCATCGCGCGTACTGCGGAGACACCATCCGTCCTCGGGGATTCGCCGCCCGCGAACAAGGCGACCCGGAAGGTAACCCGTTGCCGACGCTGCAGGCGTATTCCGGAGAACCCGGACCGTGAAGACGGGTTCACGGTCAGTCCGTCCCCGCAATCCGCTTACCCGCAGTGACATGCGGATTCCGCCGCCAGGCCCGGGCCGACGGCACAGGCGGGCGGGGGACGGCGGGGCTACCGCATCTAACAACGGAGGCCCCGGCAACGGGAGCTGCGCCGACTCCAGGGATCGAAGGCCGGTTATGGACGGTTGCGGGTGGTTCTCTAGTCGTATAGCGCAAGAAACCCCCGGAAACGGAAGACCCGGCCAGAGGCCGGGTCTTCCGTCCCGCGGGGGGTAATGTGACGGGCGGCTAGATGTCCAGCCAGGAGGCGCTGAAGAGGGAGTGGCCGAGGACGACCTTGGCGGTCTTGATGACGTCCGCCTCTTCCTTCTTCATCTTGGCGTAGTCGGGGGAGCCGTCGTACTTGCCTTCCATGGTGTCGAAGACCAGCTTGGCGAACCAGTTCAGGCGGCCCTGGCAGAGGTCGAACATGACGGGATCGAAGGCGTCTACGATGCTGGAGTACATGCCCTTGTACCTGAGCATGCAGAGGTAGACCCTGTTCAGGATGGGCCGGAGATGCTCGGGGTTGCCGTTGGAGACGTTGGAGACGCCGTTGGTGGACTTGGAGCGGTGGCCGGGCTGAATGGCCTCCACGATGTCGGGGAGCATCTCGATGAACTCGAGGTTGTGCATCAGCTGGTCCTGCTGGATGTTGACCGGCGTGATGATGGGGTCGATGAAGGCCTGCTCGGCATTGATGCCGAGCCCGAGGGCGTGCATGAGGAGCTCGGTCGTGAGCTCGGCGCGCTCGTTGGCATCGCGGGCCATTCCGTTGGGGCCCCACATGAGGCCTACCCAGAACGCGTCGTACTTCTTACAGAGGGGCAGGAGAACCTCATAACGCTCGGGCCGGCACATGATGGAGTTGATCATGGCCGGACGCTTGACGGTCTTGAGGCCGGCCTCGATGGCCTCGATGTTCGTGGTGTCGAGCACGATGGGCAGATCGGTCATGCTCTGGACTATGTTCACTACCCAGGGCATGAGCTCGGCGCCGTTCTTGCGGGCGGGCCCGAGGTTGATGTCGACCCAGTCGGGGTTGGCGGCCAGGATGCCCTCGAGCATCTTGCGGATGGGGGCCTCGTCCTTGTCCTTGAAGGCCGCGCCGATGATCTTGTTGGTGACGTTGAGGTTTTCAGCTATGGTTACAATAGGGAAGTTCTCGGCCATGGAATCGGTTCCTCCTTGATGGGGGGGGGTGGAAGAGGGCCGCCCGGCCCGGCCGGGCGGGGCGGCCCCCCGCTGTCGCCTGCCAAGCACCCCGGCCGCAGGCCGGGGTGCTTGGCAGGCCAGATCAGTAACGTTGTCCGGCGGTGGCCGAAAACCTTTTAGGAGACCTTGTACTCCTTGAGGAACTTGGGCAGGTGCGCAGCCTCACGGGGGCCGATGGAAACCGTCCAGCCCTTTAGCTCCTCCTCCATGTCGCCGAGGATGGCCGCGGCGTAGCCGGGAATGATGACGGACTTGTGCTTGATTTTCTCCACGATGTTGCTGCGTTTCAGGACGAACTGGCCCACATCGTCGCCGGAGAACTTGCCGGCGGCCCACGCTGTGAGGACGGAGAGGCCCTCGCACTCCTTGATGAGGAGCCAGCTCGGCACGCGGCTCCCCTCCACCTCGCCGGAGACGATGAAGTAGGTGAGGGAGAAGTTCGTGGTGACAAGGACCGGACTGTTCTCGTCGGGGTTGTTGATGGGGTAGATTCCCTCGACGACTGTCATCGGGCGCTGCGGGTCGGTGAAGATGTTGAGCCGCTCGAGCAGGAGAGGGAAGACCACCGCGCCGTCCATGTCGGAGAGGACAACGATGCCCGCGTACTTGGCGATGAGGCTGGTGGCGATGGCGCCCTGGACCGCGAGGTTCGGGGAGATTTCGCAGGGGAAGGTGATGGTGCCGTAGCCGTAGTCGCGGTTCTGTGCGACCAGGGCCGCGCGCCGCAGGGCGATGGAGTCGCTGAAGACCGTCTTTACGGTCCGCGCGCCCGTGTCGATCACTATGTCCTTGACGCCCGCGGCGTTCAGGGCCTTGGTGAGCTCGGCCACCTCGTCGAGGTTGGCGGCCTTGACCCAGACGGGGACCTTGGCAGCGGCGGCGATCTTCGCCACTTCCGCGACGTTGGCCTTGGTGGCGGGCCCGATGAGGGGGTTCTTGCCGGCCAGGGCGTCGGTCGCCGCCTTGAGGGCCCCCGCGTCCTCGGAGTAGAGGGCTACGGAGAGGTCGCTGTTGTCAATCACGGCCTTGGCGGCCGCGGCGAGGTTGGCACCGCCCTTGATCACAACCAGTTCGGGACGGAGGTTCAGGCCCACGCGGGCGTACTGGAGCTTCTGGTAGCGCTTGACCTTCTCGGCTATCTGCGCGGCGGGCTCGCTGTCGTTAATGAGGGCGGCGATCCCCGTGGGGTTGCAGAAGGTCTTCTCGTGACGGAACTGGACCGTCTCGCCACCCACCTTGAAGGCGGTTTCGCCGTACCCGATCGTCACGGGACGGATCGGGGGGGCGGAGGCGGCGGCCAGCTTCTCGCGGGACTCGGGGGAGACGTCGGGGCACTTGTCCAGCTCGGCCTTCCCCGAGGCGAGGTTCATCGCGAAGGCCAGGCAGGTCGGGACGCCGCACTTCTTGCAGTTGGTCCCCGGGAGCAGTTTGAAAATCTGGATACCGGTCAGAGCCATAATGGGAACTCCTCGAAAAAATTCCGGCCCGGCTTGAAATCGCCGCTAGGCCGCGTTCGTGGGCCAGCCCCGCCCGGAAAAGCTGTCCGGCGGCTCTCCGGAGGGGCGGACCCCCTGGGAGGGGGTGTGGAACCGGAGCGCGGGGGCGTCCCGGTGGCGATCCGGCGGCGTGGCGGAACGGGGTGGCCCCGCGCCGGGTGGGATAGTGAACGGTTTGTCCGCTGGCGGCCTTGTTGTGTCCGGTCGCTGTCAAGGCGGATTCTCGTCCGGATGTCCGGGGTTAGGGCCCGGGAGAGCGGCGAGCGATCCGCTTGTGCCCGCCTCCGGGAGGGGGCCGTAGGCGGGGGGGGGATGGATGGGCCTCGAGGGGGGCGGGAATCGGGACCGGGGATGGTCGCGGATGAGGCCCGCTGCACGTGAAGCAAGCGCCTGGCGGTTATGGACGCCGCCCGCCCCGAGGCTGGCGCCCGCCGCCGGGATGAAGGTCGGAGGCGGGGGGTGTGGCGTCACCAAGATCCAGCTAAGGCGGCCTGCCGGGCGGCCGATCCTGCGATGTTGCCCCCCTGGCCGGGGGACCGGGAGCCCTAGTCCGCAAGACCGGCCGCTTCGGGTCAGGCCAGGTTACAGGATGGAGTCCATCTCGAGGGCGGGGTGCTGCTTCTCCGTGAGGTAGGGCAGGATCTCCTCCTCGGTGAGACCCACGGTCTCGTCTGCGATGCGATCGATCAGGTCAGGGATCCCCAGCTCCTCTCCGCGCTGTATGAGCTTGTCGCGGAACTCGTCCTTGAGGCTCTTGGGCATCCAGACGAGCCTCTTGAGCCCGCCGTCCCCTACCAGGAACTTCTTCTGGATGATGTTGTACTTGGAGTGGCCCACGAAGCCGGGCGTCTGGCCGCCGCCGCCCATGGTCCCGGCCAGTGTCGAGAACTTCATGCCGCAGGGTGTCTCGCCGGTGTAGTCGCGGTTGACGGTCATGATCCCGTTGCACATGGGGAGCAGAGCCGCGATGCACTCGCAGCACCCGCAGGTCGTCATGGGATCGTTGACCATGCTGTAGAAGCAGACGTTGGTGACCGACTGGCGGGAGGCCTGGGCGATGAACTCGTTGGCGCCCGAGAAGATGCCGAGCACGGCATCCAGGGTCTCGCCCTTCTCGATGGGCTGGTTGGGCCCGGTTGTGTTGATCTCGTAGGAGGCCTTGCAGTCCATCCAGTTGTAGGCGCCGCAGAGCCCGGTCCGCTCCGGGGAGACCACGCAGACGTGGTTCGGCGCGAAGCTCTGGCACAGGAGGCACGAGTAGTAGATCTCGGTGGTCTCGTCCGTCATGTTCTCGACGCGGGCGTCGCGTACCACGTAGACCTTCCTGGCCTGATCCCGGACCTCGGCCGCCTTGTCGTGCTCGGTGTAGATCTCGACCATGAGCTTGTCGAAGACCGCGCCGAAGTCCTGGTGCAGCTTGGCGTGGAGTATGACGCCGAGGTGCCTGATGGTGAAGCCCTTGAGGACGGCGTCCTTGGAGACCCGGAGCATGCCGATGTCGCGCTGGCCGGTATGCATGAGCCCCTGGGCGTAGTTGATGAGGTGGTGGATCTGGCGCTCCAGGATGGGCTCGAAGTCCTCCTGGAACTTGCGGCCGGTGACGATGACCTTGATGGCCAGCGGGAGCGACCCACCTTCCTTCACGTCAGCGATATCCGGGC
>JAITEZ010000029.1 GCA_031281735.1 Deltaproteobacteria bacterium | reverse complement strand
GGCCCCCCCCGGGCCCCCCCCGCGCGGGGGGGGGCGGCCCCGCCCCCGGCCGGGGGGGGGCCGGGGGGGGCCCGGGCCCCCGGGGCACGGGGCCGGGGCGCGGGGGGGGCGGGAGGTCGCAGTCTCCGGGGGGAACCCCTCCGCGTCCCCGTGCGGGATCGCGGGGGGCCCGGCTGGACGGGACGGCCGGTCGCGAGTGACGGTTGGCGCGAGCCCCCGGGGGGAGTCTGCGCCGCTTGCGATAGACCATTCTACTTAACGTCGCGGGAAAATAAAACCGCAACGCCCCCCGGCTCGCCGCCCGGCGCCACAACAGGTCGGCCGGTCGGCGGGCGGTAACCCCGCAGACTGGTTCCCGCCGCAGTGAAACGGGACAGGCATGGCCCGCCCCGGCGGCGGTCGGCCGCTTCCCCGCGGCGGGAGGGGCGGGACAGGGCCCGGCAGGGGCCCGGGCGCTGGCGGGCGCCCTCCCGCGGGCCCGGGGCTGGGCGGGCGGGGAGACACGGGGCGCTTCGGGAGGCCGGCGGAAGTCCACGGGAGGGGGCGGGGGAGGAACCGGGAGGGGGCGGGGGAGGGATCGGGGAAGGCCCGCCCGGCCTCGGCGGAAACCCCTGCCGGCCGGCGCCTAGAGGGAAACCGGGCCGGGCGGCCGGAGCCCCGCACGCCCCCTCCCGCGAGATCCCCCCTTCCCCCCGCTTCGCGGTCTCCTGCTGGGCTCTCACCGCGAACCGGCCGCAGGTGCTCCCGGCCGCCGTCAGGCAGCGCGTCCTGAGGGGCAGGCACCGGTGATCCCCCCCGCCCCGCGGGAAGAACCGCGTCCCCGAAGCGCTGGCGCGGAGGACGGGCCGCCCGTGCCGCCGCGTATACCGCCGGGGACGCCGGGCGCCTGACGGGAGGCGAGCGGAGCAGCACGATCCAGGCGTCGCCCTGATCGCCCGCATCGCCCGGCACTGGAGTGCTGCGGGCGCAGTCCTGCGAAACGGCCCCCCCGGCAGGCGCCCGCAGTCCCGGCCAGGGAAGGCCGGGCTTCCCGCCTGCGGGGAGCAGGATCGCGCCATGTCCGCCGCCCGCAGGAAAAACGCCGGTTTCCAGGGGCCGGCCGGAGCCGCTCCCGACAGGCATGCCGCAGGCGGCATGCCGATGGCGGACGCCCCGCCCCAGCCTGCGGCTGACCCCGGCATCCCTCCGGAACGCGCCGTCACCCCTTCCTGTCGCGCGGACGCGCGGCCTCGTCAAGGCGCGCGAGACGCGGGAAGGGCCGCAAGGGAACCGTCCGCCAGCCGGGAGCCTGGATGCAACCGTCCCGTCCTCGGGGACGGCCCCCCCGGCGCGCCCTATCGGCAAGGATCCCCGCCGCGTCCGCGCGCGGCGGGGCGCGATGGCGGCAACGGGCTCCCCGGCGCCCTAGAGCGCGTCCACGAACTCCCCTATGACCCGGAAGCCCCCCCTCCAGAACCCGTCGTCCAGCGGCCCGACCCCGGCGGAGGCCAGGATGTCGGCGGCGGAGGCGCCGCCGCCCTTGGCGAGGATCTTGAGGAGCCTCCCCTCGAAGGGCGCCCCCTCCCGCTCGAAGAGACGCCAGAGGCTGAACACCAGCAGCTGGCCGAAGGTGTACGCGTACACGTAGAAGGGGGCGTGGAAGAAGTGCGGGATGGCGGCCCATTCCCAGCGGAACTCGGGCGGGATGTCCATGGTGTCCCCGAACTGTCTCGCGAGGTTTGCCATATACGCCTCCGAGAGCTCGTCCGGGGTGGCGCCCCTCTCGATCATGGCATGGGCCTCCACCTCGAAGAGGGCGAAGAAGGCCTGGCGGCCCACCGTGGCGTAGGCGTCGTCCAGGACGTGGCAGAGGAGCGAGGACCGGCGCAGGGGGTCGGTCTCGCGCCCGAGGAGGCGCTGCGCCAGGAGCATCTCCGCGAAGGTGGAGGCGGTCTCGGCCAGGGGGAGCGCGGCCTGGAACTGGAAGACGCCCTCGCCGCCGGCCAGCTGGGAGTGGACCGCGTGGCCCAGCTCGTGGGCCAGGGTGAAGAGGTCCTGGAGGCCCCCCTTGTAGCTCATGAGCACCCAGGGGGTCTCGCCCGGCAGCACCGACGCGCAGAAGGCCCCGCTCCGCTTGCGCGGCAGCACCCGCGCCGAGAGGCGCCTCTCGGCCGCCACCCTGGCCGCCAGATCCGCCATCCGGGGCGAGAAGCCGCGGAAGGCGGCGTCCACCTCGGCCGCCGCCTCGGCGAAGGCGGTGGAGCCGCCGGCCTCCTCCGCCACCGGGGCGTAAAGATCGTAGCGGCTGAGCCTGGGGAGCTTCAGGAGCGCCGCCTTCCTGGCGAAATACCTCCCGAAGACCCGCGGGGCCTCCTCCCCGGCCACCCGCAGGAGGCTGTCCACCGCCTCGTCGCTCAGGTCGTTGCGGAGGTTCCTGACCGACTGGGGGCTCCGGTAGCCGCGCAGGGCCACGTGCTCGAGCCGCCAGGAGCGGGCGAGGCTCTGGAAGATCTGGCCCAGCACGGGACCCTCCGCGGAATAGACCCGGAAGAGCTCGCGGTAGGCCCCGCGCCTTACAGCCGGATCGGGGGACCGGTAGTATACCGAGAGCTCCTCGCGGCCCACCTCGCCCCTGCTCCCGCCGGGGAGGAACCCCGTGCAGAAGCGGTAGCGGCCGGTGAGCGAGTCGTAGAGGGTGACCAGGGCCTGGACGCCCGTGACGTCCTTGAGGTTGACGACCTTCTCCTCGGGCTCGGAGAGGGTGAAGGGCCGGTAGTCGCGCAGCCGCTTGAGGAAGTACCGGTGCCCCGCGGCGGTCCGGAGATAGCCCTGCGCCCTGTCCTCCGGCAGATCCTTCCACCAGATCTCGAAGAAGAGGGTGGCGTTGGCGAACCCGGCCGCCCGCTCCTCGATCACGCCCAGGAAGCTCGTGATCCGCTGGTCCCCCGTGTCCTCGGAGAAGGCCAGCTCGGCGTAGCCCATGACCTTCTCCAGAGACTCCTGCAAGCGGGCCAGCTCGTCCAGCAGGCCCGCGAACTCTTCCGGGGAGAGGCCGGGGTCGGCGAGCCTCTCCCGCCAGCGCGGGAAACCGGCGGCGGCCTCGTCGAGGGCCTTCATGTCCCTCTCGAGCTCGGGCGATCCGAAGACGTAAAGCTGACTGAGATCCCAGTTCGGCGGGAGGGTTTCTGCGGTCATGGGGCTCCTCGGGATTCCTCCCGCCGCCGCTCCGTCGGGGCGCGGGGGGCGTTGCCTCCCGGCGGGAGGCGCGGGAGGGGGCCTCCGAGCGGGGTGCGCGCATGGCGGCGGACCCGGGGGGGCCCTTCGCCGCACGGCGGAGGGCTCATGCCGGGCCGTGGCGCTCGGGCGGCCGGATCCCAGGCGCGGCCGGGGTCAGGCGGCGATCGGGAGGGGGGGCGGCTTGGGACGCCCGCCGGCCGGGAAGGCCGGCGGGCGGGCCGCGGCACCGGGCCTAGGGCCAGATCTTGTAGATCGCCGGGTTCTCGCGGTACGGCGCGGCGGGCTTCCCGACCCGGGCGGTGGTGACGCAGCGGATGTGGTAGAGCTCGCGCCCGCCGACGAGGCTCGGGCAGGAGGGCCTCGGTGCCTTGGGGATCCAAGCCTTGATGGCCCGCCCGTGCACGTCCTGCACCCGCGGGGAGGTGTACCACACGGGCTTCCTGGCAGCGGCCCTGCGCCTCACGGGCTGGGCGGCCTGGGCCGGGGCGGCCTGGGCCGGGGCGGGCTGGGCCCTCTCCACGACCGCCTCGCCGGGCCGGGCCGGGGTGGTGACGGGGCTGGGGATGCCCGGAAGGGTCTGCACGGAGGCGGGGGGAGGGACGGGTGCCACGGGCGGCGGCCCGGAGGACTGGGTCGGCGTCGCCGGGTCGGAGAACAGATCCCTCAGCAGGCCGTCGGGATCCGACGAGGCCGGGACGCCCTGGGACTGGCTCGGCTGCTGACGGTCGAAGTCGACGTCGGTGGGCGCGGCCTGGGCCAGGAGAACCCCGGCGGAGGCGAGGAGTGACGCGCACGCCAGGAAGGCGGCGGCGGCAAAAGCGTGCTTGCTCATGATAGCCCCTGGGTGTGAGTTGCGTTTCTTCCCGGACGTGCGTCCGGGGGACGGCGGTCCCGGAGGGCCGCGGGAACGTAAGGGCCCCGGAAGGGTCGCCCCTTCGTGGGGCCGCGCGCGGGCCCCCTGCGGGAGGAATAACTCATGTCGGGGATATTATAATCCGTAAGCAGCCGCGTAGCAAAGGGAGTGCGCCTCCCCGCGCGGCGCATGAGCGGGCCTGCGGCACCGCCTCGCCGCGCCTCCCGCGAAATGATGCGCCCTCGCGGGCGCGCGGCGCAACATCCGGCAGCGCGGGGAGGGCGCGCCGGCGCGGCCGCGGCCCCGCGTCCGCCGTCGCGGGACGGCCCCGGCGCTCCCGTGCGTACCGCGTCCTGAAATGCGCGTTGCGCCATGCACCGGCGCACAGGGCGCCGCAGGGACAGGGCCGCCGCGGGAGCCCGGGGAAGACGCGCGAACCTGATGCTTCGCTTTAACTAAATTATACATCCCCGCGGGAAAGCTGAAGCAACGCTCGATGTCCCGGTGCCGCCGGCCCGCCGTCCCGAGGGCGCCCAGCCGTGCCTGCGGAAGTGCGCGCCCCGCCAGCCCGCAGGTCCGGGGCAGGGACGCCGCCGCGGGCGGCGCGCGAAAGGCGTGACGCTGGTCGCGGGAGGGGCGGCGCCGCGGTTTCCGGGCAGCGGGGTTCCGGGCGCCGGTGCGGCAGTTGAGGGACGGCAGCGGCCGGTCGGCGGCGGGTCTCTCTTCCTGCCGACCAGGCTGCAATTAGGGTAAATTAGTACCAATTCCACGGGAATTCTCCGATTCGAGGCTCCAATACCGTCACGATATCCCCATTGCTAACCAGTAAGACATAGGAGCCCCCGGGGCTGACAATGTGGAGATCCGGCAGATCCGTTCGGAATCGCGGGCGAATCGCTTGACAGGCGGGCAGCCAGCGAGGCAATCATCCCTCCGGCGGCCGGTGAATCCCCGCGCCGTTCTCCGGCGTGGCCCGCGGCCTCCCGCTGCGCCGGTCACGCGCCGCCGGGCGCGGCGGGAGGCGCGCGTGGGGCGGCGAGCCGGGAGGCGTGAGGTAAGGCGCCGGGGCTTCCCGCGCGGAAGCGATCCCGCCTGTCGTGTCACCCGCACCCCGGCACCGGACCGGGGAGGGGGCCGGGGGCTGCGGGCGGGGGCGCGGAGGGGGCCCTGCGCGGGGCGGCGGCGCAGTATCAGGCAGGCGGGGATCCGGGGAGCCGGCGCGGCAAACCGCATCCGGCGGCCGGATGAAGCCCGGCCCGCCGCCTCCCGGCAGCCCGCCCAAGCGTCAGTCAGGCATGCGTCGATCAGGCGAAACTAAGGATCCACTAGGGAATAACCGGGGACTTTTAATCAACCCTTTCATTCTTAAATAATATACATGATAGTGATATTAACCAATAACCAAGTTGACTTTAGGTCTCTCGTCATCTATACACATCCAATGATTGGAACACTCGATATAATCTCCCAGTAGGACAAGTAGGGGATATCTTAACCAAAGGTTCGCAACTGCAGGCCAAATACTTGATGAGCGGGCATTGCGACTGTACTTCGGGACCATCGCCGAGTTGCCAGGGCACGGGGGAATCGCCTCCGTCTCCCGCCTTTCCGGCATGTCTGCGGACACGGTCAGCGGGTCCGTGCGCGAAACGGGGGAGCGGCGTCTTGCCGTTCCGGCCGATCGCGTGAGGGCCGCTGGCGGGGGCGCAAGCCGGCCGAGGAGACGCCGCCGGGGCTGCGCGAGGCACTGGGCCGACTGATAGAGCCGGCCGCGCGGGGGGATCCGGAACCGTCCCTGAGATGGACGACGAGGAGCCTTGAAAACCTGGCCGGCGAGCTGAAAGCGGTAGGCCATGAGGCCTCCGACTGGCTGGCGTACCGCCTGCCCCACGACTCAAATTACAGCCTCAAGGGCAACCTGAAGGCGCCTGAGGGCTCCGGACACCCGCTGCGCGACGAGCAGCTCGAGTACATCAACGCCGAATCGGGACGGATGCAGGAACGGGGCAATCCGGTCCTGTCCGTGGATACCGGGAAGAAGGAGGGGCGGCGGCAGGGAGCGGACGGCCAGGGGGGGGGTGGCGTGAAGGTCAACAGCCGTGATTTCCCGTCCCCCTGGCTGCCGGGGACGAACCCGTACGGGATACCCGATCTCGGGACGGACACCGCGCTGATCAACGCGTGGACAAGCCACGGCACCCCCGGCTTAGCCGCGGACTCCGTCCGCGTCTGGCGGCATGAATCCGGACATGATCTTTACGGGCGCTCCGATTCGGTTCTCGTCACCGCCGGCGGCGGTAGCAATCCTTACCGGTCCGGGCCGTGGAAACGGCTGCTGCAGGGGTTCAGCGATGAGATCGGGAAGCCAGTGACCGTGTGTCATTTCCCTCCCGGGACATCCAAATGGAACAAGCCAGGGCACCGCCTGTTTCCCTTTGTCAGCATGGACCGGCGGGCAAGGCCCCTGACCGGTTCCGAGACAATTATCAACCTGATTCGAAACGCCGGGACAGGCACCGGGCTAACCGCGAAAAGCTTCCTGGATTCTTGAAAGCATGAAACGGGCGTTAAGGTTTCCGACTCTGATTTCATGAGCATGAACATCAGATATCATGACTGTCAGGGCGACTGGAATTACACAATCTGCCCGGGGAATGTAGTTCCCCTGCAATCAGGCAACCCTAAGGTTAAATCCTAATGCCCACTAGATGCGGGCCAGCCGGGAATGAACGTTCCACCCTTGCACATCCCCCGGCTTGAGGCTCCAGCCATCCCCCGCCTCCCCTTTGCAGGCCTGGATCCGCAGGCTCCCGCGGGCATAAGCGGCCGCAGGGCGGGAAGGGGGATCGCAAGCCAACCCGCTCCAGGCTGCGGGCGGGCCGCTCCCAGGACGGGGGGTATCCCCCTGCCGTCCCCCGGCGCGCCGGGCGCCGCGCCGGCACGCGCCTCGGGAAGCCCGGAGCTTTCTGCCCCTCCGCGTCCCCGGCTCGCCCGCGCGCCTCCGCGGCGCGCGGGCGAGCCGGGGACGCGGGTGAGACCCGCCGGCGGCCGCCCCGGCCGGCCACGGGACGCGCTCAGGCCGGGACGGTAACGCGGCGCGGGGGGGCACCGCTCAAGACTCGATGAGCCTGTCGGAATCGAGGATGAGCACCACCCTCCCGTCCCCCAGGAGCGTGAGGCCGTTGAAGTAGGGGAGCTTCCGGAAGGTCTCCAGCTCGAACTCCTTGATGACTATCTTCTGCTGGCCCAGGATCTCGTCGGCCAGGATGGACTGCCGCGTGTCGGTCTTGCCGCGGAGGATGATGAAGACCAGAGTGCCCCCGCTGCGCTCGATCACGCCGCCCGGCACCGCCCCGGGCGAGGCGTCCGCCCCGCCCCCCGTACCAGCACCCCCGTCCGGCCGGGGCTCCGGGCTCCCGGAGGCACCCGGGCCGGCGGGATCCCCCGCGCCCTCGGCGGCTACCCCAGCCCCGGTAGACGGCCAGCCGCCGAACCCCGCATCCCCGGCGTCCTCGCGGCGGACCGGCGGCGGATCGGGGAGGCCCAGGAGGGCCTTGAGGTCGATCACCGAGATGACCATGTCCCGGTGGCGGAATACCGCGCCCTCCTTGTGGTGGTGCACGTCCTCGCGGGGCACGGTCACTATCTCGTTCACGCACTCCAGGGGGAGGCAGAAGGTGCTGGTCCCCACCCGGAGCATGATGGCCTCCTTGGTGAGAAGCGTGTTGGTGATGGGGAGCCGCATGCCGACCGCGAGGCCCTGCCCCGTACGGTTGTCTATGACCACCTCGCCGTTCCATTTCTTGAGGTTGGTCATCACGACGTCCATGCCCACCCCGCGGCCGGAGAGATCCGTCGCCTGATCCTTGGTGGAGAGCCCGGAGCTGAAGACCAGCATCTCGGCGTCCTTGTCGGAGATGGACGTGAGCTGCTCGGGCGTGAGCACGCCGCGCTCGACGGCCTTGGCCTTGATCTTCTCGAGATCGAGCCCCCGGCCGTCGTCGGCCACCTCGATGAAGATGGCGGCCTCCTCCTGGGTGACCGTGATGGAGACCGAGCCCCGGCGGGGCTTGCCGGCCGCCAGGCGCTCCTCAGGCAGCTCGAGGCCGTGGTCCACGGCGTTGCGGACGATATGGACCATGGCCTGCTCCACGTCGTCCAGGAGGCTCTTGTCGATGGGTACGCGCTCCCCCGTGATCACCATCTCGGCCTCCTTGCCGATCTTGTGGGATATGTCCCTGACCAGGCGGGGGAACTTCTTCAGGATATTGTTCATCTCCACCTGCCGGACCTCCATGATGGAGCGCTGGAGGTTCACGATGTCGTTGGAGATGGTGCGCGAGACGGTGGAGAAGTCGCGCAGGAGCCCTATGTCCACGCCCGCCTTGCGGAAGGAGAACTGGAGGTGGTTCAGGATCTCGCTTTTGGTGATCAGGCGGCCAACCGACTCCAGGAAGAGGTCGATCTTGGCCTCGTCCACGCGGATGGTCTTGACCTGGGGCTCCTTCACCACCGACGAGGACTTGGACGCTCGCGAGGACTTGACCGCCGGCGCCTCAACCTCCACCTGGAACTTGCCCTTGAGGTCGGAGAGCATGCTGGAGAAGAACTCGACCACTATCTGATCCATCTCCAGCTTCCTGTCGGAGAAGAGGTTCAGCCCGTCCCCCAGCTCGGCGATCAGGCCCATGGCGTCCTCGGTGGCGACCTCCGCCATGAGCGAGTAGAGGCCGTTGGCCGCGTCCAGGAAGGCCTGGCCGTCGCCAGGCTGGGCCTTGCCCTCCTTGAATTTCCCCAGGATCTCCTCCATCACCCGGACGGCCTCGGTGAGATCGGACCCGTTGTAGTTGAAGCGGATCTGGTTCGCGGAGTCCTCCTCCAGGGTAGCGAGGGCTATCCCCGTCGAGAGATCCGCCATGTCGCGCCTGAGCGTCTCCGCCTCGGTCTCCTCCAGGCCGGGCAGGACGTTCTCCAGGACGTCCAGGAGCTTCCGGGCCGCGTCCACCAGCTGGGAGTCCCGGCGGTTAATCTTGTCTATCTGAGCCTGGATCTCGGCCACGAAGGCCAGATGATCCGTGGTCATGCTGGTGTAGGAGATGTCCTCCTCCAGCCTCGAGATGATGTCGCGGAAGATGTCGTTGCCCTTGAAGAGGAAATCCACTATCTTCGGGTGCTTGACGAGGATCGAGTTGTTCTTGTCGATCATGCTCATCAGGTCCTCGAGACGGTGGGCGATGTTCGCGATGTTGTCCACGTTGAACATCTTCGAGGAGCCCTTGAGGGAATGCATGTGCCGGAACAGCGAGAATATGGTCTCGCTGCTCGTCGGATCCTGCTCCAGGTTCACCAGCTCGTTGTCGAGCGTCTCGATGGTCTCCCGGACCTCGTCCTTGTATTGCTCGAACAGTTCGGCCAGATTCTCGTCGGTTACGCTCATGTCAACCTCCGGCCGGGCCGCCGCGCCGCCGTCCCGGCCCGCTCCCCCGTCAGCCCAGGTCGAGGGCCTTCCGCACGGCGGACATCACCTTCTCCTCGTCGTAGGGCTTGATGATGTACTGCTTGGCCCCCACCTTCAGGCAGTGCATCACGGTCCTGGCGTCCGAGACCGAGGACGCCATGATTATCTTGGCGGCGGGGTACTTCCCCAGAAGCCTCTCCAGGACCTCCGTCCCCCGAAGCTTCGGCATGACGATGTCGAGGGTCGTGAGCTCCGGCTGGAGCTCCTCGAAAAGCGCGAGCGCCTCCTCCCCGTCGCGGGCCTGCCCCACCACCTCGAAACCCTGGCTGTGGAATAGCTTGTAGAGCATCTGCCGCATCACCGGGGAGTCGTCGACAATCAGCACCCTTTGGCCAGTTCCAATCGGCATGTCAGCCACCACCTCTTCCTGGGCCCCCCGCCCCGCGAGAACCGGGGCCCCGGGGCGGGCGCGGCACAACAGCCGCGTGGCGGGCCGGAGGCGTACCTCCGCGCCTGGCGAAAACCTCGGTTACCCGGGCCGGGGCTCCCGAAGGTCCCCTATCCTGAGCGTGACCGCCCGGAGCGCTACGGCTCAGGGCCCGATCCCGCGGCGGTTCGGAAAAAACCGGCCCCGTGGCACCCCGAAGGGCCTCCTGCGGGTTAGGGCCGGAAACGCAGTCCCGCCTTAATCCGGCCTGAATATAGCATCGGGTGCACCCCAAGTCCAGGATGCCACGCCGATCGGGCCAACGTATTGCGTACTTTTATCCCCCTCTCTTTCCACGTTTTTCTTCTATTTTCATCTTTCTCTCCCTTCCTCTTCCCCCCTTCCTTCCCTTCTCTCTCCTCTCCCCCCCCTCTCTCTCTTGCTCTCT